>JAYUHM010000187.1:0-27378 GCA_043766985.1 Polaromonas sp.
CGGCTTCGTTGAAGCGGATGGTCACCAGGCTGCTCTCGCCGGCACGCAGTGCGTTGTCGGCGACCACGATAGTCGCGCTCGGGCGCAGCGTGTCTAACGTCACAGGCACAGGTACTGCCGCCCCAACATTCCCGTTAGCATCTGTGGCGGTTACCGTCAAATTATTCAAGCCTTCGCTTAAATAGTTCGCAACAGGGTCAATGCTCCAAGTGCCAGTGGCACTGACTATGGCTGAACCTACCTCAATACCGTTTAAATCGAATAGCTTAATGATGTCGCCGGGTGCGCCAGTGCCGTTGATGGCTGGGCTGGGGTTGCTGGTGAGGCTGTCGGTGCTGGAGTTGCCCGTGTCGTTTGCTGCGTTTTGCGTGAGCGTGGCGGTGGGTACATCGTCCACGGGGGTGATGTTGATGGTGACTGTATCGGTGTCAGCCTCTGATGCGGCAGTGCCTGTCAGGCCTGGGTCGATGCCCGTGTTACCGCCGTCATTGGTGACCATAGTGAAGGTGACGGCACCGTTGGCGTTGGTTGCGGGGGCGTACACCGGAGTGCTAAGCAGCGTACCCAGGTAGGCGTTGATCTGAGCAACGCTGCCAGTCAATACGATGCTGGAGCCGCCACTGCCTGTGACTGTGACGCCGCCAGCGTCGGCGGCCGTGATGCTGCCGCTGCCACCAGGCACACTTAAAGTAACCGTCACGTTGCCCGCACCCGCATCCACGTCGCTGATTTGCAAACCGCTCAACGATACGCTGATGTCTTCGTTGGTGGTGAAGCTTGCAGGCAGCACGTTGACAGGTGCATCGTTGACGGCAGTCACTGCGATGTTGACTGTACCGGTGGCGGTAGCGCCATTACCGTCTTGCGCGACGTAGCTAAAACTGGTTGCTGCGGCAAGACCCGTGAAGTTGGTGGTGGGCGTGAAGGTCACTACGCCGCCCGCACTGACGGCGATGCTGCCGTTGGGCACGCTGAAGCTTTGCGCCGTACCGGGTGTGAGCAAATTTCCGTTGATGGATTGCACCGTTAACGTACTGCTGTCCACATCGGTGTCGTTCGCTGCCAAGTTTAGAACCAAAGAAGCTTCTTCGCTGGTGCTCACATCGTCTGCAGTGGCTGTCGGCGCATCATTGGCACCGTTGATGGTGATCGTGAGGGTGGCCGTAGCGGTATTGCCATCGCCATCGGTGATGGTGTAGGCGAAGGTGTCCAGTAACGACTGGCCTACCTGCAAGGTATTGACGGCGCTAAGAGCGTCATTCACCACGTAGCCGTAACTACCGTCCGCGTTCAGAGTCAGATCGCCGTAACTGCCTGTGAGGGCTGAGCCGATGGTTCCACTGGTTAGAGCGCTATTGGTAAATGCAGTGACGGGGCCACCCGCAGCAGCGCCGTCAGCACCGATCCGGTCTGAAGTCAACACGAGGTTGTTAAACACATTGCCCGTTGCCGGGCTGCTGGCCGTAGCGCTGGTGCCCTCGGTCAATGCGTTGGCATCTGCAACCGCCACAGGGGCATCGTCAACGATGGCGATACGCAAAAATTTTGCAGGGCCAGTGCTGGTATCTGTGGTCGCATCATCTATCAGCGACACCTGAAAGTCATCACTTACAGGCGATGCGGAGCTTGGCGCTGTTGTCAGGGTATATTGGTAAGTTAGCTCGCCGATGCTTGCGTTAAAGCCTGTAAGGAGGAGCGTACCATTGCCAGTATTGATGGTAGTGGGTGCTAACGAGGTCAGCGCGTTCAATTGCGCCAAGCTCAGCGTTGTAGCGGGTGTGATTCCTGCTGGATCAATCGTGAATGACGTTACTCCAAGCGGTGCTACCAGAAAAAAGCTGCCTATCACGGTCTCGCCCAACCCTGCGGCATTACTGCCCACAGACAAATCAGACTCCAGCACGCTGCTGTCGGTGCCTGCAACGCTGCCATCGTTCAAGGCGATGATACTGGGTGTACCTACGATGGTAATCGTCAGTGTGGTGGTGGCTTTATCACCGTCACCATCGGTGATTTCGTAGGTGAAGGTATCTGTGAGCGTTTGATTAAACCGCAATCCAGAAACCCTGATATTGCTGGTATTGGGTGTATAGGTGTAACTGCCATTGGAGTTAAGGGCAAGTGTTCCTAAATCATCAGTGCCTGTTCCGGATACCGACACGGTCGCACCTGTAGTAATCACGGTTAGCGTGCCAGCGCCAACGGCTACGCCTGTAACCGATGCGGTGTCAGCCCCGACCAGATCAACAATACCATCGGCGCTGTTGGGGTCTGGATTGATAAGCCGGTCTATGCCTGTTACCACGTTACCTGATGCAATGCTGCTGCGGTTGCCAGGGATGTTTATCGCCTCATCCACATCGGCATTAGCCACAGGCACATCGTCTAGGATATTGAATGCGATAGCCGAAGCCAGTGTGTCGCCATCCACGTCGGTGGTGACAATGGCAAAGCTGTCGTTGACTGTAGCTGCCGCAGAAGTCGGTGCCCTGGTCAAAACGTAGCTGTAACTCACCACCCCCGTTGAGGTGTTGTAGCTATTGATGGTCAAGGTGCCATTGCTGCCATTACGCGTAATGGAGGTCGTGCCACTGGCGCTCAATTGCGCCAGTGTGATGAGGGTTGGATCAGTGCCCAGGGTGAACGAGGCCAGCGCGTTAGACGGGCTCAGGTTAAACGTGCCTGTCGCTGTCTCGCCCGTGCCTGCGGCGGTGCTGCCCGTGCTTAAATCGCTTTCCTTAACCTGCGCATCGATACCTGCCGCGAAGCCATCTAGGCCAGTCACTGATACCAAGTCGTTGACCACTGTGACATTAAAACTGAGCGTGTTGGCTATTAATGAGGTGTCCACCCCGCCATTGGCCGTGCCGCCATTGTCTTGCACGCGAAAGCTCAGCGCGCCCAAGCTTGTGCCGTTGACGTTGAGCGCAGGCGTGAAGGTCAACAACCCGGCGTTGATGTCCACCACACTGATGACTTGCGTGTTGGTAATAGCCACGCCGTTGAGCCGGTACACACCCTCTGTGACTGGCGGCAGGGTGGTGACAATCACGTTCAGTAAGGTGTTGGCGGGTGCGTCACTTGCATCCGCAAAACCAAAGTTGGCAGCGGTCACTACAGTAGAGGCGTCTTCCAGAATCGTCACAGCAATGCTTGAGGCTGTCGGCGCGTCGCTTACTGCGGCCACGTTAATGGTGACCGTGTCTGTGTCGGTATTGGTCAAGGCCACGCCCGAGCCGTCATTAGTCAACATGGTCAGCGTCACTGCACCGCTGGCATTGTTTGCGGGCGTGTACGCAGGCGTGCTCAGAGCCGTGCTCAGGTAGCTGTTGATCTGAGCAACACTGCCACTCAAGACTATGCTGTTGGTGCCAGCGCCAGTCACCGTAACGCCACCCGCGCCGGACGCAACAATAGTGCCATTCCCAATTGGCACGCTTAGGGTGACGGTGACAGTACCAGCAGAATCCACATCGCTAATTTGCAAACCACTTAGCACAACGCTGATGTCTTCATTGGTGCTGTAAATTGCGGGCACGCTGTTGACGGGTGCGTCGTTCACGGTGTTCACGGTGATGTTGGTGCTGCCCACAACGGTGGTCGTGCCGTCGAACACGCTGTAGCTGAAAGCGCTGGTGGTGTTGGTGAGCAAATCCAGGGGTGCGTTAAACCGCAGGCCGGCCAATTGCGTTGCTGTCAGCGCCTGGTTCAGCGTCACAGGCGCGCCGTTGGCCAAAGTGACCGTGCCCACGCTGGGCAGCGCGGTGACGGTGATGGTCAAGCTGTTGCCGTCGATGTCGGTCGGTGCGGTCAAGCCCAGCGCAGTGTTGAGGGACTCTTCGTTCACCGTGATGGTGTTGCTGGAGACTACCGGCGCATCGTTGATCGGGTTGACGGTAATCGTTGTGCTGCCCAGCACCGTGACTCTACCGTCATTGACACTGTAGTTAAAACTGGTGACGGTGGTGGTTAACAAATCCAGCGGTGCATCAAACAGCAAGCCAGCCAATTGTGTGGATGTGAGTGATTGGCCAACTGTCACAGCCGCGCCGCTGGCCAAAGTCAGCGTGCCCACGCTGGGCAGTGCGCTGACAGCGATGGTCAAGGCGTTGCCATCGGCATCGGTAGGTGCCAGCAAGGCCAGCGGGGCGCGAAGCGACTCCTCATTCACGCTGATGCTGGTACTGGACACGACGGGGGCCACATTGGCACCCGTGACGGTGATGCTCAGCGTGGTGGTGTTGGAGATGCCAGAATTCGGGTCAATCACGGTGTAGGTGAAGGTATCGGTACCCTGTGCACCCACCGCCAAGCTGGTTGCGGTATCGGCAACATAGGTGTAGCTGCCGTCTGCGCTCAATGTCAAATGGCCCAGTGTGCCAGCCAGCGATATGCCAACACCAACGCCTTGGGTCACAGCCCCGGCGCCTGCCCTTGCGCCGCTGACCAGCAGTGTGTTGGTGGCGTTGTCTACATCGGTATCTGCACCCGGTGCGCCCTGGATCACGCCGCTAGTTGCTGTTCTGGTCAAGGTGGCGCCGCCGTTCACAGCACCCACATCGGCCACGGCCACGGGGGCGTCGTTGACTGCGGTGATCGTGATGGTGCTTTCGTCTGCAGCAAGCAAAATGCCGCCACTGCCCACGTTACCGCCATCGCTGGTGACCATGGTCAAGATGACATCGCCGTTAAAGTTGGTGGCGGGTGCAAAGCCAGGCACAGAGGCGCTGGCCAAATACGCGTTGATGTCGGTTTGGCTGCCTGTCAGCGTCAGGCTTGTGGTGCCCGTTCCCGCTACGCTGACGGGGTCGCCAGCCAGCGTCGTTGCGAAGAGCGTACCCGTGCCCACCGGGACACTGAAGGTGACCGTCATCGTGCCCGTTAATGAGTCAAAGTCAAATATGCTGATGCCGCCCAGCCCTACGCTGGTGTCTTCGTTGGTGATGAAGTTGCCGGGCAGGTTGTTCAGCGGCGCGTCGTTGACGGCCAGCACGGTGATGGTGCTGGTGTCTGCATCGGTCAGCACGCCGCCCACGCCCGTGTTGCCACCATCGCTGGTGGTCATGGTCAGCGTCACATTGCCGCTGAAGTTGAACGCCGGGTTGTAATTAGGGCTATAGGCCCCGGCCAAATAGGCGTTGATATCGTCCACGGTGCCGGTCAGCAGCAGGCTGCCTGTGCCCGTGCCTGCCACCGTAACGGTGCCATCGGTGGTGGCGGTCAAAGTGCCCGTGGGGACGCTCAGTGTCACTGTGACGTTGCCCGCAGCCGCATCAGGGTCGGCAATGCTCAGGCCTGTCAGGTTCAGGGCGGTGTCTTCGTCGGTGGCGAAGGTAGTCGGGAGTGTGTTGGTCGGCGCGGTATTGACGGCTTGAACATTCACGTTCACGGTGGCCGTCTCGGTGACGCCGCCGGAGGTGACGGTGTAGCTAAAGCTGTCTAGCCCGGTGTAGTCCAGCGTGGGCGTGTAGGTGACGGTGCCGTTGGCGGAAAAGGTCACGCTGCCATTGGCACCCTGGGTCACATAGGTCAAGGTTTTGCCTGGGCTGGCAAAGGTGTCAGCCGTGGCACCGTTGGTACCGGTGATCAGGTTGGCCGTAACAGCTGTACTTTCGGTGGTGGTCAGCGCATCTGCGGTGATGTCGGCCACCGCGGTGACGGTGATGGTGCTGACATCGCTGTCGGTCTTTATGCCACCCGCGCCCAGGTTGCCCAGGTCGCTGGTGAGCATGGTGAGCTGCACCGTGCCGTAAAAGTCGGCCACGGGTACATAGCTGGGGCGCGTAGCGGCAGATCCAAGGAAAGTATTGATATTGTCCCGCGTGCCAGTTAGTACCAGCGTACCGGCAACCGAGTTATCTACTGCTACGCCGCCGCCCGCCGTAGCGGTCAGGCTACCTTGCGGCACGCTCAGGGTCACGGTCATGTTGCCCGTTACTGCATCAGCGTCGGCAATACTCAAGCCCGCCAAACTCAGGCTGCTGTCTTCACCTGTGGTGAAGCTGACTGGCAAGGTGTTGGTGGGCGCGACGTTGATGTGCGTTACCGTGATGACGAGGGTGCTGTTGGCGGTCAGCCCAGCGGTGTCGCGCATGGTGTAGCTGATGGTGTTCACCGTGCCGTTGTAGCCGGTCACCGGGTTAAAGGTGTAGCTGCCGTCGGTTTTTAATACCAAAGTGCCTTGCAAAGGTATCACCACCGACGCACCGCCAGCGGTGGCCGTGAAAGTACCTGCCACGCCAGCAACTGTGAAGGTGGTGACCGCTTTTGTGTCGCCCGCATCCACATCGGTATCGTTGGTCAATACATTGCCAGAACCTGGTGTGCTCGTTTCGATCAGTGCCGTGTCGGCCACGGCTACGGGCGCATCGTTGTTGACGGTCACGGTGATGGTGGTGACGGCAGTGTTTGATACGGCCGAACCATTGGTGGCCGTGACATTGATGGTGCGCGCCACTGTGGTTGGGTTCTCGGTGGTGTTGTCAAACTTGACCAGCTCAATCGCATCCGCATACTGTGCCTTGGTACCCGTGCCCGACAACGTCACGCTGGCGTTGTCGGCGCTTCGCGTCCAGTTAATCGAGCCTAAGCCAGTTGAGCCGCTCAGCGCGGTTGATCCATTCACCAGCAGGCGGTCACCCGCTACCGGGTTGGTCAGTACGATGGTTGCACCCGCCATGTTGGCGTTGCCACCATCGAATATCGAGCTGGCGGCATTGGCAATGGAAACCGCAGCGCCGTTTTCAGCGTAAGTGGCTGTCCAGTTGTAATCGGCATCTACTGAAGTGGTGACGGTAGTCACCGTTTGCGTAGGGGTTGCCGTGTTCATCGCTTGAATATTGTCAAGCGTGATGTTGTCCCTGCCAGCACTAACATAGGTAAAAGACAGGTTGCCACTCACAGACAACGGGGTAGCAAAGGTAATGGTAACGGTTGTCGGTGTGCCTGCGGTGCTAGCGAGGCCGTCACGTGACTGGAAAGTGCCGTTGTACGTTACCGTGGCACTGTTTAAGCCAGCAGCGCTTGCAAGGGTCGTTATGGCGCCTGGCGTACCAATGGTTTGCAAATTTCCCGCTGTCGTCAATGTTGCATAGTTAACACCGTTATAAGAAACAATAAAGTCACCCGTGCCATTTTGGTCGTTCAGAACCCACATGTCAAAGCTGACGGACGTCAATCTGTTGGTGGTTGACGTTGCTGTTGTCGTAACTGCTGTGCTTGTTGCGGTTGACGTCGTCGTGATCACACTGGTCAGCGGCGTATCAGCCGGAACAGTTATAGCCTGGTTAAGAAACAAATTGCTGCCTGACGCCCTGGCACGTGTTATTTGATATCGGTAGTCAGTGGTGCCAGTCACCGCGCTCATGACCCCGTCAGCCGTATTGCTCCCAGTTTCAGTCCACGACGTGGGTAAAGTTTGATTGGCAAGTCCGGTTGATGCCGCTACGCCAAAACCATTCGCAGCAACCAGGTTCGATGTGGTGGCTACCGACAGCGTCGCGGTCGGCCCAGCAGTCGTTACCACTTGGCCAGAATTCAAATCAACCACCGGCCCGGCAACGATGGTGATGGCGCTGGTGTCGCTGTCGGTTTTGATACCGCCCGATCCCGTGTTGCCGCCGTCATTGGTCAGCATGGTCAAGGTGGCCGATGAGGTAGACGAGAACGTGGGAGCCGTAGCTAGCAGAAAGGCATTGATGTTGGCCACAGTACCGCTCAGCGTCAAAGAAGCCGTACCGCTGTTGGTGACGGCAACGCCGCCGCCCGATATGGCGGCCAGCGTGCCGGCGTTGACGCTCAAGGTGGTGGTGATAACAGCTGCTGCCCCAGCATCAACATCTGAGACGGCGAGACCTGACAACACCACTGGCGCACTGCTACTGCCGTTAAACGTTGTAGGCAAGGTATTGATGGGAGCGTCGTTGACAGCAGCCAGAGTGATGATGCTGGTGTCCACATCAGTTTTAATGCCGCCTGTGCCGATGTTGCCGCCGTCGCTGGTGGTCATCGTCAGCACCACGTCACCGCTGAAGTTGCTAACCGGCACATAGTTGGGCCGCGCTGCGCTGGCCAGGTAGGCGTTGATGTTGGCCAGTGTGCCAGTCAGGACGATGCTGCCCGTGCCCGTACCCGTAACAGTAACGCTGGCAGTGCCTGTGGCCGTGAGGGTGCCGGTGGGCACGCTAAGGGTGACCGTGTGGTTGGTGGTGGCAACGCCGTCGGGGTCGTTAATGCTCAGACCCGTCAGACTCAAGGTGGTGTCTTCGATGCCTGCGAAGGTGGTGGGCAGGGTGTTGATCGGTGCATCATTGACGCGCGAAATATGGATGGTGGATGCCGCTGAGTTGCTCAAGGTCGTACCGTCCAGCACCGTAACCAGCAAACTGCGGTCTACCGCAGCAGGCGCGTCGGTGGTGTTGCTGAAGGCGATGGCTTGCAGCGCCAGCAAGTAGTTGGCGGGGGTGCTGGTACCACTCAGGGTGACGGTAATTTTGCCTGCAACACTGGTGTCAATGGCGGCGGTGATGCCGCTGCCGCTGGGCATGGTTCCAGCAGTCAACACATCGCCCAGCTGGGCATTGGTCAGCACCACAGTGGCGCTGCTGTAGGTTTGGCCCGCGCTCAAGGCGGTACCGTCAAGGCGGCCCAGGCTGACGTCCGTATCCACCACGGCAACGCCGGGGCTGTTTTCAATGTAAATTCTTTGGAAGCTGGAGCCAGTGGCGGTGGAGTCGTTGGCATCCAAATCCAGCACGCTGCCGACGGTCACTGCGCCGACGATGGCGTTGGTAGCCGCATTTCCATTGTTGTTGAAGACGCGGCCCGCATAACCCGGCGCCGTGTAGTAGGTGATGTCCCAACTGGCCGTGTTGGAAAAGGTGTACTGAATCATCGAGCTGGGCTCGCTGTTCTGGCTGGCCGTTCCGTCTGCGCGGATAAAGCCCCCCACAACAGACACAACCAGATTGCTCGCACTGGCCACCGAGTAGGTGACCACACCCGTTTGCAGGGCGGCTACCGATTCGATCAGAGCCGGTTTGGCGCCGTCAATGTCAGCGATGGTGATTTTGATGTCAGCGACAAAAGGTTGGCCGTTGTCAGCCCGCACCAGCGCCCAATGCACGTTGACTTGACCACCGTCAGTGCCTCCACTCATCTGCATGCTGGGCGAGCCCGCGGCGGCACTGAAGTTGACAATGTCGCCAGCCGTGGAGCTGGTGATGGTGGCCACCAGATTGATGTTGACCGTGGCCGCGCCTATCACGGTGCTGCCCACGTTGGCATAGGTAGCCGTGTTGCCATTGAGCGGGCCGCCCACATGCGCGCCAACGGTCAGCACAGGCGCGGTAGCGGCGTTGATGCTGAATGCGGCCAGCAATCCTTGATAGTCTGCCTGACCACGAATATCCATGACGACATCGGTTTCTATACGGCCCGTGGCCGTCTCTAAAACCCAATCTCCACCCAAATCGGCGGCACCGGTTTTGTCGGTAGAGGCGGCAATGTCTGCGCCAGTGGCATCTGCCAAGGCGTTGATGAAGTTTTGGCCTTCAGTGCCCGCGCCCGCGTCACAACCGTAAATCAAAATGTCGGCATCTTGGGTCAGAGATGCCTTGATGGTGGCCAGCTCGTCAGCGTGTTCGCCTGAGATGCTGCTGATGTTCAGCGTGGTGCTACCCAAAAAGAGCTGCCCCACTTCACCGTGGCTCAGAATATGAATGGCACTGATGCCGCTGCGCCCAGCCAAGGCGGTGGCCATCTGCGCCATGCCGTCTTGACCAGCGTTTAGCAAAATGACCTCGGTGCCGGGGCGGTTGCTTAGAAAAGTTTGCAGGTCGCCCACGTCGGCGCTGACAAACACGATTTCTGTGGTTTGCGCCGCAGGTGCCGTGCTGGCGTGGACCACCACGGTGTCGGCGCCCTCCGCTGCGGCTAACCGCTGCGCTACCTCGCGCACCGGGCTGATCTCTTTGCTGGGCACCGCATTCACCACGGCGGGCGGCGCGACGGTTTCGATTTCTGCGGGTGCGGGTGCGGGTGCGGTACGCTCCAGCGGGGTGGCTGTCGCCATCAATAGCTGGCGCTCCACCGCGCCCAAGCCCTCCACCGCCATGGCCCCGTCGAACACTATGCGCGGCTCCAGCGCCAGGCGCTGGGTAGGCGAGCGGCCCGGGTGGCGGCGCGCCTTGCGGGTGGACGATGTGGCAGACCCGCCAGAAGCCACTACCTCAGATGCGGCCACATAGGTGCCCAAGCTGTCGTTCCAGATGGATTTGTGTGCGTGATTCATTTAGATAGTTACTCTTTTATGGAGGGCAAAGCTACAGCGCAGGGTGCCACCAAACGCAGGGGGTGCGGGAGCGAACAGAAGCTGGCTTATCGGCGTTTCACGTCGGAAACGAGGGAGTAGAAAACCGGGTCAGACGGCTGTACAAACCTTACCTCTTAAGTCTAAAATAGTTATCCTAGTTTTTTGTCCAATTTAATCACGATTGGAATGTATATTTTTAAAAGTAGTTATAAGTCATTACATTCAAGTTGTTGGGGGTGGGCACGCTGATAATGCCGCACATTCATGGTGATTGCCTTCTAGGCCAATAGACTATCGCACAAAAAGCTATAAAAACTATAGCTAACAACAAATCTTACGGTAGCTGGGTGTACTGCTCAGCCAACCTGGCAAACGCATCAAGTTGTGGATTAATCCCGGTTTCACGGAACAAGATGCTGGCCACCTCGGGCGCCAAACTCGCGGCCAGCCGGGCATCCAAAAACAGCAGCCGAGAGCGGCGGGCCAGTACATCTTCGACCGTGCGGGCGTACTCGTAGCGGGCGGCAAAACGCACCATCGCCTCGGTCAGGCCGCTGGCGCCCGCACCGCCCAGTTCGTGCTGGGCACCCGGCAAGGTTTGCACGGTAACGGCCTCGCTGCCGTACAGGTGCAGGCCGGGCTTGGCGCTCACGCGCACCGCGGTGGGCTGCGCGCCCACCAGCGGCAAATGCTCCGTGGCCCCGCCCGCCTTAGGTAGCAAAAGCTTGGCATCAAACGCGTGCGTCAGCACGTCTTCGGCCATGGCGCGGTAGGTGGTCCATTTGCCACCGGTCACCGTCACCAGGCCCGACTTGCTGACCAAAATGGTGTGCTCGCGGCTCAGTGCTTTGGTATTGCCGCCATCGTCGTCTTGCGGCTTGACCAGCGGGCGCAAGCCCACCCAGATGGATTTCACGTCGCTGCGCTGCGGCGCGCGGGTGAGGTATTTGGCAGCTTCGCTCAAGATAAACTGCACCTCCTCTGCAAACGGCGTGGGCTCGCGGTCCAGGTCATTACGCGGCGTGTCGGTGGTGCCCAAAATCACTTTGCCTAGCCAAGGTACGGCAAACAGCACGCGGCCATCCTGCGTTTTCGGTACCAGCAGGGCGTGGTCACCCGGGAAAAACTCGCGGTCCACCACAATGTGCACGCCTTGGCTGGGCGCTACCATGGCTTTCACTGGGCGTTGCATGCTCTGGCCGTCTTGCTGGCGAAATTCATCGACCCAAACGCCTGCTGCGTTGACCACGCAGTGGGCCTTGATGTTGTAGCTGATGTCGGTTTCATGGTCTTGCACCGTCAGGCCAGTGATTTGTCCGTTCTCATGCAAGAGCTGCTTGGCCGCGCAATAGTTAAGCAGCAGCGCGCCCTCGCGCACGGCGGTTTTGGCTAAGGCCAGAGCCAAACGCGCATCGTCAAACTGGCCATCCCAGTACTTCACGCCGCCCGTCAGGCCTGCAGGTTTTATGGTCGGCAGCAGCCTGAGCGTGCTGCTTTTGCTTAGAAATTCAGTGGGGCCAATGCCAGCTTTGCCCGCCAACAGGTCGTACATCTTCAGGCCAATGCCATAAAACGGCGCCTCCCACCAGTGGTAAGACGGCATAACAAACGGCAGGGGTTGCGCCAAGTGCGGTGCATTGGCCAGCAAGGTGGTGCGCTCGTGCAAGGCTTCGCGCACCAAGCTTATATTGCCCTGCGCCAAATAGCGTACGCCGCCATGCGCTAATTTTGTGGCGCGCGACGAGGTGCCTTTGGCAAAGTCGTGGCTTTCAAACAGCACCACGCTAAAGCCGCGCGCGGCGGCGTCCAGCGCCACGCCCAGGCCGGTAGCGCCACCGCCGATGACGGCCACATCGTAGGTGCGCGCATCAGCCAGTAGCGCTATCAATGCGCCACGCTGCGTGGGGTAGGGTGGTTTGTCGGTAGCCATAAGGCAAATTCGGTTGAGGTGTAGAAACTCTTACGGCAACACCTGTGCCGCTAAAAACAGCTAAAAAATGATCAATAGAAAGATGCGTCAGAAGTGGCCGTGCGACAGATAGGTTCGCACGGCCAGCCTTCGTTTTACTTAACGCGTTTTGCCGTTCTTCCACGCATCCAGCAGCGTGTCATAGGCAATGGTTTCGCCCTTTGGCTTCTCGTTGGCCAGCTTCTTCCATGGCGCGGCTTTGTCGGTCAGGTACTTGGCGGGGTCGCCCTTGGGGTTCATCTTGGGGGCGCAATTGGCCATGCCTGCGCGCTCCAGACGCACCATCACGTCGTCCATCTCCTCGGCCAGGTTGTCCATGGCGGCCTGCGGTGTTTTCTCACCTGTCACAGCCACTGCCACGTTCTTCCACCACAGCTGGGCCAGCTTGGGGTAGTCTGGCACGTTGGTGCCAGTAGGTGTCCAGGCCACACGCGCGGGGCTGCGGTAAAACTCCACTAAGCCACCCAGTTTGGGGGCCATATCGGTCATGGCCTTGGACTGGATGTCCGATTCGCGGATCGGGGTCAAGCCCATGATCGTCTTTTTAAGCGAGGTGGTCTTGGCAGTGACAAACTGCGCGTACAGCCAAGCTGCGGCCACTTTGTCGGGGTTATGGTCTTTAAAGAAAGTCCATGAGCCCACGTCTTGGTAGCCGTTTTGCATGCCCTGCTTCCAGTACGGGCCGTTCGGGCCGGGTGCCATGCGCCACTTGGGTGTGCCGTCGGCATTGACCACCGGTAAACCGGGCTTGATCATGTCGGCGGTGAAGGCGGTGTACCAGAAGATCTGCTGCGCGATTTGGCCTTGGGCAGGCACCGGGCCTGCTTCGCCAAAGGTCATGCCGATGGCTTCTTTGGGTGAGTACTTCTTCATCCAGTCGATGTACTTCGTAAGGGCATACACGGCGGCCGGCGAGTTGGTAGCGCCACCACGCGATACCGATGCGCCCACCGGGTTGCAACCGTCGGCTGTGGTGCGAATACCCCATTCGTCCACCGGCTTGCCGTTAGGAATGCCAATGTCGGCCGTGCCCGCCATCGACAGCCACGCATCGGTAAAGCGCCAGCCCAGCGAAGGGTCTTTCTTGCCGTAGTCCATGTGGCCGTAAATCGGCTTGCCGTCGATGTTTTTCACGTCATTGGTGAAGAAGGCCGCAATGTCTTCGTAGGCGCTCCAGTTCAGCGGCACACCCAGGTCGTAGCCGTATTTTTTCTTGAACTGTTCTTTCAGCTCGGGCTTGGCAAACAGATCAGCGCGGAACCAGTACAGGTTGGCAAACTGCTGGTCGGGCAGTTGGTACATCTTGCCGTCGGGCGCGGTGGTAAAGCTGGTGCCGATAAAGTCTTTGATGTCCAGGCCCGGGTTAGTCCACTCTTTGCCTGCGCCCGTCATGTAGTCGGTCAGGTTCAAGATTTTGCCGTAGCGGTAGTGGGTACCGATCAAGTCCGAGTCGCTGATCCAGCCGTCGTAGATGGACTGGCCCGACTGCATGGAGGTTTGCAGCTTCTCCACCACGTCACCCTCTTGGATGATGTCGTGTTTGACCTTGATGCCGGTAATTTCCTCGAAGGCTTTGGTGAGCGTTTTGGACTCGTACTCGTGCGTGGCAATAGTCTCGGAAACCACTGAGATTTCATTCACCCCTTTGGCCTTGAGCTTGGCGGCTGCCTCGCTAAACCATTTAAGCTCCTCGGTCTGCTGCTCCTTGGTCAGCGTAGAAGGCTGGAACTCGTTGTCGATCCACTTCTTCGCCGCTGCGGCCATGGGCGACGCAGCCGGTGCTACCGGCGTGGCTGCAGGTGCAGGTGTAGCCGCCGGTGCAGCAGGCTCTTCTTTCTTTCCGCAAGCCGAGAGTGCCAGCACGACAGCAGCAGTCAACGCGGTATAGCGTAGTTTCTTCATCGGTTATCTCCTCAGTACTTTGCCTCCCCAAAAGCAGTGGGTGACCGCGGCCCTGGGGAAGCGAGGGGCCGGATTACCAGGAAAATGTTTTAGCCGCGTCGCATGATGAATGCCAGTAAACCCATCGACACCACAAAGCTGATCCATATCGAAGGGTCAGCCGCCAAACCCAGCCAGCCAGCGAGCTTGCCGCTCAGGCCGATAAAAATAAGGTTCACGTACGCGGCAGACAGCAAGCCAATAAAAAGCCTGTCGCCGCGCGTAGTCTCCAAAGGCAGGAAACCTTTGCGCAGCGTCGTGGGGGACTTCATCTCCCACACGGTCATGCCTACGAGCATCAGCACGATACAGGTAAAAAAAACGGCGACTGGCAGTGTCCAAGCCATCCATACAAACATGTGTCGCTCCTGTTAAACGCGGCCCATCGCAAACCCTTTGGCGATGTAGTTGCGCACAAACCAAATCACAATTGCACCGGGCACAATGGTCAACACACCGGCAGCGGCCAAGGTGGCCCAGTCCATGCCCGAGGCCGACACCGTCCGCGTCATGGTGGCCACAATCGGCTTGGCGTTCACACTGGTTAAGGTGCGCGCCAACAGTAGCTCCACCCAGCTGAACATGAAGCAGAAAAATGCCGCTACGCCTACACCGGCTTTGATGAGTGGCAGAAAAATAGTGACGAAAAACCGGGGGAACGAGTAGCCGTCGATATATGCCGTCTCGTCAATCTCGCGGGGAATGCCACTCATAAACCCTTCCAGAATCCATACCGCCAGCGGCACGTTAAACAGCAAGTGCGCCAGTGCCACGGCCAGGTGCGTGTCCATCAAACCTACGGTGGTGTAGAGCTGAAAAAACGGCAGCAAAAATACCGCAGGCGGCGTCATGCGGTTGGTCAGCAACCAGAAAAACACATGCTTGTCGCCCAAAAAGCTGTAGCGCGAAAAGGCATAGGCTGCAGGCAAGGCCACGGTGATGGATATCACGGTATTGATCGCCACATAGATCAGGCTGTTGATATAGCCCGAGTACCACGACGGGTCGGTCAAAATGGTTTTGTAATTGGCCCAGGTAAAGTGCTGGGGAAACAGGGTGAAGCTGGCCACAATCTCGCTGTTCGTTTTGAACGACATATTGACCATCCAGTAGATGGGCAGCAAAGCGAAGATGATGTAGGCAACAAGAAAGATGCTGCGCTTTTGAAACTTGGGCTTAAGCATGGCCACCCTCCTTCTCTGCGGTACCGACACGCTGCATCCAGTTGTACAGAATAAAACACAGCAGCAAGATGATCAGGAAGTAAATCAACGAGAACGCCGCCGCCGGGCCCAGGTCAAACTGGCCCACGGCTTTTTGCGTTAAAAACTGCGACAGGAAGGTGGTGGAGTTACCCGGCCCGCCGCCGGTCAATACAAAGGGCTCGGTATAAATCATGAAGCTGTCCATAAAACGCAGCAGCACGGCAATCATCAGCACGCCGCGCATTTTGGGCAGCTGCACATACCAAAACACCGCAAACTTGGAAGCCCCGTCAATACTGGCGGCCTGGTAATACGCGTCGGGAATAGAGCGCAAACCGGCGTAACCTAGCAAGGCGACCAGCGGTGTCCAGTGCCACACGTCCATCAGCAGCACCGTGAGCCAGGCGTGTAATGCGTTGCCGGTATAGCTGTAGTCAATCCCCAGACCCTGCAAGGCCGCGCCCATCAAACCAATATCAGCTCGGCCAAAGATCTGCCAAATGGTGCCCACCACGTTCCACGGGATGAGCAGCGACAGCGCGACGATGACCAAGGTGACCGATGACTTCCAGCCTTGCGCGGGCATGGACAGTGCCAACAGAATGCCCAGCGGCAGCTCCACGGCCAGCACGGAGAACGAGAACGTGAGCTGGCGCCACAGCGCGCCGTGCAGCTCTTCATCGCGCATCACTTTGGCAAACCACTCTGTGCCTACAAACACCCTGCGCTCGGGCGAGATGATGTCTTGCACCGAATAGTTCACCACCGTCATGAGCGGCAAGATGGCAGAAAACGCCACGCACAGCAGCACCGGCAAGATCAAGAACCAGGCCTTTTGGTTGACGGGTTTGGTGGTGGTGCTCATGCCACGATCTCCTCGTTTTTGTACATGCAGGTGTGCTCGCCGAGCACGCGCAGCCACACGGCATCACCTTTGCGCCACTGGGCTGCGTCGGCTGGCAAGCGCGCCTTGACGGTGTGGCCGGCGATGGTGGCGCTTAAGATGACATGCGTGCCAACGTCTTGCACTTGCGACACGGTCATTGGCAGCGCACCAGCCGTGTTTTCGGAAGCGAGAGACACGTACTCTGGCCGTATCCCCAGTTTGATGTCCCCATCTGGCAGCTCTCGCCCAGCTGGCAATGCCAGCGCCATACCCGCTACGCGTACCTTGTCCATTTCCACCTGACCAGGCAAAAAGTTCATGCCAGGCGAGCCAATGAAATGGCCCACAAAGGTATGGCTGGGCCGCTCAAACAAATCTGCTGCCGACCCCATTTGTACCGCGCGGCCACGCGTCATCACCACCACCTGGTCAGCAAAGGTCAGAGCCTCCACCTGGTCATGCGTGACATAAATCAAGGTGAGTTTGAGCTCATGGTGAATCTGCTTGAGCTTGCGGCGCAGTTGCCATTTCAGGTGCGGGTCAATCACCGTCAGGGGCTCATCAAACAGCACGGCCGACACGTCGTCGCGCACCAGGCCACGGCCCAAAGATATCTTTTGTTTGGCATCGGCCGCCAAACCCGCAGCGCGTTGGTTGAGCTGGCCGCTCATCTCCAGCATCTCGGCTATCGCGCCTACCCGCTTGTTGATTTGCTCTTTGGGCATTTTGCGGTTGCGCAGCGGAAACGCCAAGTTCTCGTACACCGTCATGGTGTCGTAAATCACCGGAAACTGAAACACCTGCGCGATGTTGCGCTCTTGCGGTGTGGCGCGCGTGACGTCTTTGCCGTCAAAGCGCACGCTGCCTTGCGAGGGTGCCACCAGCCCCGACATAATGTTGAGCATGGTGGTTTTACCGCAGCCCGATGGCCCCAGTAATGCGTAGGCACCGCCGTTTTCAAAGGTCATTCTCAAAGGCAGCAACGCGTAGTCGCTGTCGTGCATCGGGTTCTTTTTGTAGGCGTGCGCCAAATCGAGTTCAATGCGTGCCATGCTAGCGCCCTCCGCCGCGCACGGGCGCCTGCACCAGCAGACCAGCGGCATCAAACAAATACACCTGTGAGGGATGGAAATACAAAGGCACCGCCGCGCCCAAATCAAAGTGGTGCACGCCTGTCAGCTGTGCTACCAGTTCACCCACGGGTGTGGAGGCATGCACAAACGTGTCAGACCCAGAAATTTCGGCCAGCTCTACTTTGCCTGCCAGCGTGGTATCGCCTGGCTTTGCGGTCACGCTGATGGCGCTGGCACGCAGCCCTACCGTTAATTGCTGCGTTGCCAAACTGGGCAGGCCCATGGCCAGCATTGGCCCGCCATGCAACTGCACGCCACCTGCGCCCGCACTGGCCTGCAGCAAATTCATCGGCGGGTCGCTGAAGGCGCGGGCCACGCGCAGCGAATGGGGCTTGTGAAAAACCTCTGCGGTGGGCCCGTACTGCAACAGCTCGCCGGTGTCCATCACCGCCGTGTAGCCGCCCAGCAAAAGCGCCTCACCCGGCTCGGTGGTCGCGTAGATGACGGTGGAGTCCCCCGCCGCAAACAGGGCACTGAGCTCATCGCGCAGCTCTTCGCGCAACTTATAGTCCAGGTTTACCAGCGGCTCGTCCAGCAGCATCAAGGGTGCGCCTTTGGCCAGCGCCCGCGCCAAAGCCACCCGCTGCTGCTGCCCGCCCGACAACTCGGCCGGGTAGCGGTCTAAAAACATGTCGATGTGCAGCTTTTCGGCCAGCGCCCGCACGCGCTGGTCTATGTTTTTTTCGCCGCGTAACTTTAGGGGCGAGGCGATGTTGTCGTGCACTTTGAGCGACGGGTAGTTAATAAACTGCTGGTACACCATGGCCACGTCGCGCTCGCGCACCGGCGTGCCGACCACATTTTTGCCATCCACCAGTACTCGCCCGGCCGTGGGTACGTCCAGCCCAGCCATGATGCGCATCAGGCTGGTTTTACCGGCCTGCGTGGCCCCCAGCAGCACCGTGACGGCCCCGCTGCGGGGTGCCAAGTCCATGTCGTACAGCCAGGCTTGCGGGCCCACTTTTTTGCTGATCTTCTCCAAAGTCAACTGCATCACACACCTTTATCAAATTGTGCAAAAAATCACACGCCCTGCTTTCGATTGCGATGATTGTTGTTCGTTACCATTCTTTTAGCCTTGGTATTTACCCTAAAAATGTTCTTTTCTTTTCGTTTTATGGGTATTTCGCGTCGTTTGGACTGAAAATACCGCCATGAATCCAAACCCCCGACAGCTCACTTTGTTGACCGAAGTCAACGCGCTGGGCTCCGTGACCGTGGAGCAACTGGCCGACAAACTCGGCGTCACTTTGCAAACCGTTCGGCGTGATGTGCAGCGTTTGGCCGACGAAGGGTTGCTTGCGCGCTTTCATGGTGGCGTGCGGGTGCCTGGCTCTACCGTTGAGAATATTGCGCACCAGCAGCGGGAAAGTCTGCATGCCCAAGGCAAGGCCCGCATTGCCCGTGCTGTGGCCCAGGCCGTGCCCAACGGCTGCTCGCTGGTGCTGAACATTGGCACCACCACCGAGGCCATCGCCCGGGCGCTGCTGCAGCACGAGGGGCTGCGGGTGATCACCAACAACCTGAACGTGGCCACTATTCTGAGCGCCAACCCCAAGAGCGAGGTGATCGTGGTGGGCGGGGTGGTGCGTGGCCGTGACCGCGGCATTATTGGCGAGGCAGCGGTCGACTTTATTCGCCAGTTCAAGGTGGATATCGCGCTGATGGGCATTTCTGGCATTGAGGCTGACGGCTCGCTGCGCGACTACGACTACCGCGAGGTAAAGGTCTCGCAAACCATCATTGCGCACGCGCGTGAGGTATGGGTGGCAGCCGACGCCAGCAAGTTCAACCGCCCAGCCATGGTCGAGGTGGCCAACCTGTCCCAGATTGACCGCCTGTTTACCGACGCCCCGCCGCCCGAACCCTTCCCGGCGCTGCTGGCCCAAGCGCAGGTGCGCTATGAGGTAACGCTTGCCTGAGCGGGCAGTCTCTAGTACTGTCATCACTTTTTCAACGGTGCATCCATGACCTATCTGCTCGCACTCGACCAAGGTACCTCCAGCTCCCGCAGCATTGTGTTTGACGCGCGTGGCCAAACGGTGGCCACCGCGCAGCAGGAGCTGACGCAAATCTACCCGCAGCCTGGCTGGGTAGAGCACGACCCGCTGGAGATATGGCGCACCCAGCTGGCCACCGCGCGCGAGGTGCTTACCAAGGCGGGCATCCAGGCCAGCGAGGTGCGCGCTATTGGCATTACCAACCAGCGCGAGACCACCGTGGTGTGGCACCGCAAAACCGGTGTGCCCGTGCACCACGCCATCGTCTGGCAAGACCGCCGGGCCGAGCCTACCTGCGTTGCTCTGCGCGAACGCGGCCTGGCAGAGGTGATCCAGCGCAAAACCGGGCTGCTGGTAGACGCCTATTTTTCTGGCACCAAGCTCAAGTGGATTTTGGATAACGTACCCCGCGCCCGCCAACTTGCCGAGAACGGCGAGCTGGCCTTTGGCACGGTAGACAGCTGGCTGATGTGGCAACTGACCGGCGGCGTAGTGCACGCCACAGATGTGAGCAATGCGTCCCGCACCATGCTGTTTAACGTGCACAGCAACCAGTGGGATGCCGAGCTGCTGAACGCCCTGGACATTCCGGCCAATATGCTGCCCACGGTCAAACCGTCCAGCGCCCACTACGGCGAGGTGCTGCCTGACCTGCTGGGGCACGCCATCCCCATAGGCGGGGTAGCGGGCGACCAGCAGAGTGCCTTGTTTGGCCAGGCCTGCTTTAAAGCCGGCATGGTGAAGAACACCTATGGCACGGGCTGTTTTATGCTGATGCACACGGGGAATAAGTTCCAAACATCCGCCAACGGTTTGATCACCACCAGCGCTGCGCAAACCACGGTAACGCCCGAATACGCCATGGAGGGCAGCGTGTTTGTGGGCGGCGCGGTAGTGCAATGGCTGCGCGACGGCCTGCACGCTATCCAGGGCAGTGGCCAGGTGCAGGCGCTGGCAGAAAGCGTGCCCGACTCGGGCGGCGTGATGGTGGTGCCCGCCTTTACCGGCCTGGGCGCGCCCTACTGGAAACCCGATGCCCGCGGCACCATCACCGGCCTGACCCGCGGCAGCACGGTGGCGCACATCGCACGCGCCGCGCTGGAGAGCATTGCCTACCAAAGCGCTGCCCTGCTACTGGCCATGAGCCGCGACGCCGTGGCCGCAGGCGGCGCTGCCGTGGCCGAGCTGCGGGTAGATGGCGGCGCCTGCGTGAATGACTTGTTGATGCAGTTTCAAGCAGACTTGCTAGGCATACCCGTGGTGCGCCCCGCCGTCACAGAAACCACGGCGCTGGGTGCGGCTTACCTGGCAGGCTTGTCCACAGGCGTCTACCAAAGCACCAACGAGCTGTCCGCCCTGTGGCGCGCCGAGCGGCGCTTTTTGCCGACGCTGGATACGGCCCGGGCTAAAGAGCTGATGCTGCGCTGGGAGCATGCGGTGCGGCAAACCACGCTGGGTGCGGAGGCGGGTTAGGTAGTTCCTTTGGCAATGGACACTACTAATAACATAGCAGTTTGTGCTATTTTCTATTGGGCTACAGCCTGATTTTCATGTGAAGATGCCGCTCGAAGCGGGTTGGCTGGCGGCAGCTCGGAAACTTGTGCTGCAAAAATCTTGCGAAAACACCTTGTCTCCGCGCCTTTCTCCATATTTTTCATCCCAAGCACGCCGAACTACCGCTTAACTGGCGTTGCATCGCTCTGTGGTGCGCACAGTGGTCGCTATTACAAGCTTTTTAGCCCTCTAGCCCAAAAGAATTTTGCGGAAGTAGCTGCGAATTTAGTAGCGAAACGCCTGCCAAAGATTCACCCAAGCCGTTCGTTTAGGCGACTCCGTTGCGGCAGCGGGCCCGCGACAGCGCACTAAGCAGCCTGAGGCCAATTGATCTGCACTTTTCGACTATTCGCAAGACAGTCGCGCAAGTACAAATTAATCAAGCTCTGGTACGGCACCCCCACCTGGTCAGCCATCGCTTTGAAATACTGCACAACGTCATCTGACAGGCGCATAGTGACAGGCTTCTTCAGCTTGGAAGCGTAGGGGTTTTTGCGGGACTTCAGTTTAGAGAGATCGTATTCTGCTTTCATAGGTGTGCACCTGAGTAAAACGCGCCTTCGCGCTTGGTTGCTTTGCGTGCCGAGATGATTCGAATAGCCGCACCGTGATCACGTTCGCAATGGCAAACGATGAGCAGCTTAGCCCCTACACTCATCCCAAGCATCAAGAAGCGTTCTTCGTCGGAAGAATGGTCTGCATCAAAGAACTGAACGCCGAATTCATCGAAAAATATCGATTTCGCTTCTTCAAAAGACACTTGATGCTTCTTGAGGTTTGCAGCTGCTTTAGCCTCGTCCCATTCGAATTCAATCATATGTACATTGTATTTATAATTTTTCGCTAGTCAATGCGGTGATTGATTGGGAGTTAGGCATCACCTTATTGAGCATGCGCCGGGATGGAAGTCATCAGCACAGTACCTTCCAAACCGGCTCAACCAAAATATTGATCCGCCCCTCATTCTTGCTGATTAAGTTCTTACACACGTAAAACGTTAGCCTTACGGCCATTGATTGTTCTGGGCTAAGGCAATAGGCGCATACTTTTGTATTGGTTCAATTGGGAACTCACTGCTACAGCCCGTGCGGCCTTGAAGGGCCGCGCGTTACCCACAAGCGCACACCTGCGTGGATAAACCCTAAGCCGCCTCACACACAGAAATGCTGACACTCCCACTTTTTTGGTAGTTTTCGTTACCCAAGAAGCCCGCCAAGATACGACCTACATGGACGCAGTTGTGCTACCCCGTCACTACCGCGCACCATGCTTGCACCAATGGGCGCGAGCAATCGCCGCAACGTGACCAAGGTGGAGCAGGCATCTTCAAGCGTCAGCCGCGCTGCGACGATAGCTTACCTAACTACGGGTAGACTCAAGCGCCATGCATTTCACTCAAGACTTCTCCCGCCGCTCGCTACTGCACACCCTGTCTGCCACCGCGCTGGCGGCTTCTGGTGTTGCCTGCGCGCAAACCCCGAAATCCGCAGCACCCACAGCAACGCAAGCCAACAAGGGCGGCCCGCGCCTGCGCTTGATCGGCCACACTACGCTAGGCCACAAGCTGCAGTTCCAAGGCACCACAGTAGGCGGCTTAAGCGGGCTGGACTACGACAAAGAACGCGGGGTGTACTACGCCATCAGCGACGACCGCTCTGATATCAACCCCGCGCGCTTCTACACCTTGAAGCTCAGCATCAGCGCTGACAGCCTGGGCACTCCAGAGCTGCTCAAAGTCACCACCTTGCAGGCGCCCAACGGCAAGCCCTACCCCAGCCGCCGCAACGCCTCGCCTGACAACCCCGAGGTGCCCGACCCTGAGAGCATTCGCCTGCGCGCTGCGACCAACACTTTGTACTGGAGCAGCGAAGGCGATGCACGGCACGGCCACCCGCCGTTTATCCGCGAGATGCGCATGGACGGCAGCTACGCCAGCCAGGTGCCCGTGCCAGCGATGTTTGCTTTTGACAAAACGGGCAAAACCGGTGTGCGCGACAACAAAGGCTTTGAAGGCCTGAGCTTTACGCCCAGTGGCGACACGCTGTGGGTGGCTATGGAGGCGGCCCTCATTCAGGACGGGCCTTTGCCCGCCGTGGGCGCAGCGGGTGGGCCGATTCGCCTGACGCAGTTTGCGGCGCACAGCGCGCAGCCGTTTCGCCAGATTGCTTACCTCCCCGATGCTATTCCCTTTGCGCCGCAGGTCGCGGGCATGTCGCCCCCAGCGGGCCTCACGCCCGATGCGATGGCCGACAGCGGCGTGAGCGAAATCTGGATGGCCTCGGAGACCGGCATGCTGGTGCTGGAGCGCGCTTGGGCCTACGGCGTGGGCAACTCGGTGCGCCTGTACTGGATAGACACCGAGGATGCCGACGACGTGTTGGGCCTGCCCACGCTGCTTGGGGCCAAGTTCAAACCCGCAGACAAAGTGCTGCTGCTTGATTTTGCCAAGGCCGGGCTGCCGCGCCTGGACAATACCGAGGGCATGACGCGTGGCCCTACGCTGGCCAATGGCAATCCCACTATGGTGTTTGTCAGCGACGATAATTTCAACAGCAGCCAGATCACGCAATTCGTAGCGTTTGAGTGGCTGGCGGGCTAGGCTTGGTGCCAAGCCATGTAGCAGGGACGAAGGAACCAATATGAACGACAAAATAGCATTTATCGGCGGCGGCAATATGGCCAGCGCCATCATCGGTGGGTTGATCCGCCAGGGCATGCGCCCCATCCAAATCATGGTGGTAGAGCCTTACCCCGAGCAGCACGCCAAGCTCAAGGCCGAGTTTGGCATTGAGGCCTTCAGCAACCCCAATGCCATGCTGGCCCAAGCCGCGCTGGTGGTGTGGGCCGTCAAGCCGCAAACCTTCAAAGAGGCGGCTTTGCAAACGCGCTTTCACACCAAAGAGGCGCTGCACTTTAGCGTGGCGGCGGGTATTCGCTCGGACAGCATTGCGCATTGGCTGGGCACCGAGCGTGTGGTGCGCAGCATGCCCAACACGCCAGCGCTCATTGGAAAAGGCATCACCGCGCTGTACCCGCGCCCGGCGGTTAGCCAGGCCGACCGCCAAGCCGTCGAGCGCCTGATCAGCACCACGGGCGAGTTTTTGTGGCTGGACAACGAAGCACAGCTTGACGCGGTGACGGCCATTTCAGGCTCTGGCCCGGCCTACGTGTTTTACTTTATCGAAGCCATGACCCGCGCCGGTATCGACATGGGCCTGCCCTCCGCGCAGGCCGCGCGCTTGGCCAAGGCCACCTTCACGGGGGCGTCAGAGCTGGCCCACAGCTCCGACGACCCGCCAGAAGTACTGCGCCAGCGCGTCACGTCCAAAGGCGGCACCACCCACGCGGCCATCACGTCCATGCAGCAAGACAACCTGGACACCCTGTTTATGCGCGCCATGCACGCGGCGCGCCGCCGGGCCAAAGAGCTGGGCGACGAGTTTGGGGCTTAGGCCGCGCGGTTCGCGCGCTCAGCCCGGCTAAACAGCTTGCGCCACAGCTTGCCGCACAGTGCCGCAAAATCGTCCACAAAGGTGTACACCGAGGGGATAACCAACAGGCTTAAAAAGGTGGAGGTAATCAAACCACCAATCACCGCCACCGCCATCGGCGAGCGAAAACTCCCATCGGCAGCGCCCCAACCCAGGGCAATCGGCAGCATGCCTGCACCCATGGCAATGGTGGTCATCACAATCGGGCGGGCGCGCTTGTGGCAGGCGTCCAGCAGGGCGTCCAGGCGCGACATGGGCGGCGTAGCGGGTTGGCTCTCGGTGGCGTGGCGGCCTCGGCGCGCCTCGATGGCGTATTCCACCAGCAAAATGGAGTTTTTGGTGGCCACGCCCATCAGCATGATCAGGCCAATGAGCGAGGGCATGGAAAAGCTTTTGTCTGCCACCAGCAGGCCCACAAACGCACCACCCAAAGACAAAGGCAGTGCTGCCAAAATTGTAGCGGGGTGCAGAAAGTCTTTAAACAGCAGCACCAGCACAATGTAAATACACAGCACGCCCGTCAGCATGGCCAAGGCAAAGCTGGCAAACAGCTCGCCCATCACCTCGGCATCGCCGATCTCGACCTGCCTGACCCCGGCCGGCAGGTTGCGGATCGACGGCAACTCCTTCACCGCCGCGGTCAAGTCGCCCAGGGGCGTGCCTGCCACTTCGATCTCGAAATTGATGTTGCGCGCGCGGTCGTAGCGGTCGATCACCGCCGGGCCGGCACTGAGCTCAAGTGTCGCCACCTGCCCGATCATCACCGCGCCGACTTCCGGTTTCGAGGAGGCCACGGTCAGTCGTTCGAGCACGCCCAGCTCCTTGCGCGCACGGGCATCAAGCTTGACCACCACCGGTACCTGGCGCTGCGGCAAGTTAAGTTTCGGCAGCGCCACGTCATAGTCGCCGATAGTGGCGATGCGCAGGGCTTCGCCGATGGCTGCGGTGGTCACCCCCAGGTCGGCGGCGCGCGCGAAGTCGGGTCGCACCGACAGTTCCGGGCGGATCAGCGCGGCCGATGAAGCCACGCTGCCGATGCCCGACAGGGTGCGCAAGTCGCGCTCCACCGCCAGTGCCGCATCTCCCAGCGCCTGCGGGTCGTCACCAGTCAACACCAGAATGTATTTTTCGCCCGAGCCGCCCAGGCCCACCTTGGTGCGCACTCCGGGCAACTCCGACAGGGCCTCGCGCAACTGCCGTTCGGTCACCTGCTTGCGCCAGTCGCGCTCCTGGCGCGCGTCCAGCAGCACGGTAAGCGTCGCCTGGCGCACCTCGGCGGCACCCTGCGGCGCGAACGGGTCGCTGCCGGCGGCACCGCCGCCGATTGTGGTGTAAACGCTTTTCACATACTTGACCGGGGTGATCAGGGCGCGCGCGCGCTCGGCGGACGCGCGCGTTTGCGCCAGGGTCGAGCCCGGCGGCAGCTCGACATGCACCTGGGTTTGCGACAGGTCGTCAGGCGGAATGAAGCCGGTCGGCAACAGGGGAATCAGGGCCACTGAACCTGCGAAGAATGCGGCGGAAGCGAACATGGTGATCCAGCGGTGCCTGAGGCACCAGGCCGCCATGCCCATGTAGGCGCGCATCACCCGCCCATCTTTCTCAATCCGGTCAGATGTGGCCTTGAGCATGTAAGCGGCCATCATCGGGGTGAGCATGCGCGCCACCACCAACGATGCGAATACCGCGAGCGAAGCAGTCCAGCCGAATTGCTTGAAGAATTTGCCGGCGATGCCGCTCATGAAGGCCGTCGGCAGGAAGACCGCGACCAAGGTGAAGGTGGTGGCAATCACCGCCAGCCCGATCTCGTCAGCCGCCTCCATCGCCGCCTGGAATGGTGATTTGCCCATGCGCAAGTGGCGCATGATGTTTTCAACTTCGACAATCGCATCGTCGACCAGGATGCCAACCACCAGCGACAGCGCGAGGAGTGTCACCACGTTGAGGGAAAAACCCAGGTAATGCATGCCGATGAAGGCTGGAATCACCGACAGCGGCAGCGCCACAGCGGAGACAAAAGTGGCGCGCCAGTCACGCAGAAACAAGAACACCACGATCACCGCCAGGATCGCGCCCTCATAGAGCAGCAGCATCGAGCCGTCGAATTCCTCGGCGACCGGGTTGACGAAATCGAAGGCCTCGGTGATCTTCAGGTCCGGGTCGGCGGCGCGCAATTCGGCCAGCGCGCTGCGCACGCCGGCGCCGACTTCGACCTCGCTGGCACCGCGGCTGCGCGTGACCTCGAAGCCGACCACCGGCTTGCCATCGAGGAGCGCCAGCGAACGCGGCTCGGCGATGCCGTCGGTCACGCTGGCCAGTTGGTCCAGGCGGACACGGCGCCCGCCGTGCAGAGCCAATTCGATGCTCTTCAGCTCTTCAGCCGAACGCACATTGCCCAGCGCGCGCACCGCCTGTTCGGCGCCGCCGATGTCGACGCGGCCGCCGCCGGCTTCCTGCTGGATCTGCTTCAACTGGCGCGAAATTTCGCCTGCGGTGATGCCGAAAGAGGCCATGCGCGCCGGATCGAGCGTGATGCCGATCTCGCGCGTAACCCCGCCGACACGATTGACCGCGCCGACGCCGCGCACCAGCAAGAGGCGCTTGGCGATGCTGTCATCGACAAACCACGACACGCCTTCTTCGTCAAGGCGGGTCGAGGCCACCGTGTAGGCGAGGATCGGTGCCCCGGCCAAGTCGAGTTTGGTGACAATCGGATCGCGCACATCACCCGGCAGGTCCGCGCGCACCCGTGCCACCGCCGAGCGCACATCGTCGAGCGCCTCCTGCACCGCCTTCTCCAGGCGGAATTCGGCGCTGATGGTGACGCTGCCATCCTGCACCTTGGTGTAGACATGCTTCAAGCCCTGCAGCGTGGCGAGCGAATTCT
>JAYUHM010000188.1:0-4084 GCA_043766985.1 Polaromonas sp.
GAGGAGCCCGAAGGGCGGGGGACAGCCGCGTAGCCGTCCACACCAAGCGCCAGAGCGAGCACAGAACCGGACTTTCAGCGGCTCACAGCCTACTGACACCACGCTGTCAGTAGCCCCGCCGCACACTACAGACTCCATAAACCCCAAAGGAGCCCCTATGCAACACGCCATCGACTGGTTTGAAATCCCCGTACTCGACATGAACCGCGCCATGAAGTTTTATGAAACCATGAGCGGTAAAAAGCTACGCCGCGAACCGTTTGGCGCGCCGGGTGGAGAGTTGGCTATGTTTGAAGGAAGCGGTGACGGTTGCGTGCAAGGCGCACTACTGCTCAGCCCCACAGCCAAGCCCAGTGCCACGGGCACCATCGTTTACCTCAATGCCGCCCCCAGCTTCGAAGCTTGGCTGGGCCGTGTAGTTGCTGCGGGTGGTAGCATCCCGTTTCCCAAAATGGCGCTGCCTGATGGCATGGGTTTTATCGCCCACATAATGGACACCGAAGGCAACCGTGTGGGCCTGCACACCGAAGCCTAGGCTAATATCGCCAGATATACAGGAGCCGCCATGCAAGCCACTCTTTTTGATGCACCGCCTAGCGCGGTCAAGGTCCAGGCCCCCACTTCGCAGCGCGCGGATGGCGTGCGTGCCAACTGGATCGCCGTGGCCAGCGCCGAGCATGCGCGGCGGGGGCGCGATGCCTGCACCGATTCGCAAAGCGGCTTCATGCAGGTCAACCACGGCAAGCGTGCCCCACTGGCGCGCGTGCAGCCGGGCGACCGCGTGGTGTACTACGCGCCTACAGTGACGATGGGCGGCAAAGACAAGCTGCAAAGCTTTGTCTCCATCGGCATCGTGCAAAGCGCCGATCCGTATGCTTTTGACATGGGCGGCGGCTTTGTGCCGTTTCGCAAAGATGTGCACTACCTCAAAGCCAATGAAACACCCATCGCGCCGCTGCTGGATGATTTTGAGTTTGTAGAAGACCGCCAGCGCTGGGGCTATAAGTTTCGATTTGGGCTGTTCAAAATCAGCGACCACGACATGTTGTTGATTGCCACGGCGATGCATGCACCCTTAGCCTTACTACATTTTTAATAGCTGCTTGTGCAGTATTATATTGGGCTAGAGCACTAATATACTTATCTAAACCGTGAAAACCGCCTCACCCTCCATTGCCGACCCAGCCGTGCAAGCTGTGTTTGACAGCTACCCGCCCAAGCTGCGCAGCAAGCTGCTGGCGCTGCGGCAACTAGTTATCGACACTGCCTACAGTACCGCAGGCGTTGGGGCATTGGAAGAAACCTTGAAATGGGGCGAGCCAGCCTACGTGACGACGCAAAGCAAGTCGGGCAGCACGGTGCGCATTGACAGCAAAAAGAACCAAGACGGCTACGCCATTTACTTTAACTGCAACACCACGCTGGTAGACACTTTTCGCAGTATGTTCCCGCACACTTTTAGCTATGAAGGCAACCGCGCACTGGTGTTTGCAGTGGAAGATGCGCTACCTGCCGAGGATCTGGCATTTTGTATCGCCATGGCGCTCACGTACCATCAAAAGAAACATGCGCCGCGCTGACCGCCTGTTCCAGATCGTGCAAACCATCCGTGGCCGCAGGCTGACCACGGCGGCGCATCTGGCCCAGCGGCTGGAAGTGTCTGAGCGCACCGTGTACCGCGACGTGGCTGACCTGCAAGCGCAGGGCGTGCCGATAGAGGGCGAGGCGGGCGTGGGCTACCGGCTGGGCAAAGGTTTCGATTTGCCGCCACTGATGTTTACCACCGAAGAAGCGCAGGCCTTGGTGGCCGCCGTGCGCGTGGCCCAAACGTGGCTTGACCCCGCCCTGGCCGCCGCCAGTGCCGATGCGCTGAGCCGCGTGATGTCGGTGCTGCCCAGCGCCGAGCGCGCTGCGGCTGAAAGCCTGCTGGTGATCGTGCCCAACTTAGGCCTGGACCCCGGCACCCAGCGCGTGCTGCAGCTACTGCGTGAAGCCGCGCAGACCAAGCATTTGGCGCAAATTACCTACCTGGATGCTGCCGAGAAACGCAGCGAGCGTACCGTGCGGCCACTGGGCGTGTTTTACTGGGGCGCAGTGTGGACGCTGGGCGCCTGGTGCGAAAGCCGGGACGACTTTCGCAGCTTTCGTGTCGACCGCATTGAATCGCTGGACGTGATGGATTGGCACTTTGCGGACGAGCCGGGTAAAACGCTGGCAGATTTGCTGCGCAGCGTGCAAAACAAACAGGCTAAATAGTAGTGGCCTATCAAGCGCGCCAGCATTTGCGGCGGGGTGTCCAGCCGTTTAGCTGGTAGTCTCTGCCTTAGCCTCTGTTTTAAACAGCGCAGCGACTTTCCTTTTGGTTTTGATATTGGCCGACAAACGTGACGGTGTTGTCTTGGCCGCCGCTTCCCACGCTGGCGTTGCCGTGGCATCTGCTAGCACGGGCGTCTCGTAGGGTTTGTCAAAAAACGGGTCGCGCGAAGCAGGCGCTGGGCGGAACGAGCGCGGGCTTTCACGTGTGCCTTCTCGCTGACTGTCGCGGTAGCTGTCACGCGGTGGGCGGGTTGCGGGGGCGCGCTCGCGAGGGCTCTCGCTGCGCTCACCATCATCATCACCCCAAGCGCGGCGGCCATTGTTGATGCGGCCTTCGCGCTGAATGTTGGGCAGGTCGCCATCAAACTCAAAGCCTTCAACTTCGATTTTTTTCTTCAGCAACTTTTCCAGATCAGCCATCAATCGCCCGTCGGATGGCGATACAAAGCTGACGGCCAGGCCAGACGCACCAGCGCGGCCCGTGCGGCCAATGCGGTGCACGTAGTCTTCAGCGCCAAAGGGAATGTCAAAGTTAAACACCGCTGGCACGTCTTTGATGTCCAGCCCGCGTGCGGCCACGTCGGTGGCTACCAGCAGGTCAACCTCGCCTTTTTTAAACGCTTCCAGCGCCTTTAAACGCTCGTCCTGGCTCTTGTCGCCATGCAGGGCTGTGGTGCGCATGCCTTCGCGCTCTAGCGAGCGGGCCAGACGGGCGCAGCCGAGTTTGCTGTTCACAAACACAAAGGCCTGCGTGATGCCGCGCGCCTTGACGATTTGCGCCAAAGCACGGCGCTTGTCGTCAGGGCCTACGCTGTAGAAATGCTGCTCGACCGTGGAGGCCGTCTCGTTAGGCCGTGCCGTTTCGATCAGTATGGGGTTGACCAAATAGCTTTCGGCCAGACGCTTGATCTCAGGCGAGAAGGTGGCGCTGAACAGCAGCGTGGTGCGCAGCTTGGGCAAAAAGCTCAAAATGCGCTGCAAATCGGGCAAAAAGCCAATGTCCAGCATGCGGTCGGCTTCGTCCAGCACCACATACTCCACCTGGTTCAAGGCCACGTTTTTGGCCTCGATATGGTCTAGCAGGCGGCCAGGGGTGGCTACCAAAATTTCCACGCCCTTTTTCAGCTCCAAGGTCTGCGGCTTCATATCCATACCGCCAAACACCACCGCTGTACGCAACTGGGTGTATTTGCCGTACAGCTTGGACTGCTCAGCCACTTGGTCTGCCAGTTCGCGGGTAGGCAAGATAACCAAGGCGCGCACCGGGTGGCGGGCGGGGGATGTGGAGGCGCTCTCGTGCTTTAGCATGCGCTGCAGCAAAGGCAAGATAAAGGCAGCCGTTTTACCGGTGCCGGTTTGGGCCGCGCCCATCACATCTCGCCCGGCCAGCACCACAGGAATGGCCTGGGCTTGGATAGGACTCATGGTGGTGTAGCCTTTTTCAGCTACGGCGCGTAGGATCGGCTCAGCCAGACCCAGGGAAGAAAATTGATCGCTCATGTCCCTGTATTGTCGCATTTTGAGCGGCTGGGTCTGAAAAGCGCGGGAAACGTGTTACTTGTTGGTCGGTACGGGGGAGGAAACTTGCCCCTGTCTTGTACGCGAGCAGGTCGTCGGTGTACTCATCGGCAATCGGCAAGTCTTGTACGGGAGCAGGCCGATGGCGTGCTCAGCGCAGCGGCATCAAGGAGGAGGCCGCAGGCCGGGGGACAACCGCGGAGCCAATACTGTTCTATTAACCAGAAATTGACAATTTCTCTCTGCCCCA
>JAYUHM010000189.1:0-4082 GCA_043766985.1 Polaromonas sp.
GGACGGCTTTCGGCCCAACGTCGGCATCATCTTGCTCAACCAGAAAAACCAGGTGTTTTGGGGTAAGCGAATTCGCACCCACAGCTGGCAGTTTCCGCAGGGCGGCATTGACCGGGGCGAAAACCCCGAGCAAGCCATGTTACGCGAGTTGCATGAAGAAGTGGGCCTCAAGCCCAACCATGTGCAGATCGTAGCCCGTACGCGAGACTGGTTGCGCTATGAGGTGCCTGACCGGTTTATCCGCCGCGAATCGCGGGGCCACTACCGTGGCCAAAAACAAATCTGGTTTCTACTGCAGTTGGTCGGTTATGACACCGACCTGAACCTGCGCGCCACCGACCACCCCGAGTTTGACGCTTGGCGCTGGAACGACTATTGGGTGCCGCTGGACGTGGTGGTGGAGTTCAAGCGCGGCGTGTACGAGATGGCCTTGACCGAGCTGTCGCGCTTTTTGCCGCGCAATGACCATGGTGTGGATGGCCACAACGGGCGCGGTGAACCGTTTGGCGCGCGCGCTGATTCACGCTACCAGCAGCGTCGCCCCTTTGCCGGGCGCGGCCCCTATGGCATGCTGCGCGCCTCAGGCTATGGCCAAGACGACGACCACGGCGGCCACCACTTCAACAACCTGGAGCTGCCCCCCGGCGCCAGCTTTGACCCCAACCCGGCAGGCGACTACGGCAGCGTAGAGGGTGCGAGTTTTGGTCATGGCAAGGTTCGCCCCAGCGCTGGCGCCCCCCATGCTGACGACGATGACCACGCGCACGACCACGCCAGCGACATCACGTCCGCGTCGCACGAGCCCTGAACACTATGTGGCTTGGCACAACGCGACGGGTAGGGCTGCTAGCCGTTTGGGCGCTAGGATTGGCTGTGTACAGCGGCATGGCTTTGGCGCAGTTGGCGGCTGATGACCCCGACTGGAAAGAGTCTGGCGCGCCCCCGCCGCCTACTTTTGACCTCAAACGCTTGGTGCCTTTTGAGGTATCGACCAGTTCGCCCATGAAATGGGGTTTTGACCCTGAAACCATGAAAATCACCGCCGACGGGATTGTGCGCTATGTGGTGGTGGCGCAGTCGCCCAGCGGCGTGGTCAACGCCATGTACGAGGCGGTGCGCTGCACCACGGCCGAATGGAAGACCTACGCCAGGTTTAACAAAGACAGTGGCTGGAGCATGGCTGCCGACCCGCAGTGGCGCCCCTTGCGGGGTTACCAACCGTCAAACCACGCGCTGCGGCTGGCGCATCAGGGCATGTGTACCGGCGGCGCGCCTGCGCAAAGCGTGCGGCAGGTGGTGCGTAGCGTGCAGCAAAGCCCCGTCAATTAAGCCTGTTGCGACCCGCTGGGTTGCTATCGGCACGCCTGCACGGCGCTATTTATTCAATAGCTGCTTGTGCTATATTCTATTGGGCTAGCAGCCTAAAACACTCTACTTTTTCAGCACCAGGTTGCTCTTGTGCACCATCTCGGGCTCGCCGGTGTAGCCCAGCAGGGCCTCAAACTCTGCCGTGGCCTTGCGGCAAATCAAACGCGCTTCGGCGCTGGCGTAGTTAGCCAGGCCGCGGGCGATCTCATTGCCTTGCGAGTCAATGATGGCGATCACGTCACCGCGAGTAAACTCGCCCGTCACGCCGACCATGCCAATCGGCAGCAAGCTGGCCTTGCCTTCACGCAGGCGCGCCGCCGCGCCGTTGTCTACCAGCACGCCACCGGCCAGCTGCAAATGGTCGGCCATCCACTGCTTGCGGGCCTGGTTTTTGGCGGTTTGGGCAACCAGCAGGGTGCCGATGGCCTCGCCCTGGGTGAGGCGAATCAGGGCATCGGGCTCGCGGCCCCATGCTATCACCGTGCTAGCACCTGAGCCAGCAGCACGCTTGGCAGCGAGGATTTTGGTGATCATGCCGCCCTTGCCGATGGACGACCCTGCGCCGCCCGCCATTTTTTCCAGCTCGGCATCGCCGGCTTTGGCCACGGCGACGAACTGGGCCTCGGGGTCTTTGCGCGGATCGGCGGTGAACAGGCCTTGCTGGTCGGTCAAAATCACGTAGGCGTCGGCCTCCACCAAGTTGGCCACCAGCGCGCCCAAGGTGTCGTTATCGCCAAATTTGATCTCGTCGTTGACCACGGTGTCGTTTTCGTTGATAACCGGCACCACGCCGTGCTGCAACAGGGTGAGCAGGGTGGAACGGGCGTTCAGGTAGCGCTCGCGGTCGGCCAGGTCGGCGTGGGTGAGCAGCACTTGCGCGCTGCGCAGGCCGTGCTCGCGTAGCTTGGTTTCGTACATTTGCGCCAGGCCCATCTGGCCTACGGCGGCGGCGGCTTGCAGCTCATGGATGGCTTTGGGCCGCGTGGCCCAGCCTAGCCGTTTCATGCCCTCGGCAATCGCGCCACTGGAGACCATGATGACCTCGCGCTTGTCAGCGGCCAGCGCGGCGAGTTGGGCGCACCACAGGCCAATGGCGGCCTCGTCCAGGCCGCGCCCCTCGTTGGTCACCAGGCTGGAGCCTACTTTGACGACGATGCGCCGCGCGTTGCGCAAAGTAGTGTCCAAAGCCGGTGTAGTCATAGAATTACCAGTGTTTTAGGGCTCTAGCCCAATAGAATATGGCACAAGCTGCTATTAAATATGCAGTAGGCACCGTCACGCTTGTAACGCTGCACGCAGCGCGCGTGCTAAATTTTAACGTTGCGCAAAGCGTGGGTCGTCAAGATCCGGGGCCGTTGGTGGCTCGGGCTCGTCCTGGCTGGCAAAGCGCGGGTCAATGTACTCAGGCGCCTCGGCTGCGCGCTGGATACTGCGCACATGCGCCATGATGGCCTGCACCAGTGGCTCGCAACCTTCGCGGGTGAGGGCGGAAATCTGGAATACGGGCAACGACTCGGTGGCTTTGATTTTCAAAGCGGTACGGTAGCGTTTGACAAAGTCTTTCACCTTGGCTTCGCGCTCCTCCAGCGGCACCATGTCCAGCTTGTTCAGCACCAGCCAGCGCGGCTTGTTGTACAGCGCTACGTCGTACTTTTTCAGCTCACCGACGATGGCCTTGGCTTGCTTGACTGGGTCTACCGCGTCATCAAACGGCGCAAAATCGACCATGTGCAACAAAATGCGGGTGCGCTGCAAGTGGCGCAAAAACTGGTGTCCCAAGCCCGCACCTTCGCTGGCGCCTTCAATCAAGCCAGGCACATCGGCCACTACAAAGCTCTGCTCTGGCCCCACGCGCACCACGCCCAGGTTGGGGTGCAAGGTAGTAAACGGGTAATCAGCAATCTTGGGACGGGCGTTGGAAATGGCAGAAATAAGCGTCGATTTGCCTGCATTGGGCATGCCCAGCAGTCCTACGTCGGCCAACACTTTCAGCTCCAGCTTGAGCTCTTTACGCTCACCGTCATAACCCGGGGTTTTTTGGCGTGGGGCGCGGTTAATGGCGCTTTTAAAGCGCATGTTGCCAAAACCACCGTCGCCGCCTTTGGCAATCATGATTTTTTCGCCCGGCACCAACAGCTCGTACAGCACGTCGCCCGTCTCAGCGTCGGTAATGATGGTGCCCACCGGCATTTTGAGGGTGATGTCGTCGCCCATGGCGCCGAACATGTCGCTGCCCATGCCGTGCTCGCCCCGTTTGGCCTCGTGGCGACGGGAGAAGCGGAAATCTACCAGGGTATTGAGGGCGGGGTCGGCTACTGCCCACACGTGGCCGCCGCGGCCGCCGTCACCGCCATTGGGGCCGCCAAATTCTTTGTACTTTTCGTGGCGAAACGAGACGCAGCCGTTCCCCCCATCGCCAGCAGCGATGTCGATGTAGGCTTCGTCAACAAATTTCATGGTTTCGCTCGATCAGTTTCGCTTAGCTACGCAGGACATCCAGCGTAGGCACAGAGTTTACAGAAGAAAAAGAAAGGGGAGAAAAAAAAAGCCCCGCACTTGGCGGGGCCCATCACAGTGGTAAACCGTCTTAAGCTGCAGTAACCGCAGCCGCCGTCACGTTAACCATGTGCTTGTTCAGCGCGCCTTTGTGACCAAAGGACACATTGCCGTCAACCAAAGCAAACAAGGTGTGGTCTTTGCCCATGCCCACGTTG
>JAYUHM010000190.1:0-4074 GCA_043766985.1 Polaromonas sp.
TCGCTGACGGGCGAACCGTTCAACGCGCGTTAGATGGCGGGTGGCGTTGTTGTTTCAATCCACGCCCGTCATCGCTGACGGGCGAACCGCTTCGCAGCCAAAGCATTGCGGACAAACGCTTTTTTCGGGCATTCGCGCGAACCTCAATCTACACCCACACATTGCTGCGAGAGCTTGTATCGAGTGGAGAAAAAAGTTCATCTGAATCAATGGCTTGCGTAGCGCGCGAACTCTATAGGGAAAAGACAATCACTTGGGGTTCGCAGTAGTGACGTTAGCACAGCCACGCCTGCCGGGAAGCGTGAAACCGACTCAAAGCACCAGTGGCCCGTCAAAGTCAACCGCCTTGAATACACCGTATTCACGCGCTTCAAACCCGCGTGTTTCGGGCATGCGGTACAGGCGCAAGCAGTCTTGTTGTGGATCTATTTCTTCCAGCAGCCTGCGTTCCAGTGTTTCAAACTGGGCTACATCCACCTGACATTCAAACACCGACTTCTGCACGCGTTGGCCGGTACTTTCACATACCCGCGCTACGCGGCGCAAGCGGCGGCGGCCAGCCTTGGATTCGGTACTCACGTCGTAGCAAACCAGTACCAACATCGTCAGCCTTTACTTAGCCACAAAGGGAACATAGGGCGCGCCCTCATCGCGCAAGGCGCGGGCCAGCAAACGCGCCTGTACCAGCGGCACCAGGCCCAATGGCACCGTCTGTGCCAGCAAGGGATGGTTGAGTTCTTCTTGCTTTCGTTCTTGATACGCCACCACCACGGCCTTACGCGCATCCACTTCCAGAGATACGCCGCCGCCCTCACGCAGCGCGAAGTCATCTGCTGTGAGCTGCCCCCGGTTGATAAGCGTCAACGCCAGCCGGTCTGCCCAAGGGCGGAATTCTTCCATCAGGTCGAGCGCCAGTGCAGCACGCCCTGGCCGCAGCGCATGCAAGAACCCGACTTGCGGATCAAGCCCAGCGGCTTCCAGCGCAGAGCGGCAATCGTTCATCCACATCGCATACAGAAATGACAGCAAGGCATTGAAACGGTCACGCGGCGGGCGGCGGCTGCGCCCGTCCATGCGGAAGGCGTCCCGCTGATCGGCACGTACCAGCAGATTGAGCCCGCTGAAGTATTGGCGCGCCGCTTCGCCTTCTACTCCCCGCAATGTGTTCAGGTCTGCCGCCGTGGGCAGCGCTCGCAGGCTCGCGGCCAGGTCATCAGCCAGCCGGGTCAGCGTCTTGACCTCGTCTTCGGTCTTGGCCTCGCGTGCGCCGCGTTGCAGCACCTGCCGGGTGTTTTTGATCTTTCCGGCTACGCAGGCACGTGCCATGTCGAGCGCAAACAATGGATCCGACGCCAGCTTAAATTGCGCTTGGCGCAGCAGCACGTTGCCAGACACGGCCCCTTCCAGCCGCGCCTTGAAGCGGCCATGGTCGTTGAGCAGCACCAATGCAATGCCGTCGTCGGCGAGTCGGTGCATCAGCGGCGCAGACAGGTTGATATGGCCAAAACACACCACCGACGTTAAATGGTGCAGCGGCACACGCAACCGCGTTTCACGTTCGACTTCAACGCGCAGGGTGTCGTTGTCGAGCCGAAGGTAGGTTTCTGGCGTGGTGATGTAGAGAGTGTTGAGCAATTGCATGGGCTGGGCAGAGGTTGGTCTATGCGTCCGGGTCAAACAGCGCGGCGCGTGCGGCAGCGAAATCCGCACGCGCGGCTTGTGGCTGGCAACGCTCATCCAACGAACAAGCTTTGCAGCGCCTGGCCGCTTGCGCAGGCTCCAGAACCGGCGGCAAGGTGGCGGTGGCAAACATCTGGCGTATGGCCTGCGTCGTCTGCGCGACCTGCTCGCACAGTCCCGGCGTGATGGGCACCACACGCCGGCGCTTTGACGAGGCGTAAAAAATTGCACCTTCTTTCACGGCGTGGCCCGTCATGGCCTGAAGACACATCGCTTGCGCCGCGAGCTGTATGTCATCACACGCTGCAATGTCGGCGGCCTTGCTGCGGCTACCGTGTTTATATTCAACCGGGTACGGCACCCCACCTGGCAAATACTCGACCACATCGGCTTTGCCCACCAAACCCAGTTCGTCTTGCCAGAGCGGCATGGCGCGTTCTACACGCACGCCCTTGGCAGTTTCTACACCAGGCTTGTCTACCTTGGCATGCACTGCCTGGCCCCGCAGCGTGTGAACGTTCTCGTCAAACACCTGCTCCAGATGAATCAAGCCGCACTGGCGCGGGCAGTAGTGCCAGTGCTGCAGCGCAGACAGGGGGACTTGTTCAGGCTCAGTTGCCATGTGGGCTTCAAGCTGATGTCTATATGGATGCTGTGGTGACTTACGCTTTGCGCGGTGCCTGCAAGGGCTTTTTGATATTTTTGGCAACCGGCGGCAGGTAGTTGCTGCCCGACACCACCGACTTGCCGGTCTGGCTTTCGAGCTGATTGCGCGCCTGACGGGCGATGCGGCCACCGGCCTTGGCAGCAGTTGTGTTTTGCGGCATGCCGGTAGCATCCACGTTTTCCGCAATCTGCCGCGTAGACAGCTCGGCCAGCGCCGTAAAAATCAGCTCTGCCTCGCTCATGTGGTCACGCAAGTTCTGGCTTTTCAGGCCCTTCATCCCCTTGTGTTCCTTGACGCTGACGCCAGACCATTCCTGGTGAATGATGTTGGTGAGGATGGCAAACTCGCTGCCTTCCTTGATGTCATGGTCACGCCAAAAATCGGTCAGCTTGTTGCGCGTTTCCTGCCCCGTCATGCGCTGCTGAATCCACTTGTCGCTGCGCCCATGCTGCTGCCAAGTCTGCCGTGCCCGGTCCAGCGACAGGGCCGGGTCTGCCATCTCTTGCATGCGCTCGTAGCCGACCTTGGCAAGCCAGAGTTTGATGGGCTCGGCTTTGGGGCTGGGGATAGATTGGACGATGCGAAGCAGGGTCACGGCTTCAGCGCAGTCGGTGTCGCGCTGTTTGCCATCCGGGGCAGTTAATTTCAACCTTACGATTTTCTCGTAAGGTTGCTCAGAGCCTGCTTCCTGCGCCAGCTTGCGCTTCAGATCAGACCAGTACCGATTGGCATAGGTGCTTTCAGTCAGCACCTGCACCACGTCGATCACCGAAAACCACCATGTTTCAGTGTCTTCGTCGTACACGCGACGAATAGATTGGCCGTCGAATTCAGTGGGCAGGATTTTCATCGTTGACTCACAACGCGCATCAGCACTTACGGATCAAAGTCACACCGGGCGCAGGTGCCACTGACTCACCGACTTGCAAAGCTTTGCCGTCAAACGCTACCTGGTACGCATCAAAACTGCGAACCACTTCGCCGGGATTCGTTTGTGCGACTTTGAGCTTGTCAAACAAGGCGTGCGATGGCGCATTGCCCAGTTCGCAGTCATGCTTGAACACGTACAGCCCGCGCGTGGCCATCTCACCACGCGCGGCAGAGCGGTCATGCTCAAACATTTGCGCCAGTGCTTGCCACAGCAGTTCCAAATCGTCTTCGCCAAACCCGGTTTGCTTGGCGAGGAAAGACGAGACAAAGCCGTGCGCCACGTACACGCCATACGGCACGGTGTGTTTGCGCCCCATTGTGCGGTTGTCACCGTCTTGCTTTTCCGCTTCGCCCTCGGTCGTCACCGCCATGCGGGTGATGGTGTGCTCCAGGGCCACCACGGGCTCGACAGAGCGGGCAAACGTGAGCTGCACCGGGCCGCGCACCTGCCCGCAGTTCGTACCTGTGGACATAACAGCCCCAAAGGTGCGAACGTCAAAGAAGTTCTGGCACATCCAGTCGCGTGCTTGGCCTACTTCGTCGGAACTGCCTTTGCGTTTTTCCTTTTTGGCCAGTTTCTTTTTGGCGTCAGTAGCAGATGCCACTTCTGCTACGTTTTCAGTAGCGCTCTGCGCTTGTTCATCGGGCGTTACAGCCAGCTTTAAGGCGGAATAAGCGCGCTCATGCTGTAGATTCAGAACCGCTTTTTCGCGCACGTAGATTTCAAAACGCTTCTCACCCGCCACGGGATCGCGCTGGTCTTGCTCTTTCACCAGCCCCACAAAATTACGCACTTT
>JAYUHM010000191.1:0-27208 GCA_043766985.1 Polaromonas sp.
CGGAAGCTGTGAGATTCGAACTCACGGAGGTCGTAAAACCTCGGCAGTTTTCAAGACTGCTGCATTCAACCGCTCTGCCAAGCTTCCTTTAGTTGAAGCGGGTATTTTACCCTAGCAAAGCTCAGGTTTCTGCGAGGAACAGGCTTTGCAGGTCGCTTAAGAAGTCCATGCCGCGGGTGGTGGGCTTCACGTTGACGAAATCGCGCTCGATTAAACCCTTGCGTTCTGCCTCGCCCAAGCCTTTTTGAATGGCGGTGATGGCCAGGCCGGTGCGGTCGCAAAAGTCTTGTAGTTTGAAGCCGCCTGTCAGGCGCAGGGCGTTCAGCATGTACTCAAAAGGCAGGTCCGCGCGGGTCACCTCCAGGTCTTGCACTATGGCGCCTTGCGATGCAGAGTCGGCCGTGATGACAGCGCCTGAGGGGCTGAGTGACGCGATGCCGGTGGGGGCAGTGGCTATTGATGTCGTCACGGCGGTACCGAGCGCTTTGTCCATGTACAAGGCCGGGTCACGCGCCCGCACCTGGCGCACTATGCGGTGGGCAAAGCTGAGCTTGCTGTGCGCGCCTGCGCCTACGCCCAAATAATCGCCAAACTGCCAGTAGTTGGTGTTATGCCAGCACTGAAAGCCTTTTTTGGCAAAAGCGCTCACTTCATAGCGCGCCATGCCTTGCGCTGCCGTTAACTCGGTGATGCGGTCCAGCATCTCATACGCGGTGTCGTCCTCTGGTATGGCGGGCGGGAACTTGGCGAAGTAGGTGTTGGGTTCGATCGTCAGGTGGTAAATGCTGATGTGCGGCGGGTTAAAGCTGAGCGCCGTGCGTATGTCTTGTTCGCACTGGGCCACGGTCTGGCCGGGTAGCGCGTACATGATGTCCAGATTAAATGCTTCAAAATTAGTAGCTGCCTCTTCAATAGCCGCTTGGGCTTGCTCGCTGTTATGCACTCTACCCAAGGCTTTGAGGTGGGCGTCATTAAAACTTTGCACGCCGATAGACAGGCGGTTAACGCCAGCGGCGCGAAAGGCCTTGAAGCGGTCTTTTTCAAACGTGCCGGGGTTGGCCTCCAGGGTAATTTCGCAGTCGGCCTCCAGGCGCAGGCGGGCGCGTACTTCGGCCAGCAGGCGGTCGATAGCGGCGGGCGAGAACAGGCTGGGCGTGCCGCCGCCTATGAAGATGCTGTGCACCGTGCGGCCCCATATCAGCGGCAGCGAGGCTTCAAGGTCTGCGATCAATGCGTTGATGTAGCGCTGCTCAGCGTCATCGGTCAATTGCCCGCCTTTGGATTCATGCGAGTTGAAGTCGCAGTACGGGCATTTTTTAATACACCACGGCAGGTGGATGTACAGCGACAGCGGCGGCAGGCTGGGCAACTGCAGCAGGCCGGGGCGCATGTAATGTTGGATGTCTTTCACAGCCAACCTTATAACCAGTTTTGGCGAATCAGCTCCACCATCTGGCGCGCTGACTGGCCGCGGTGGCTGATTTGGTTTTTGTGCGCCGGGTCAAGCTGGGCCAGGGTTTTGCCAAGTGCGGGGATGAACATCACCGGGTCAAAACCAAAGCCCTGGTCACCGATCACCTGGCGGGTAATCTCGCCCTGCACCCGGCCCACGGCAATCAGCGGCTCGGGGTCAAACTCGGTGCGCACAGCCACGATGGTGCTGACCATTTTGGCGCGGCGGTTGTCTATGCTCTGCATTTGCTCCAGCACGGCGCGGCGGTTGTTGTCGTCGCTTTTGGGGTAACCAAACTGCGTGCAGTAGTAGGCCGTGTCTACCCCGGGCTGGCCGTTAAATGCGTCAATGCACAAACCGGCATCGTCGGCTATCGCGGGCAGGCCCGTATGCCTGGCCGCGTTGCGGGCTTTGGTCAGCGCGTTTTCCAAAAAGGTTTTGTAGGGCTCGGGCGCCTCGGGCACACCCAGCGCGCCTTGGGCAATCAGCTCTACCCCCAGCGGGGCAAACAGCGGCAGCAGCTCGGCCAGTTTGCCGGGGTTGTTCGAGGCGAGTACGATTTTCATGCTTTTACAGGTATTTACAAGCCAAATGAGGCACCAGCCCAATAGAGCATAGCACAAGCTGCTACTATTTTTATAGTGAAAAGGCCAGCGACTGCTGCTGCAAAACGATCAGCTCGCTGATGCCTTTTTCGGCTAGCACCAGCAAAGCGTCCATCTCTTGGCGAGAGAACGCTGCGCCCTCGGCCGTGCCCTGCACTTCGACATAATGGCCTGCGCCGGTCATCACCACGTTCATGTCGGTGTCGCAGCTGGAGTCTTCGGTGTATTCCAAATCCAGCAGGGGCGTGCCTTGCACAATGCCCACCGAGATAGCCGCCACCGAGCCGATGATGGGCGACTCGGTGAGCTTGCCTTGCTTAAGCAACTGGTTCACTGCATCTTGCGCCGCCACAAAGGCGCCGGTGATGCTGGCGGTGCGCGTGCCGCCGTCGGCCTGCAGCACATCGCAGTCCAGCGAAATGGTGCGTTCGCCCAGCTTCTTCAGGTCAAACACCGCGCGCATGCTGCGGCCAATCAGGCGCTGAATTTCTTGCGTGCGGCCACTTTGCTTGCCTTTGGCCGCCTCGCGGCTGCTGCGGGTATGGGTGGCACGCGGCAGCATGCCGTACTCGGCCGTTACCCAGCCCTCGCCACTGCCTTTTTTGTGCGGCGGCACGCGGTCTTCCACGCTGGCGGTGCACAGCACTTTGGTATTGCCAAACTCAATCAGCACCGAGCCCTCGGCATGGATGGTGTAGCCACGGGTGATTTTGACGGGACGCAGGGCGTTGGCGTTGCGGGAGTCGGAACGTTGGAAAGTGGTCATGAAATAGTATGGTTTGGAATAGGAGGGGAGAAGAGAATTTTGAACGCAGAGGACGCGAAGGATTCGCAAAGCACGCAAAAGGAATACCAAAAAAATGATGCTGAAATTAACTCGAAATTCAACGCTTATTGATTTTCAAAACCGTCAAGCTGTTGGTTGATCCCTCGAGAACGCAGTTTTGTATTTTTTGGTGTTTATTCTGCGTTCTCTGCGAATCCTTCGCGCTCTCTGCGTTGAAAAAAATTCTTCGACTTCCAGAAATTAAGCCTTCTTGGCCGCACCGCGCCGAATCGCTTCGTTGATCTCGGCAATCGAGCGCTCAATGGCCGCGTCGTCCAGGTCGTCCACCAAAGTGTCCAGCACGCCCGCCTGGATCGTTGACGCAAACACGCCGTCGCTGATGCTGTCGGTAGATATACCGCGCGTAGACTCAAACGCATCGGGGGTTTCCCACTGCATGGCGATAACCGTGACGTTGTCGCTGTGCTCGCCGCCATTGCGCAAGCCCATCTCTACCAAATCAGGCACCGCCGTAGCGACTGCGCCTTTGGACAGTTGGTGCACGATGTCGGCGTCGCTCACGGTACCCCACAGGCCATCAGAGCACAGCAGCATGCGGTCGCCCTGCTGCAACGGCACAGGGCCGGCGACGTCAAACACCGGCTTGGTGGGTGAGCCAAGGCAGGTAAACAAAATATTGCGGTTGAGCTTGTCCATGCGGATAACGCCCGCGGCATGCTGCTCCAGGTAAGAGTGGTCGCGCGTGCGAACCACCATTTCGTTGTCGCGCACCAAATACAGGCGCGAGTCGCCGCAGTGGATCCAGGTGGCGGCACCGCCCTGCACAATGCAGGCCACAAAGGTGGTGCGAGGGGTGTCCAGCATGCCTTTTTCGCTGGCATAGCGGATGATTTGGTGGTGCGCAGCCATCAGCGCCGAGGCTAAAAATCCGGTGACGTCTTTGATGACGGGCCGGGCTTCTTTTTGGTACAAAGCGGCCACCGTTTGCAGCGCCAACTGGGCGGCTACCTCACCCTCGGGGTGGCCGCCCATGCCATCGGCCAGCACAAACAAACCCGACTCGCGGGTGTAGCAATAGCCCATGCGGTCTTCGTTTTTTTCACGCCCACCTTTGCGGCTGACCTGGAAAACTGAGAATTTCATATTGTTTTACTTCTCTTTTCCAAAGCCCGTAGCCTTGGCCAAGCCTTTTTTGGTGTCCGTCATCATGTTGTCAAACTGCATGCGCATTTTCTCGCCCACAGTGAGCTTGGTGTAACGGCGTTCGTTTTCCTGGCTAAGCTCTTTTTGCAGCGCAAACACGCTTTGTGGACGCGAGAGCGGGTCCAGCGACATGCACCACTCCACCACTTCGATCAGGTTGTCAGAGTACACGCCACGCAGGCGCGACAGCGCCAGGGTGAGACGGTCTTTTTCCAGCCGCTGCGGCGCGTCGTTGGGCGGGTAGCCCTGCATGCAGGCGTAAATGCAGGCGCCAATGGCGTAGATGTCGGTCCACGGGCCCATCGACGAGTCACGGCGGTACATCTCGGGCGCGGCAAAGCCGGGCGTGTACATGGGGCGAATAAAGTTGCCTTCTTTGGACAGCACCTCACGCGCGGCGCCAAAGTCAATCAATACGGCTTTATTGTCTTCAGTGATAAAAATGTTGGCCGGCTTGATGTCCAAGTGCAACATTTTGTGCTGGTGCACGATGCGCAGCCCGCGCAGAATTTCGTCAAACAGGCTGCGGATGGTGGACTCGCGAAAGACCTTTTGTTTTTTCAGCTCGCGCGCGGTGATGATGAAGTCTTGCAGGGTGGCGCCCTCCAAGTAGTTCATCACCATGTAGACGGTTTCGTTCTCGCGGAAGAAGTTCAGCACGCTCACCACCGAGGCGTGGGAGATCTGTGCCAGTGAGCGGCCTTCTTCAAAAAAGCTTTTCAGCCCCAAGCGGTACAGCGAGAGTTTGTCGGGCTGCACCTGGGGCAGCAGCTCGCCCGGAGCCCGGGTGGCCAATGACGAGGGCAGGTATTCTTTGATGGCAATTTGCTGGCCTTCGTTGTCTACCGCCAAATACACCACGCCAAAACCGCCAGACGATACCTTGCGTACGACGCGGTAGCCGCCAATGACGGTATCGGGGGGGAGGGATGCGGGTTTAACCTTTGACATAATCGCTGATTGCGTTGCAAATCGTTTTAGTGCCCCATGGGCCAGTAAAACGCGCTAAATTGCCTTAAAAATGAATTTTTTGATCGGGTAGGAACAAACTTATGCCAGTTTACAGCATGACGGGCTATGCCAGCGTGCAATCGCCCAACACTCTGCCCGAAAGCAACGACGCCGCACGCGGTGGGGCCGAGCACCCCCGCATTGGCCTGGAGATTCGCTCCGTCAACAGCCGCTTTTTAGACCTCAGTTTTCGCCTGTCTGACGAGCTGCGCCACTGCGAGCCTGCCCTGCGCGAACTGCTAACCCACGGCCTCAAGCGCGGCAAAGTAGAGTTGCGCGCCTTTGTGGGCACGGCCAAAGACAGCGCCACCCAGCCCCCCAGCGCGGCGCTATTGCAGCGCCTTAACCACGCCCAAGACAGCGTTTTGGCTTGGCTACCCACTGCCCGGCCGCTGAGTGTGGCCGATGTGCTACGTTTGGCTGCCAGCGACCATGGCCCTGCGAGCACGCCGGAAACCGATATGGCCGAGCAGGTGCTGCCCATCGCGCGCCAGGCCCTCGCCGACCTGATGGCCTCGCGGGAGCGCGAAGGTGCCCGCTTGGCCGAGATGCTGCTGGGGCACACCGCCCAGCTGCGCGCGCTGACTAAAATCGCCACGCCGCTCATTCCCCAGTTGGTCGAGCAGCAAAAGCAGAAGTTTGTAGAGCGCTTTATGCAGGCGCTGTCCGCCAGCGACGCCTCCACCGCCAGCCCCATCACCCAGCAGGCGGCCCATGACCGGGCGCTCACCGAGGCTACCGCATTTGCCATTCGCATCGACGTGGCCGAGGAAGTTACCCGCTTGGCGGCGCATTTGGACGAAATTGAACGGCTTTTGACACCCGCTGCGGTCACCACGGGCAACGCCAAATCTGCAAAACCAGCGCCCAAGCAAGTTGAAATTGGCAAACGCCTGGACTTTGTCATTCAAGAACTGCACCGCGAAGCCAATACACTAGGCTCCAAATCGTCCACGCTGGAGATCACCCGCATCAGCGTGGACATGAAGGTGCTGATTGAGCAAATGCGTGAGCAGGTGCAGAACATCGAATAAGTGGTGCGTACCCACTGTAACTATATAATTGATAGCTGCTTGTGCTATTAAATAAAGGGCCCATCGTGGATTATCCTGGTAATCTTTTTGTTGTAGCTGCTCCCAGCGGGGCTGGAAAATCCAGCTTGGTCAACGCCTTGCGCGAGCTGGACTCCAAGGTGCAGCCCTCGGTGTCGCACACCACGCGGGCGCCGCGGGGCCAGGAAAAGCATGGCCGTGACTACTATTTTGTCAGCGACGCCGAGTTTGACGCGATGGTGGCCAGCAACCAGTTCCTGGAGTGGGCGCACGTGCACGGCTACCGCTACGGCACCGCGCGCAGCGCCATTGAGGCGCGTATTGCCCATGGCGAAGACGTGATTCTGGAGATCGACTATCAGGGCGCGTTTCAGATCAAAAAACTGTTTGCCAACACGGTGCTGATCTTCATTTTGCCGCCCAGCATGGAAGAGCTGCGCGCCCGCATTGAGCGCCGGGGTGAAGACAGCCCCGAAAAAATCGACCTGCGCATGCAAAATGCCCGTACCGAGATAGACCAGGCCCACTTGTTCGACTTCGTTATAATCAATGAATTGTTTGACAGTGCACTTTTCGACCTCAAAGCGGTCGTTCATGCCCAGCGGCTCAAATTTGTCGCCCAGCGTCGCGCCCGAGCCGACACCTTTCGGGCACTGCAAATTAGCTAAGCGCTGGCCCAGCCGTCGATTTATTCGTTCACCCATCCTTCAAAGGAAACCTTCTCATGGCCCGTATCACCGTTGAAGACTGCCTCGTAAAAATCCCCAACCGCTTCGACCTGGTGTTGGCGGCCAGCTACCGCGCCCGCATGCTCAGCCAAGGCCATACACCCAAAATCGAGAGTAAAAACAAGCCCGGCGTGACCGCCCTGCGCGAGATTGCCCAAGGCAAAGTCGGCGTCGAAATGCTGAAAAAAGTGCCGCTTTAAGCCATTATTTAGCCCGCGCTTGACGGCGCACAGCAAAAAGCACCTCTTTGCAGGTGCTTTTTTTTGCCCTTGCGTCGCACTGACGGTCAATTTCGGTAGAGTAGAGGCTTGGACACTGCACCTTCAACCCCTCTGCCACTCGCCCCACCCCGCCGCGCCCCGCGCAAGCCAGCGGCCGTGGCTGCGCCCAGCAAAGCGGCCAAGTCGGCGGCCAACGCGGCCAGCAACGCCGCTTCGGCCAGCTTTGCCACCCTGATGGGCAAGCTGGACTATCTGGAGCCCTCCGATATCGAGCGTATCCGCAGCGCTTACCGCTTTGCCGACGAAGCGCATCTGGGCCAATTGCGTGGCAATGGCGAGCCCTACATCACCCACCCCATCGCCGTTGCCGCCCAATGCGCGGAGTGGAAACTCGACGCCCAGGCCATCATGGCGGCCCTGATGCACGATGCCATGGAAGACTGTGGCATCAGCAAACCCGAAATCATTGAAAAGTTTGGCGCCCCCGTGGCCGAGCTGGTCGACGGCCTCACCAAGCTGGAAAAGCTGGAGTTCACCACCCGCGAAGAAAACCAGGCTGAGTCGTTCCGCAAGATGCTGCTGGCCATGGCCCGCGACGTGCGGGTGATTTTGATCAAGCTGGCCGACCGCAGTCACAACATGCGTACCATGAGCGACATGCCGCGCCCCAAATGGGCCCGCATATCACGCGAAACGCTGGACATTTACGCCCCCATCGCCCATCGGCTGGGGCTAAACCAAACCTACCGCGAACTGCAAGACCTGAGCTTTCGTTACCTGCGGCCCTGGCGCTACGCCACGCTGTCCAAAGCGGTGGCCAAAGCCCGTAGCCGCCGGCGCGATTTGATTCAAAAAGTAGAGCGCGATGTGCAGGCGGCATTTGCCAAGGCGGGCATGACCATTGGGCTGTCGGGGCGCGAGAAAACGCTGTACTCGGTGTACCGCAAGATGGACGAGAAGCACCTGAGCTTTGCCGAAGTGACCGACATGTATGGCTTTCGCCTGGTGGTGCCCACCGTGACCGACTGCTACACGGCCATGGGTGTGCTGCACCAGTTGTACAAGCCGGTGCCCGGCAAGTTCAAAGACCACATCGCCATTGGCAAACTTAACGGCTACCAGTCGCTGCATACTACCGTTGTCGGGCCCTCGGGCGTGAACGTCGAATTTCAAATGCGCACCGAGGCCATGAATGTGGTGGCCGAGTCGGGCGTGGCCGCGCACTGGCTGTACAAGGCCAGCGCCCCCGAAGGGGCCGAGGCCGAGCGGCTGGGCACGCAGTGGTTGCAGTCCTTGCTGGACATTCAAAACGAAACCGGCGACGCCGCCGAGTTTTGGGAGCACGTCAAGGTGGACCTGTTCCCCGATGCGGTGTATGTTTTTACCCCCAAAAGCAAAATCATGGCCATGCCGCGCGGCGCGACGGTGGTGGACTTTGCCTACGCCGTGCACACCGACGTAGGCGACCGCACGGTGTCTGCCAAGATCAACGGCGACCAGGTGCCGCTGCGTACCGAGATTAAAAACGGCGACGTGATCGAGGTGGTTACGGCGCCTGTGTCACACCCCAACCCGGCCTGGCTGGGCTTTGTGCGCACCGCCCGTGCACGCAGCAAAATTCGCCATTACCTTAAAACCATGGCGGCCGATGAATCGCAAAGCCTGGGCGACAAACTGCTGGCGCAGGCGCTGCGGGTAGAAGGCATTGAACACCTGCCCGCCGAGGACGCCGCGCACCAAGGGCTGTGGGACAAGATACTGCGCTTTTCCGGCAACAAAACCCGCGCCGAACTGTTGGTAGACATTGGCTTGGGCAAGCGCATTGCCAGCATTGTCGCCAAGCGGCTGGTTACCCTGCTGGCCGAGTTGGGCGAGCGGCCCAATGCCTTGCTGATGAGCAAAGAACGCTTTACGGCGCACGAGTCCTTGTCGCAAGGCGCTATTGTGCTGGACGGCTCTGAAAGCGCCACGGTGCAGTACGCACCCTGCTGCCGCCCGCTGCCGGGCGACGCTATTGTGGGCTATTTGGGACGTGGAGAAGGGCTGATCGTGCATGCGCGCAATTGCGCAGTGGCCAAAAAACTGCAGCAAAAAGACACCGAGCGTTTTATTACCGTGGAGTGGGCCGACGAACCGGTGCGCGCTTTTGAAACCGCCGTCGTGGTGACCGTGCAAAGCGGTAAGGGCGTGCTAGCCCGCGTGGCCGCTGCCATGGCCAGCGTAGAGGCAGATATTACCCAGGTAGACCTGGGCCGTGACAGTGAAGTGGGCGCGCCTACAGCCGACTTGCGCTTTGTGCTCAACCTGCGCGATACCGCACACCTGGAAGCCGTACTGCGGGTGCTGGCCCGCACCCCTACGGTGCTTAAAGCCCAGCGGGTGGTGTCTGCGTGATGCCTGGTTGGCGCATTCCGTGCGCTTGTGGACACTATTAAAAAAGTAGCTGCTTGTGCTGTGCTCTATTGGGCTTGCGCCCTATTCCCACTAAAATAAGGCGAAAAAGGCCAGTTACGCCGACGGGTAACGTACCTGCAGCACCTCTAACAGCTGCAGGCCTTGCGGCGTCACCAGGCGCACTTCGTCGCCTTCTCGGCTTTTCAGCAGGGCGCGTGCAATGGGCGATATCCAGCTGACCTGGTGCTGCGTGCTGTCCGCTTCGTCGATACCCAAAATGGTGACGGTACGCTCTGCGCCCGTCGGGTCGGCATACGTTATGGTGGCGCCAAAAAAAATCTGGTCATCACCATGGTGCACTGATGGGTCAGAAATTTCGGCAATCTCCAAACGTTTGGTTAAAAAACGCATGCGCCGGTCAATCTCGCGCAGGCGCTTTTTGCCGTACAAATAGTCGCCGTTCTCGCTGCGGTCGCCGTTTTTGGCGGCCCAGTGCACGGCTTCTACTATCTTGGGGCGTTCGTTGTCGATCAGGTCCAGCAGCTCGGCGCGCAGGCGCGCGTAGCCCTGCGGCGTGATGTAGTTTTTGCCGCCGGGCGGCAGCGGGGCAAGCCCCACGTCATCGTCGTCGTCTGCTTCAGACTCTTTGGTAAATGCTTTGCTCATGGCTGGGTGTGTACTGCGCACCCCAGCATAGCGCAAGGGCTACATGGGCGGTAGGCCAAATTCGATTTTCCCAATGAAAAAGCCTGCAACTTTCGTTGCAGGCTTTCCATTTTTATAACGTTAATGTTATGGTGCGGCTGGCAGGAATTGAACCCACGACCCCTTGGTTCGTAGCCAAGTACTCTATCCAACTGAGCTACAGCCGCATAGCTTCGAATTATAGCACGCTCCATCGCGCCAAACTCATTTGTGATGGCTCAGTGCATTACTCACCAGCTTGGAGGTGATGTCAACAATCTGGATCATGCGGTCATACGCCATGCGCGTGGGGCCAATCACGCCCAGCGTGCCGACGATTTGACCGTCTACTTCGTAGGGCGCGCTCACAATCGACAGCTCTTCAAACGGCACCACCTGGCTTTCGCCGCCAATAAATATCCGCACCCCCTCGGCTTGGCTGGACACGTCCAGCAAGCGCATGATTTGCGCTTTTTGCTCAAACAAGTTAAACGCGCGGCGCAGCTGGCCCATGTCGCTGGAAAAATCGCTCACCGACAACAGGTTGCGCTCACCCGATATCACTACGTCACCATCGGCTTGGCTCATGGCCTCGCTGCTCACCTGGACGGCCGCTTGCATGAGAATGGCTATTTCGCTGCGCAGTTGCTCGATTTCATTTTTAAGCTTTTCGCGCACCTGTTCAATGGTAAGCCCCGCATAGTGCAAGGTAATGAAGTTGGACGCCTCGATCAGCTGGCTTTGGGTGTAGTCGCTCTCGGTAAATATGACCCGGTTTTGCACATCCCCATCGGGGGCCACAATGATGACCAAAATGCGTTTTTCAGATAAACGCATGAATTCAATATGCCGAAACACCGAGCTGCGGCGCGGCGCCATCACCACGCCGACAAACTGCGACAGGTTAGACAAGAGCTGCGCCGCGTTGGAAATGACCTTTTGCGGCTGCTCAGCGGCCAGCGTGGACGATGACACCGCCGTGGGTATGTCTTGCCGGTTCACCGTTAGCATGGTGTCGACAAACAGGCGGTAGCCCCTCGCGGTAGGAATGCGCCCGGCCGAGGTGTGGGGTGAGGCAATCAGGCCCAGTTCTTCCAGGTCGCTCATCACATTGCGGATGGTGGCAGGCGACAGATCCAGCCCCGAGGCGCGCGATAGCGTGCGCGAGCCGATGGGCTGCCCATCGGCGATATAACGCTCCACCAGCGCTTTTAACAACAGCTTGGCACGGTCATCCAGCATGAAATTGGCAATACTGCATATATGTTCGCATTTTAGTGATGTAATTTAACCATGTCACAACTTGTGCCCACGCAATTTCGCCATGTTGCCCTGATTGGCAAGTACCACGCCAGTACAGGCAAAGCCGCGCGCGACATCTTGCTGGATATTGCCCGATTTTTGGAAAAAGCGGGTATCGAGGTGGCGCTAGAAAAAGACACCGCAGCCAATACCGGCATTTCCCACTACGCGAGCCTGGACGTAGACGGCATCGGTGCACACTGTGACCTCGGGCTAGTCGTCGGTGGCGACGGCACCATGCTGGGTATTGGCCGGCAATTGGCGCGTTTTGGCGTGCCGCTGATTGGCATTAACCAAGGCCGCCTGGGTTTTATTACCGACATTGCGCTGGAAACCTACCAAATGACCTTGGGCAAGATGCTGGCCGGCGAGTTTGAAGAAGACAGCCGCAGCCTGATGCATGCCCAGGTGATGCGCGATGGCCGCTGCGTGTTTGACGCCCTGGCCATGAACGACGTCGTGGTAAACCGGGGCGCTACCGCTGGCATGGTGGAGTTGCGGGTAGAGGTGGATGGCCGCTTTGTGGCTAACCAGCGGGCCGATGGCCTCATCATTGCATCGTCCACTGGGTCGACGGCCTACGCCATGTCAGCCGGGGGCCCCATATTGCATCCCTCGATTGCCGGCTGGGTGATGGTGCCCATTGCCCCCCACACCTTATCAAATCGGCCCCTCGTGCTGCCCGATACAGCCCAGATAGCTATTGAAATAGTAGCTGGGCGGGATGCCAGTGCAAATTTTGACATGCAATCTTTAGCCTCGCTGTTACACGGAGACCGCATCATGGTGCGCCGGTCCGAGCACCGCGTGCGCTTTTTGCACCCGATGGGCTGGAGTTACTTTGATACCCTGCGTAGAAAACTGCATTGGAATGAAGGAGGCGCTTAATTGGCACTGCGGCGAATGAACCTGCGCGATTTTGTCATCGTGCACGAACTGGAACTGGACTTGCTCTCAGGCTTTACCGTGCTGACGGGAGAGACGGGTGCTGGCAAATCTATCTTGATTGACGCTTTGCAGCTGGCGCTGGGCGCACGCGCAGACTCTGGCGCGGTGCGTGAAGGCGCCGCGCGCGCCGAGATCAGTGCGGAGTTTGATACCCCGTCGTGGCTGGGCGACTGGCTGCAAGAGGCCGGCTTTTCCAGCGACACGGACACCCTCCTGATTCGCCGTACGGTTGACGCCCAAGGCAAAAGCCGCGCCTGGATCAACGGCAGTGCCGCTACCGTGGCACAACTGCGCGAGGTGGCCGACCATTTGGTCGACATTCACGGCCAGCACGCTTGGGCGGCACTCACGCGCGCAGACGAAGTGCGCAGCCTGCTGGACGCGTTTGGCAAGATCAGCAGCAAAGACGTGGCCGAAAAATACACCGCCTGGAAAGCCACAGTAAAAATACTGATAGACGCGCGCGCCGCACAAAGCAGCCTGGAAACCGAGCGCGAGCGCTTGAGCTGGCAAATTGGCGAGTTGGCCAAGCTGTCGCCTGCAGATAATGAGTGGGAAAGCCTGAACGGCGAACATGGCACCTTGGCCAACGCCCAAAGCCTGCTGGACACCGCCTACCAAACCATTGAAGCGTTGGAAGGTGACGAAGACGGCATTACCACCAGGCTGGCAAAAGCCCAGCAAATGCTACAAAATCAAGAGCTGCTTGTGCCAGATTTTAAAGGCCTAGCAGAGGTTTTAGCACAAAGTTTGGCGCAAATAGAAGACGTAGCGCATAGCCTGCACGCTTACACGCGCCAAACTGAGCCCAACCCGCAGCGCCTGGCCCAGCTAGACGAACGCCTGACCTCGTGGATGTCGCTGGCACGCCGCTACAAACGCACGCCAGCCGAGCTGCCAGAGCTGCTGGCCGGATGGAAGGCCGAGCTGGCGCAATTGGAGGCTGCGTCCGATATAGCAAGCCTGGAAGCCGTTGAACGCAAGGCTTACGCCGAGTTAAGCGCCGCCTGCAAAACCCTCAGCCAGGCCCGCCGCAAAACCGCACCACTGCTAAGTAGCGCCATTACCCAAGCCATGCAAGGCTTGGGCATGCAAGGCGGCAAGTTTGAAGTGGCGCTAAGCGCATTGAATGAGCCCAGCGCCTACGGTCTGGAAAACATCGAATTTTTAGTGGCTGGCCACGCGGGAAGTACACCGCGCCCGGTGGGCAAAGTGGCCTCGGGTGGCGAGCTGTCGCGCATCGCGTTGGCCATTGCAGTCACCACCAGCCAGCTAGGCAAAGCGCAAACCTTGATTTTTGACGAAGTGGACTCGGGCGTAGGCGGCGCGGTAGCCGAAACCGTGGGCCGGCTGATGAAGCAGCTGGGGCGTGACCGACAAGTCATGGCCGTGACGCACCTACCCCAAGTAGCCTCCTGCGCGGACCAGCATTTGCTGGTGTCCAAGCAGCTCAAGGGCAAGCACACCATCAGCGATGTGCACGCTATTGCTGGCGAGCAACGCGTGGGCGAGATCGCGCGCATGCTGGGCGGCGAGAAGCTGTCTGGCACGACTATCGCCCATGCCAAAGAGATGCTGGGTCAATAAAGCACTGGCAGCAAGGGCACACCATGGGTACTACTGCAGACATAGAAGTTGTATTGATTACCGGCATGTCGGGTTCTGGCAAGTCGGTGGCACTGCATGCGCTGGAAGATGCGCATTACTACTGCGTCGACAATCTGCCGCCGGAGCTGCTGGGCGCGTTTATTGAGGTTGAAAATAAACACCAAGTCAAAAAAATTGGCATCGCCATGGACGTGCGCAGCGCGGCGTCGCTCCCCTTACTGCCAGAACAGTTTAAAAACCTGCGCGCGCAGGGTGTGCGCATTAAAACCATTTTTTTGGATGCCCGTACTGACACCTTGGTGCACCGTTTTTCAGAAACCCGGCGCAAGCATCCCCTGTCAAATAACAACGAGGCAGACCAGCAGCGCGCGCTGACTGACGCCATTGAGCTGGAGCGCGAACTGCTGGCCAATTTGCGCGAGCACTCCCATGTGATTGACACCAGTTTGATCCGCTCTACCCAGCTACAAGGCTACGTCAAAGCGCTGTTGTCTGCGCCCGCCAGGCAGCTCACTTTGGTGTTTGAATCGTTTGGCTTTAAGCGCGGCATACCGATGGACGCCGACTTTGTATTTGACGTGCGCATGCTGCCCAACCCGCACTACGAGCTGGCGCTACAGCCCCTGACGGGTAAAGACGCCGCCGTGGCGGATTTTTTGAACCAGCAAGCCGACGTGCGGAAAATGCTGCAGCATATTCAAAAGTTTTTAACCCATTGGCTGCCCACCTTAACCCAAGACCATCGCAGCTACGTGACCGTGGCCATTGGCTGCACCGGGGGGCAACACCGATCGGTGTATTTAGTTGAGCAGTTGGCCACCGCGTTCGGCAAAAACTGGAGCGCCCTCAAACGCCACCGCGAGATTGATGGCAACGTGTTTGCGTCCAGCGTGTTTTAGCGGGCGTCGTGCTACGCCAGCAACTTGCGTATGGGCGCTGGCAAACCCACATTGGGCAATGCCTCGGGTGTAAACCATTGCCCCACAGCTTGCGGCGGTGCTTGGCGCTGCCACGCAAGGTTAACCACGTGCAAATGCATGTCTTTATGGGTAAGCACATGCTTAAAGGCGGGTTGGTCGTCGCACGCGGCTTGCTGCGCCGCTGTCAGGCCGCCCATTAACGCATCGCGGCTGTCGTACATCGGCAAGCTGTACAGCCCGGCCCATACACCCGGCGTTGGCCGTTGCTGTAGGTAGGTGCTGCCATCGGCTCGCTGTGCCCGCAGCAACCACCAAGACTCGCTACTGCGCTTGAGTTTTCGCGTTTTGACAGGGTACTTCTCTGGATGCCCCTGCGCATGCGCTACGCACGCCTTGGCCAATGGGCAGCGCGCACACCCGGGCTTGCGGGTCGTGCACACCGTAGCACCCAGGTCCATCATGGCTTGGGTGTGCAGTGGCATATGCTGCGCCAGTTGGGTGGTGGGCAATAGGTCGGTGGCCAGGTCCCATAGCAGGCGTTCGTTTGCAGCCTGTGCCAAGTCGCTGTCAAAGCCCAGTACCCGCGTCAAGACACGTTTAACGTTGGCATCCAAGATGGCAACCCGTTCACCAAAACAAAATGCCGCAATGGCTGCTGCGGTGGAACGGCCAATACCTGGCAGGGTTTGCAGCTGCTCGGCCGAGGGCGGAAAGCTCCCGCCAAAGTCTTGCACTACCGCCTGCGCGCAGCGGTGCAGATTGCGCGCCCGGCTGTAGTAGCCCAAGCCGCTCCATAGCGCCAGTACGTCATCCAGCGGCGCGGCGGCCAAGCTGGCTACGTCGGCAAAACGATGCAAAAAACGGGGGTAGTAGTCCAGTACCGTGACCACCTGGGTTTGCTGCAGCATGATCTCGGACAGCCACACGCAGTAGGGGTCGCGGGTATTTTGCCAAGGCAAACCTTGCCGGCCATGCTGGGCTTGCCAAGCCAATATAGCGCCAGCAATATTGCGTCTATCAGGCACTGCGGGCTGCCCGCTGGGGTGGCACTTCATCTAGGCCGCGCCGGCCTGCGAGTAGGTTTGGGTCTCGGGGTGCGCGGCCAAGGCCGCTCTTTCACTGGCAGTCGCATCGTCCGGTATGTCCACCAAATGCGATGTCAGTTCAAGCAACTTGATGTCAAGCAAGGTCAATTGGTGGTCTTGGTTATCGATTTCGGTAATGCGTTCGTCCAGCGTGTTGGCGGCATCCTGAATGCGGTCAATGGCCTCGATACGGCGGGCAAAGTTTTTGCGGCGCTCACGCAACTGGGCATCCAGCTGGGCTGCGGCAGACTTATTCCACAGCTCCACCTCACCCAATGCAGACTCATACACCACCCGCAGGCGGGTAGCGAGTGCGCGCACCAAGCGGTCGGCAAACTCCGGCTGGGCCAGCCGCAGTGTGTTACCTAACCCCAAATACTGCAGGTGGCTGCGCTCTACCAAATCCAAATCACGCTCATAGCGCGCCAACTCGGGCTCTCGCGGGGTTTGCAAGGAGAAGCCGTACTCTGCATTGAGCTGCCTAAAGCTGGTGCTCAGCATGGTTTGAATTTCGCTATTGATGCCTTTGGCATGCGAGAGCACGTCGCGCAGGCGCGCAAAGGTGTCGTTATAGGCCTTGCGCACGCCCAGCTTGATGCCGGGTTGGTGCAAGGCATCGTTGAGCTGACGCAACTCTGCTTTGAGCGTGGCGCTGCCCAAGGCAGAGAAGACTTCACGCAGCAATTTAAGGTGAATGGCGCGCACCGCATGGATGCGCGAACCACTGGCGTCAAACTCGGACTGTTCGTCCTCAATGCGCGAGCGCATATGGCGAATAACTGTCGCATTTTTACCACGCAAACCACGTAATTCAACCATTTGCTCGGCCAAATCGCGCCGGCGAATATTGATCACGCGGCCGGTCTCGGCGCGCAAATCTGAGATGCCAGAGGACATGGCGCCGCGCAAAATAGCCCGGCGCTGGCCCATCATGCCTTCGCTCAAGGCCTGCTCCAGCAGCGGCAACTGGCTGGCTTGCAACAGCGCTTGGTCGCCCGTTACCTTGGCCACTAATCCTTTTTGTGCTGACACCGGAATAACCTGGCTTTGCGGTAGCGACAAAATGTCTGCCGTAGTGGCCCGCTGGCGCTCCACAGCAGCGCTGATTTGTTCTGGCGTCGACAGCGCGTCCCACATGGTGTCGATTTTGTTGAGCACCACCAAGCGCGAGGAATGGTCGGCGTTCTCAGAAATCAGGTGCTCGCGCCAAATCGACAGGTCCGACTTGGTCACCCCGGTATCGGCAGCCAAAATAAACACCACAGCATGCGCCTGCGGAATCAAACTGACGGTCAGTTCGGGCTCGGCACCAATGGCATTCAGCCCTGGCGTGTCCAAAATAACCAAGCCCTGCTTGAGCAAGGGGTGGGCGATGTTGATCAAGGCGTGACGCCACTTGGGCACCTCCACCATGCCAACGGCGTCCATCATGGGGTTGTCATCTGGCGTTTCATCGTGCCAAAAGCCCAAAGCGCGCGCATCTTCCTTAGACACTTTGCGTACCTCGGCCACTTTTTCAAAAGCTTCGGCTAGCTGGGCCGCGTCGTTGACGTCCAGATCTATCCTCGTCCACTTCTCGGGCGCTGATCGCCACTCCATCAGCGCTTGGGGTTGCAGCCGCGTCTCAATGGGCAACAGGCGCAAGCAAGGCGGTACTTCCGCGTCCCAGCCCAGCTCGGTGGGGCACATGGTGGTGCGGCCAGCGCTGGCAGGCATGATGCGCCGGCCATAGGACGCAAAAAATATAGCGTTGATCAGCTCTGACTTGCCGCGTGAAAACTCCGCTACAAAGGCCACCATCACCTTGTCGGAGCGCATTTGGCTCTCCAGGCGGCGCAGCCGCTCTTCTACCGAGGCGTCTAGCAAGTCATGGTCGCGCATCCAGTCGGACAGCAACTTCAGGCGCAGGGCAAACTCTCGGCGCCATACGCTATGAGAATCAAACTGGTCGTTAAAAGACGGGGTAATGGTGCTGTCAACTGTTGGCTGCATAACTATTAAATATAACACTGCGCATGCCCTTAGTACACGGCAGATTCACCCTTGACAAGCCCCAAGGGGGCGTACAGGAGGCTTAATGTTTTTGGCAATTGACGCAAAAATAAGTGCTGCGCTGCCCTTGGCGCATTAGCTTAACCGGCGCCGCGCATACGCGGCAAAGCTCCCCTGCTCGGCCATACACCATGGCTTGGAGCTGAAAATACCCCGTCTTGCCATCGGCATTGGAAAAATCACGCAAGGTGCTCCCGCCTTGGTTAACCGCCGCCTGCAGCACATCGCGTATAGCCAGATGCAGGCGCGCAGCGCGGGGCGCGCTGATGTTGCAGGCGCGCACTGTAGGCCGAATACCGGCCAAAAACAAAGCCTCAGAACAGTAAATATTGCCCACCCCCACTACAATGTCTCCCGCAAGCAGCACCTGCTTGATGGCTGTTTTACGCAGTTGCAAAGCGGCATGAAAGGCCTTGGCAGCAAAGTCATCTGACAGCGGCTCTACGCCCAAACCGCCCAATAGTTTGTGCGACGTACTGTCATTTTCAGAGTTGGCATACACCACGGCACCAAAACGGCGCGGGTCGTTCAGGCGCAGCACGCCGCGCGTAGTGTGCATGCTGAAATGGTCGTGCTTGCCCAGCGCACCCATGTTTGGCGCAAAACCCAGTGACCCCGACATACCTAAATGCACCAGCAACAGCCCATGCGGCTTGCCAGCCGGTGTTGCCATGTCGATGAGCAGGTATTTGCCGCGGCGGCGCACTGCCACCACTACCCTGCCCTGCAACTCGTCAGGATCAATCCCCAGCGGCCAGCGCAGCGGTTTACCCATCTGCACAGCGCGGATCTGCGCACCCTCAATTCGGCTGGCAAAACTTAGGCGTGTTACTTCAACTTCAGGCAATTCTGGCATGCATGGATTATCATCCTCTCATGACACTGCAACCCTCTCTGCGCCTCGTCTCGCTCACCCTGCTGTGTGGCATCACCACCTGGTGCCTTACTGCGCACGGGCAGACCAGCACCGCCGCCCTTACGCCTGCTGCCCCAGAGGTGTCCAAAATGGATGGGGAGTTGTTTTACCAACTGCTGCTGGGAGAGCTCAATGCACGCGGCGGCGAGCCAGGCACTGGCTTTTCGCTGGTACTGGATGCTGCCCGCAAGACAAATGATGCCCAGCTGTACGAGCGGGCCGTAGACATTGCCATTCAGTCGCGCTCTGGCGAGGCCGCGCTACAGGCCTGCCGGGCATGGGCGCAGGCGCAACCCAAATCTGTTGCCGCCAACGAACGCTTGTTTCAAGTGCTGGTAGCGCTTAACCGCCTGCCAGAAAGCGCGGAGCCTTTGCGGGCGGTACTGGCTAACTCGCCCGCAGACCAACGCGGTGCATTGATTGCCCGCAGTTTGGCCACCTATAACCGCGTGCCAGATAAAAAGCTGGCGGCCAGCACCGCAGAGAGCGCCGTAAGCGAGTATTTGAACGCCAATGCCAGCCCCGCTATTGCGGCACCGGCATGGACAGCGGTAGGCCGGCTGCGTTTAGCCGCAGCAGATGTGCCCGGCGCACTCGACGCAGCGCGCAAGGCCCAAACCGCCAGCGCCACCGACGAGTCGCCCGCTCTGCTGGCTTTGGAAATCATGGACCCCAAACAGCCGCAGGCCGAAGCCATCGTCAAGCGCTATCTGGATACCGCCAAATCCCGTCCCGAAGTTCGCATGGGTTATGCGCGCGCGCTGCTGGATGTCCAGCGCTATGCCGACGCCAACCTGCAAATTCAAACCATCACCCAAAGCAAACCCGACTTTGCCGAAGCCTGGCTGGTGCAAGGCGCCTTGCAGCTACAAGACAACCAGCTTACCCCCGCAGATACATCGCTTAAACGCTATGTGCAACTGGTTCAAAATCAAAACAGTGGCGCAGAGTCTGCGCAGAACGCCGACCCCGAGCGCGTATTGGCCCGGCAACGCGGCTTGACACAGGCCTATTTGTCGCTAGCCCAAGTGGCTGAAAAACGCAAAGACTTTGCCTTGGCCGAGAGCTGGATCGCCAAAATTGACAGCGCACAGGCCTTGGTCAGCGCGCAAAACCGCCGCGCCTCCATCTTGGCCAAACAAGGCAAGATGGACGAAGCCCGCAAACTCATTCGAGACCTGCCGGAGCGTAGCGACGAAGACAAGCGCATGAAGCTGGTGTCTGAAGTGCAGCTACTGCGAGACAACCAAAAGTACCAAGCCGCCTACGACCTGCTGGCCCAAGCCGTTGCCGCCGCCCCGCAAGACCATGAGCTGCTGTACGACCAAGCCATGATGGCCGAAAAACTGGACCGCCTTGGCGAGATGGAAAAACTGCTACGCCAGCTGATTGCCGCCAAGCCCGATTACCACCAGGCCTACAACGCACTGGGCTACTCATTTGCAGAGCGCAATATGCGCCTGGCCGAGGCCAAGCAGCTGATACAAAAAGCGTTGGAATACGCGCCTGGCGACCCATTTATTACCGACAGCCTCGGCTGGGCAGAGTTTCGCTTAGGCAATAAAGCCGAGGCCATCAAAATCTTGCAAACCGCCTACCAAGGTAAGCCCGACGCTGAAATTGCGGCGCATTTAGGCGAGGTGTACTGGGCCAATGGCCAGCGCGACAAAGCCATTGCCATCTGGAAAGAGGGCATGCTGCTGAACAGCGAAAACGACACCTTGCTGCAAACTCTCAAACGCCTGCGCGTCAAGCTGTGAAACTTCCCGTTTACCGCCTTGCCAGGCGGCTTTGCCTCATCGCATTTACTATATTTTTTATAGCAGCTTGTGCTATTAGGCCAAGGGCTTCTGGCCTAAATGGCACCGAGAATTCGGAAAATGCCGGGTTCTTTACTGGCCGCATCAGTTTGGTGGTGCAAAGCGAGCCCGTGCAGTCGTTTTCTGGCGGGTTTGATCTGCAAGGCAACGTGGCGGCGGGCGAGCTAACCCTGACCACCCCGCTTGGCAGCACCGCCGCCGTGCTGCGCTGGAGCCCCGGTGTGGCCCAGCTGCAAAGCGGCGGCCAAACCCAGCAATACAGCTCGGTGCAGGCCATGCTGGAGCGCACCACCGGCGCGGCAATTCCGCTAGACGCTTTGTTTGCATGGCTGCGTGGCCAGGCCGCCACGGCACCCGGTTGGCAGCCTGATGTCTCTCGCCATGCCGAGGGCCGCATCAGCGCCGTGCGCACTGACCCGGCACCGCCAGCGCAGCTGCGCATCGTGCTAGAGCGCTGAGACTTCGGCACCCGCGGTAGTTTTGACTCTGTAACTTTGACCATGCAAGCCCTGTACGACCTGAGTGCACCCGCCAAGCTGAACCTGTTTTTGCACATTACAGGGCGCCGCGCAGACGGCTACCACCTGCTGCAGTCTGCATTTGTACTCATCGACTGGGCCGACACCCTGCACCTGGAGTTACGCCCGAGCGGCGCCATTAGCCGCGAAGATGCCAGCACCGAGGTTTTGCCCGCTGACGACCTGTGCGTGCGCGCCGCCCGCGCCCTGCAGGTGGCTACTGCCTGCCCACTGGGTGTACACATCCGGCTTGAAAAGCACATACCTACCCAAGCGGGTCTGGGTGGCGGCTCGTCCGATGCGGCTACCTGCCTGCTGGGCCTGAATCGTTTGTGGAATTTGCGCCTACCGCTTTCAGCTTTAGAACAACTGGGGCTGCAACTGGGTGCCGACGTGCCGTTTTTTCTACGCGGGCGCAATGCCTGGGTAGAGGGCGTGGGCGAGCAAATTACCCCGCTTGACCTGCCCGAGCAGGCGCACGCGCGGTTTGCGGTGCTCAAACCGGCGCTTGGGTTGTCTACCCCGGCAATATTTGGTCACCCGGCTCTAAAGCGGGATAGTCACAGTGCTATAATCTCAGGCTTTGCTGCTCATCCTTACGACTTCGGTCGCAACGATTTACAGCCGGTCGCCGAACTGCTGAATCCGCAGGTTACCCAAGCACTTAATGTGCTGCGTAGCCAAGGGCTTACACCTCGGATGACAGGTTCTGGCAGCGCAGTGTTTGCAAAGATGTCAGGCGACGAAACTTTGCAAGCTGCGCCACCCGGTTGGCAGCAAAAGTTGTGTAGCGGTTTGTCTGAGCATCCATTGATTGGGTGGGCAGATTAGCTTCAAAGCAACCGGCTGAATTAACAGCCAAGTTTTCGGCTAGCGCAAGCTGGCCAGTGTAGGGGAGTCGCCAAGCTGGTTAAGGCACTGGATTTTGATTCCAGCATGCGAAGGTTCGAACCCTTCTTCCCCTGCCAAATTTTTCTGAAATCATCAACTCATCACCCATCATGAGCGCATTGCACCCCGATTTGATGGTTTTTACCGGCAATGCCAACCCGGTGATGGCGCAAGAAATTGCCGCCCACTTGGACATCAAGCTGGGCGCCGCCACAGTAGGCCGCTTCTCAGACGGCGAAGTCACCGTAGAGATCAACCAAAACGTTCGCGCCCGCGATGTGTTTGTGGTGCAGTCCACCTGCGCCCCTACCAACGATAATTTAATGGAGCTGCTGGTAATGGTTGATGCGCTCAAGCGTGCGTCTGCCGAGCGCATCAGCGCCGTTATCCCCTACTTTGGCTACGCCCGCCAAGACCGCCGTCCGCGCTCTAGCCGCGTGCCCATTACGGCCAAAGTGGTGGCCAACCTGCTGCAAACCGTGGGTGTCACGCACATCCTCACCATGGATCTGCACGCCGACCAAATTCAGGGCTTTTTTGACATCCCGGTGGACAACATTTATGCGTCCCCCGTACTGCTGAACGACCTGCGCAAGCAAAAATACGAAGACCTCATCGTGGTGTCGCCCGACGTCGGCGGCGTGGTACGCGCCCGCGCGCTGGCCAAGCAGCTGGGTTGTGACCTGGCCATCATCGACAAACGCCGCCCGAAAGCCAACGTGTCTGAAGTGATGCACGTCATTGGCGAAATCGAAGGCCGCAACTGCGTCATCATGGACGACATGATTGACACCGCTGGCACACTGGTGAAAGCCGCCGAAGTGCTGAAAGAGCGTGGCGCTAAAAAAGTTTACGCCTATTGCACGCACGCCGTGTTCTCTGGCCCCGCGATTGAGCGCATTACCAAAGGCAGCGCGCTGGACGAAGTGGTAATTACCAACACCATCCCCCTGTCTGAGGCTGCCAAAGCCTGCAACAAAATTCGCCAACTCTCCGTGGCCCCGCTGATCGCCGAGACGATCACGCGCATTGCCAAGGGTGAGTCGGTGATGAGTTTATTTTCAGAGCAAGAAGACCTGTTTTAAGGTTTTGCCCTGATAAAAACGGCCCGTTGGTGCCGCTAAACCAGCACAGTACTACCCGCATACTTCATCGTACGCGGGTAGTTTTTTAAACCGAAGCATCACTGGTCGCGGTGCGCTTCTCTAGGAGTTAATTATGAAATTTGTCGCTTTTGAGCGCGCTAAGCAAGGTACGGGTGCGAGCCGCCGTCTTCGCAATACTGGCAAAACCCCAGCTATCGTCTATGGCGGTACCACCCCTCCACAACAGGTCGAACTTGACCACAACGCACTGTGGCACGCCCTGAAAAAAGAAGCCTTCCATGCTACCGTTTTGGACATGGAAGTCGCTGGCGTAGAGTCCAAAGTGCTGCTGCGCAACGTGCAGTACCACCCCTTCAAACAGCTGGTGCTGCACCTAGACTTCCAGCGCGTTGACGCCAACACCAAACTGTCCATGAAAGTGCCTTTGCACTTCAAGGGCGAGGCTGACTCACAAGCCGTCAAGTTTGACAACTGCGTGCTCAACCACGTGGTGAACGAACTGAGCGTTGTCTGCCTACCCGCAGACCTGCCCGAGTTCATCGAAGTGGACCTGTCTGGCCTGAAAAAGGGCACCTCCCTGCATGTCAACGACATCACTCTGCCAAAGGGCGTCAAAGTTGTCACCAAAGGCAAGGTCAACCCCGTCATCGTCTCTGTGGTGGCTGTTGCCGGCGCTGAAGAAGCCCCTGCTGCTGGTGCCGCTCCTGCGGACGCCAAAGGCAAAGGCGCCGCTAAAGGCGACGCGAAAGCCGATGCCAAGGCACCTGCTGCTAAAGCTCCTGCCAAAGCACCTGCCAAGAAGTGAACCCCGGCGCACTGCGGGGCCAGCGCCCTGCCAGCTGCACCACTCAAAAAGCCCACCTCGGTGGGCTTTTTTTATGCGCCCGCCGTTTTGGCAAATAAATCACACATCTGCGGCAAGTAGTACCCACTTGTGGGGAGGGCATTTTCTTAAGCTAGCGACTCCTTAACAGTTTTTTGCGAGAACGCCATGAACACCAGCTACACCACGCTCAGCAGCCACACACCTAGCCCCCAGCCCAGCTATGTGGGTAGTTTTGCGGACAGCACCCCAGCGCCATCTACCGACTTTATTGCCAGCGCCATGGACGAGCTGGCCTGCGGCGTCGTCATCATCGACCGCCATGGCCACCTGTTGCATAGCAACCTGGCTGCCGAGGCGGTTCTCATGCGTAGCGACTGCGTCGTGCTGGTGGACGGCAAAGTAACTGTCACCCATAAATCAGATGAGCGACAATTTAGCGAGGCACTGCTGAACGCCGCCGCTGGCAAGCGCAGCATGGTAGCGCTGGGCGTTTTGTCGCACACCACGGTAGCCGTAGTACCCCTGCGCAACACCTCGGGCCAGGCCAGCGAGCCACGCTTTGCGCTGATGTTCTCACGCGCTGGCGTGTGCGAAAGCCTGATGCTGAGCTTTTTCTCGCGCTCTTACCGGCTTACCGCCACCGAAGAGCGCGTGCTGGGCCTGATGTGCACTGGCCTGACCGCCCCCGAGATGGCGCAGCAGCTTAACGTGGGCGAGGCCACCATTCGCACCCATGTGCGCAATATTTGCACCAAAACCCACAGCAATGGCATCCGCGACATCGTTAAACGCCTGGCCATGCTGCCCCCACTGATGGCCGCCGTCATGCCCAGCGCCATGGTGACGCGCCCGCTGCAGTGCCATTGATCGCTCCGAGGCCCGCCCCCACGCACCGCCATGTTGACAGCCTCAGCCAGCCGGGCCGCGCATAATGCGCCCATGCCCACCCCAAAAATCCTCAACCCCGCCATCCAGACCCTGGCCGAGGCGGGCACGCTGCGCAGCTACAAAAAAGGCGCCATCATCGTCAGCGAAGGCGACAACGGCGACACCCTGATGGTGCTGCTGGCGGGCAGCGTGCGCGTGTACGGCACCGACACCCAAGGCCGCGAAGTCACCTACGCCACCATCACCGCGCCCGATTATTTTGGCGAAATGTCGCTGGACGGCGGGGCCCGCTCGGCCAGTGTAGAAGCCCTTACCCAGTGCGACTGCTCCGTGCTGACCCGGGTGCGGGTGCACGCGCTGCTAGGCACCTCACCCGACCTGGCCCTGGAGCTGTTGACCAAAATCACCTCGCGCGCCCGCGCCGCCACCATCACCATACGTAACCTGGCCCTGATGGACGCCTACGGCCGCCTGGCCGCCACCCTGGACGAGCTGGCCGAAGCCCCCGACGCCCAAGGCCAGCGCGCCATCCCCGAGCGCACCACCCACGCCGGCCTGGCCCAGCGCATCGGCACCTCGCGCGAGATGGTCAGCCGACTACTGCGCGACCTGGAAAAAGGCGGCTACATCAGCGTAGACAAACGCTGCATGGCGCTGGTGAAGAAGCTGCCTGCGAAGTGGTGATGGCGCTAAAATGCTTTGCACAGAGCAAACAAGCATGCAACACCGCCACCTCACCCATCAAGACCTGACGCTAGCCGCTATCGACGACGTTATCAGTCGCGGCAATTGGCAAGATTGGGTGGCGCTGCGACTGGCTGCACTGAATGACAGAGTCACCCTAGACAACGTGGCTCGCGTGTGCCAAGCGCACATAGCCGATGCCTACGCGCAACGCTACCATTTTTGGCACCACTATGTCCAAGCCCACCGCAGCGCTACCTGAGTGGGACCTGGTGCTCTCGGCAGCGGCACAACTGCAAAACATCCTGCCCGATGCCGTGCTGGTGGGCGGCACGGCTTCGGCCGTGCACGCGCACCACCGCTTTTCCCGCGATGCAGACCACGTCCTGACCGACCTGCGCTCGCGCTTTGACGCGGTGCTGGCGCAACTAGAGTCTGTTGCTGGCTGGAAGACAGCTCGCGTGCAGCGCCCCGTGCAAATTTTAGGCAGCTTGGACGGCATAGAAACTGGCGTGCGCCAGCTCATCCGCGATACACCGCTAGAAACCATGGTCATTGACCATCAGGGTACGCCCATCACTGTGCCCACACTCGCTGAAATTTTGCGCATCAAAGGTGTTTTGATACTCAAGCGCAATGCCACCCGCGACTACCTAGACTTCATTGCACTGGCGCAGCATATGGGCAACCCAGCAATGGTGCGTGCACTGCAATACTTTGATACCCTGTATGCGCAGCCAAACGGCCAGTCTGTGTTGCAACAGCTACAAGTGCAACTGGCCAACCCTTTGCCCTACGACCTAGACATGATGCTGCCCGGGCTTGCAGAATACAAAGGCCTCGATCCAGCATGGCATTCATGGGACACCGTCAAAACGGCATGTGCAGATGCCGCAACCGTGATTTTTGACTCTGTGAGCGAACTTTAAAGCTGCCTGCTAAGTAGTATCTTAGCGAGTTGCCAGCGGCTATAACGCGGATGAATGCAGCCATCGCCAAGCGCGGAGCAGCCGCTAAATGATGGGGCTGGACACCAACGTATTAGTGCGCTACATCACCCAGGATGACAAAAAGCAAGCCGAGCAGGCGGGCCGCTTGATGGAAAATTTAAACGAAGAAACCCCTGGCTACGTCTCTGTGGTTACCATAGTGGAGCTGTACTGGGTGCTAGAAACCGCGTACCAATTGACACGCAGCCAGTTGGTGCAGGTGTTTCAAACCTTGATCGCTGTAGACTATTTAAAAATTGACCGCGTAGCCGCTGTAGCCAGCGCCGTGCGGCAATACAGCGAAAGCAAAGCCGACTTTGCCGACTGCCTGATAGAGCGTTTGGCATCATCCGCCGGCTGCGTGCGCACCCTGACCTTTGACAAAGGCGCAGCTAAATCTACGGGTATGGTGCTGGTTGAATAAACCTAAATCCGGCAGTTACCCAGCGCCCATAAGTTGCGCAGGCGGTATCCATGGCGGCAAAGGGCGTGTGATTTTGGCCACCACATAGTTCAG
>JAYUHM010000192.1:0-10734 GCA_043766985.1 Polaromonas sp.
AGCTCGGCACTGGCCACCCTGCCCCAACTGATGGCCAGCGGAGACTTCTTCGGTGTGCTGGCCCAGTACCCAGCCACCACCGGCATGCTGCACGACCTGCGCCCGCTCGTGGGTGTGGCCCATGCCAGCGGCGCGGCGGTCTGCGTCGCCGCTGACCTGCTAGCGCTGACCCTGCTGGTGCCGCCCGGCGAATGGGATGCTGACATCGTCATCGGCAGTACCCAGCGCTTCGGTGTAGCCATGGGCAACGGCGGCCCGCACGCGGCCTACATGGCGTGCCGCGATGCCTTCAAGCGCTCACTGCCCGGCCGCTTGGTGGGCGTCAGCGTAGATGCGCATGGCAACCCCGCTTACCGGCTGGCGCTGCAAACCCGCGAACAGCACATTCGCCGCGAAAAAGCCACGTCTAACATCTGTACTGCCCAAGTGCTGCCCGCTGTGCTGGCCAGTATGTACGCGGTCTACCACGGCCCGCAGGGTCTGACCCGCATCGCCCAACGCGTAGCACGCTTCACCGCCATCCTGGCGCGTGGCCTAGAGCAGATGGGCTACGAGATTGTCAATACGCATGCCTTTGACTCTCTCACGGTCAAAACCGACGACGCTAGTGATTTAATAGCTGCCCGCGCAAACAGCGCCAGCGCCAACCTGCGTTTTCGCTTAAAAAATCATTTGGGCATCTCGCTGGACGAAACCACCACGCGAGGCGACATCGAAATGCTGTGGTCCTTCTTCGTCAAGCCCGGCGAGCCCATGCCACGCCTGGGCGAACTGGAAGACAGCGTGGACTCACTGATCCCCGTCGAATTACGCCGCACCAGCGCCTTCATGACGCACCCGGTGTTCAACACCCACCACTCTGAGACCAGCATGCTGCGCTACATCCGCGCGCTGAGCGACAAAGACCTGGCGCTCGACCGCAGCATGATTCCGCTGGGCAGTTGCACCATGAAGCTCAACGCCACCAGCGAGATGATTCCCGTCACCTGGCCCGAGTTTGCCAACATCCACCCTTTCAGCCCCGCTGAGCAGCGCGAAGGCTACAAGCTATTGGATGAACAACTGCGCGCTTGGCTTTGCCAAGCCACCGGCTATGCAGGCATCAGCCTGCAGCCCAACGCGGGCTCACAGGGCGAATACGCGGGCCTGCTGGTCATCAAGGCCTACCACTCCGCGCAGGGCCAAGGCCACCGCAATATCTGCCTTATCCCCAGCAGCGCCCACGGCACTAACCCTGCCAGCGCGCAGATGGTGGGCATGACAGTGGTAGTAACCGCCTGCGATGCCATGGGCAACGTGGACATGGCGGACATGCAAGCCAAGTGTGAGCAGCACAGCGCCAACCTGGCCGCCGTGATGATCACCTACCCGAGCACCCACGGCGTGTTTGAAACCAGCGTGAAAGAACTCTGCGCACTGGTGCACCAACACGGTGGCCGCGTGTACGTGGACGGTGCCAACATGAACGCCCTGGTAGGCGTGGCCGCACCGGGCGAATTTGGCGGCGACGTGAGTCACTTGAACCTGCACAAAACCTTTTGCATCCCCCACGGCGGCGGCGGCCCGGGCGTAGGCCCCGTGTGCGTGGTGGCTGACCTGGTGCCCTACCTGCCCGGCCATGCCACTGGCGGCTTACCCAGCGGCCCTGGCTCCGCAGTGGGCTCCACTGCGGGGGGCGTAGGTGCCATATCAGCCGCACCACTAGGCAACGCGGCGGTGCTACCCATCAGCTGGATGTACTGCCGCATGATGGGCTCGGAAGGCCTGAAGTCGGCCACCGAAATCTCCATCCTCAGCGCTAACTACATCAGCAAGCGCTTGGCACCGCATTTCCCCACGCTGTACGCCAGCGAACAAGGATATGTAGCCCACGAGTGCATTTTGGATGTACGCCAGCTGAAAGACAGCACTGGCGTGAGCGCCGAAGACGTAGCCAAGCGATTGATAGACTATGGTTTTCACGCGCCCACGCTGAGCTTTCCTGTAGCGGGCACTTTGATGGTGGAGCCTACCGAGAGCGAGCACCTGGAAGAGATTGACCGCTTTATCGACGCCATGATTGCCATTCGCAACGAAATCGCATTGATTGAAAACGGCACTTGGCCACAAGACAACAACCCACTAAAAAACGCACCGCACACCGCCGTGAGTTTGATCAAAGGCGACTGGCCGCACCCCTACTCGCGCGAGGTAGGTGCGGCGACATTGAGCAAAACCCAACACGCCAAATACTGGCCGCCTGTTGGACGGCTGGACAATGTGTATGGGGATCGGAACCTGATGTGCGCGTGCATTCCAGTGAGTGACTACGCGTGAGCCACACTTCAAATTTCCGTCCAACCCGGTACAACTTATTTAGCACTCTCAGCGGCACCGTTCACCCATGAAAAGCTTTGGCAACGACCAGCATTTTGACGTGTGTCAGAACATTGAATTGGGCCTCAAGCGCGCCTACGAGATCAATCCGCAGCTGACGGATTCTCAATGCGTCATGGCACTGGACAATGCCAAAACCGCGACCATTACGATTTCGTTAAAAAATTCTTGTAATAGCGCCCTGGTACACAGGAGTTTTTTGGGTAATCATTTAGGTATTACTCAACTTTGAGCCCCGATCATGACCACCACCGTCAAACTGCCCAACCCTCTGGACGACAGCCTTCGTACGCGTTGCTCTGCCGAGGGGCGCAGCATTAGCGAGGTGATGCAGGATGCGCTGGGGCACGACTTGTTTGGGCGCAATTATGGCCAGGCGGGCGGGGCGCCTGCGGATTTGGCGAGCAACCGCAAGGCCTATGCAGCCAGTGTGTAGGATGAAATTGCAGCGCAAAAGACGCTAGGCGCGGCGGCGTGAATTTACCATGAGTTTGCGTTCTGGCACAGCAGGTGATAATCATGTAGCCGAGCCAGCGACGCGCTGCCGGGCAGTCCCGCGCATAGGCGCTGTGCTGGTGGACGGCGCGTTGGATGTGTACCGAGACCCGGCGGGGCAAGCCTTGATGAACTTGCTACGCGACTAGTCAGGCGTGTCGGTATCTTTTGGTGCTAGTGCGCAATGTCAGCACTGGCCAAGAGCCACTGGTCAACATCACGTCACCTGGGTTGATAGGCAACGGTGAGTCCAGCTGAGTAAATACCTTGTTAATGGCGGTCATCTGGGTAATTCGTAAGATCTGGTGTGCATCGCGCGACTGATCCGTTTGAAGGATCAATCCGGTGAACCAGACCTTCGTCAACTCTAGCCCACTGCCTCTGCCAGCAGTGGATTTGCGCCAGCGGCGCATTCTGGTAATTGAAGACGAAGCAGATCTGGCGCAGTTGTTAGAGGCGCATCTGAGCGAGCTGCCCGCCCAGGTGTGTACCTGCGGCAATGGCGAGGAAGGACTGGCCCTGGCGTTAGCCGAGCACTGGGATGCCATCGTGCTGGATTTGCGCCTGCCCAGGCTCGGTGGCCTGGAGGTATGCCGTGAAATACGCGCGCGTGGCGGCCATGTACCCATCATGATGCTCACTGCCCGCATGACCGAGCTAGACCGCGTACTGGGGCTGGAGCTGGGTGCCGACGACTACCTGACCAAACCTTTTAGCATGCTGGAACTGCAAGCCCGCATCAAGGCGCTGCTGCGAAGGGCCGCCCACTTTAGCCATAGCACCGAAGCAGACCCCGCACGCAGTGACAACGTGTTGCAACTCGGTTCATTGCACCTGGACTACGCGCGTCGACGCGCCAGCCTGGCCGGCATCAACCTGGTGCTAACGCCGCGTGAGTGGGATTTGTTGTGGTTTTTTGCCCAGCAACCTGGCCGGGTTTTCTCGCGCAGCGAACTTTTGGAAAAGGTATGGGGGTACGGCCACGATGGCTATGACCATACCGTCAATAGCCATATCAATCGCTTGCGCAGCAAGCTGGGCGGCGGCCACAGCGACACTCAGTACATCCAAACCGTATGGGGTACCGGCTACCGTTTTGAGCCACACATTTGACGTGCCCATGACCCAACCCACCCTGAGTTACACCACGCCGCTGTGGCAGCGTCTGCACCTGCGTATTGGCGTGCTCACCCTCGCAGTGCTGGTGCTCATGGCACTGGCGCTACTGGCGCTCACCCGCGTTCACCAGGCCCGCGCCAGCCTGGAGTGGACGCAGCGCATGAACCTGGGCCTGGCCAGCTACATTGTGGAGCACCAGCCCCGGCCCCTGCTCACCACGCTAGGCGAGGTGGATATGCCCCTGCTACGCGAAATGGCTATGCAAGTGATGATGGCCAACCCAGCGCTAGAGGTCTACTTGCTGGACCACACCGGGCGCGTGCTGGCGCATGCTCTCGATGGCGTCACGCTTGCCCAGAATCACGTGAATTTGAAGCCTTTGCAACAAGTGCTGCAAAACCCCCACGACATCGCCCTGCCGGTAATGGGCGACGACCCGAGGGAACCATTGCACAGCAACGTGTTTTCGGTAGCAGAGTTAGGCCAGCAGGGCTATTTGTATGTGGTGCTGCGCGGCCAGGCGGCGCGCAGTCTGGCGCAAGACTCTGACCGCTCCAGTGCGCTGCGCGAAGCTGCGCTGGCCATTGCCATGGCCCTTGCCATTGCGGCGGTGGCCTTGATGCTGGGCTTGAGCGTGCTCACCCGCCCGCTGCAACGCCTGATCAAGCAAGTGCGTAGCTTTCGGGATACCGCGCCATGGATGCAGACCTGCGCCACAAGGGGCGGCGAGATCGCTTTGTTGACAGAGGCCATCACGGCGCAGCAAGCCCACATAGCTCAGCAGTTTGAGCAACTCGCGCAGAGCGACCAGTTACGCCGTGAATTGGTCTCCAATCTGTCCCATGATCTGCACACCCCTCTGGCCAGCATCCAAGGCTATGTCGAACGCTGCTTGCTGCGCAATCACCATCTCACGTCGCAAGAGCGCGAGGCCCATCTGCGTGTAGTACTGCGCCACTGCGCCAGTCTGGGCAAGCGGATTGGCGATTTGTTTGAGCTCTCCAAACTGGATGCAGGCCGCGTGCAGCCACACCCGGAATCATTTTGTCTGTCTGAGCTAGTGCACGACGTGACGCAGGCCTACCAGCTGCAGGCAGAGCAAAGCAAGGTCAAACTGGTGCTTAGCGCCACATGCAAATCGAGCGCACTGGTGTACGCAGATATCGCGTTGATAGAGCGCGTGCTGCAAAACCTGATCGACAATGCGCTGCGCTACACCCCTGCAGGTGGCAGCATCCACATCGACATTCAACCCCAGGACACGGCGATGGTGGTGAGCGTGCGCGACACCGGCGTTGGCATCGCCAAAGACCACCTGCCCCATGTGTTTGAACGCTACTGGCAGGCGCAAGACACGCCCAGCGTAGCGCCCGGGCACAGTGCCGGATTGGGATTGGCGATTGTCAAACGCATTTTGGAACTGCATGGCAGTGTCATTCGCATCAGCTCTGAGTTGGCTGGAGGCACTCGCTTTGACTTTAGTTTGTTGCGGGCGGTTTGACGTTTACTTGCAAATCGTGATAGACCCGTGATCAATCAGCATACATTGTTGAGATATTTTGCGTAATGCAGCGACGAGGGCAATGGACAAACCAGCGTCACACAACGTGGCAGAGGCCGTCGCTCTTTCAGGCGGAAGGAGATATTCTCATGCACAGTACACGACGCAACACATTCAAACTGCTCGGCATCGCCTTGTCGCTAAGTAGCCTTGGCATGTCGGCCCATGCCAGCGAAGACGATGACGGTTTTCGCGCAGGCAAGGTTTTTACCAGCACCAACTCACCCGCAGGCAATGAGCTGCTGGTCTTTGCCCCCGACAGCAACGGTCAGTTGACGCTGCTTACGCGTGCAGCCACCCAGGGCCAGGGCACAGGCACGGGGCTGGGCAACCAGGGCGCCGTCACACTTAGCGGCAATGGCAAGCATCTGTTTGTGGTCAACGCGCAAAGTAATACAGTCTCGACCTTTTCAGTGCGCCGAGACCGGCTCACACTCGAATCCACAGTCGACTCGGGTGGTCTGCGTCCCATCAGTGTCACAGAACACGACGGCATTGTCTATGTGCTCAACGCCGCAGGTGCGGGCAATGTCGCGGGGTTTCGCAATGACAAGGGGAATTTAGCGCCCCTGGCGGGCAGTGTGCGTCCGCTCTCTGCATCGGGCGGCACGGCCTCGTCACAAGTCGGTTTTAGCCCCGACGGTGACATATTGCTGGTGACTGAAAAAGCCACCAATAAGCTTACCAGCTACCGCGTGCGCAGCAACGGCAGTATCGACGCCCCCGTGGTTACCGCTTCCGTGGGCGTAACACCGTTTGGTTTTGCCTTTGACCGCCGGGGCAATGCATTGGTGTCGGAGGCTTTTGGTGGTGCAACCAACGCAAGCGCCGTATCGTCGTACCGATTTGACAATGCAGCGCCCGCCACGCCTGTCGTCGTCAGCCCGTCCGTAGGTACCACGCAAACCGCTGCATGCTGGGTGGTAGTCACGCCCAACAGCCGTTACGCCTATGTCACCAATACTGGCAGTGGCACCATCAGCAGCTATTCCGTTACAAAGTTAGGTCAACTGTCCTTGGTTCAAGGCATTGCCACTCAGGCGCTGGTCCGATTGACGCGGCAGTCTCAGCATCAGGGCGCAACCTGTATGTGCTGAACGGTCGCGGCCAGACTATCTCTTCCTTTAAGATCGGCAGTGATGCCAGTCTGTCTAACCCTGCTACGGTAGCGGGTCTGCCTGCCGGCGCAAACGGCTTGGCAGCAAACTGATATTGCCAAATGGGCGCTGGTCGATGAACTACTAGCCCGAGGCCACGTGTTGACTCTTACGGTACTTTTGACACAATGGCAACCCCAAGGAGTAACGACCATGCCCACAGGAACCGTCCGCTTGCACCGCGTGCTGCGCGCCAAACCCGAGCGCGTGTACCGCGCGTTTTTAGATGCCGAGGCCATGGCCAAGTGGATTCCTCCCTATGGTTTTACCTGCAAGGTGCACCATATGGATACCAAAGTGGGCGGTACCTTCAAGATGTCGTTCACCAATTTTTCAACTGGCCAGGGCCACTCTTTTGGTGGTGAGTACCTGGAGCTGGTGCCGTTTGAAAAGCTGCGCTACACCGACAAGTTTGATGACCCTAACTTGTCCGGCCAAATGCAGGTCACGGTGATATTAAAGAGCGTGTCCTGCGGCACTGACGTGCACATCACGCAAGAGGGGGTGCCCGAGATCATCCCGCTGGAGATGTGCTACTTGGGCTGGCAAGAGTCGCTGGCCCAGCTAGCGACCTTGGTAGAGCCGGAGATAGCGGGGTAGGCAGGCTTTATGGCTTGGCGGCCACGTCGGGTCTCCTGATGCCGATGGGCTGTAAAGTATAGACATACCGTCAAAAATTACCACTTCCATGACCGACCCGCATCCCCCCTCTTCGCCAGCATCGCAGTTGCAGGTGCGCCGCGCTAACTACCGGCTGGCAGCAGACCGCGCCGCCATCACCACGCTGCTGGACAGCTATGCCCAAGACCCCATGGGCGGCGGTGCAGCCCTGCCTGCCGAGCCGCTAGCGCGCCTGTGCGACGACCTGGCCCAGCTACCCTACGCCTTCAGCTTTATCGCTTGGCAAAGCAGCGCACAAGGCGAACAGGCCGTGGGCCTGGCCAATTGCTTTGAGGCCTACAGTACCTTCAAGGCAAAGCCGCTTGTCAACATCCATGACCTGGCCGTGCACCCCAGCGCCCGCGGGCGCGGCGTGGGGCAAGCGCTGATGCAAGCCGTACAAGCCGAGGCCCAGGCGCGCGGTGCCTGCAAAATAACGCTGGAGGTTTTGAGCGGTAACGCCGTGGCACTCAAGAGCTACGAGCGCTTTGGTTTTGCCGCTTACCAGCTTGACCCCACAGCGGGGCAGGCGATGTTTTTGCAGAAGTGGTTATGATTTTTAACGCCGATTAGCTACGTATTTAATAGCACTTTGTGCCCTACTCTATTGGGCTTACAGCCTAAGACACCAATAAAACACCTATGCAAGCCCTCTGGATGGTTGCCGCCTCATTTATCTTCGCACTCATGGGCGTGTGCGTTAAGTTTGCCTCGGCGCACTACTCCGCAACCGAGCTGGTGTGCTATCGGGGCATGGTGAGCATGGTGTTTGTAGGGGTGTGGGCGCGCGCTACGGGGGTGCCCTTGCGCACCCGTTTGCCGGGCATGCATGCGTGGCGTAGCTTTATTGGTGTGGTGTCGCTGGGTGGCTGGTTTTATGCCATTGGGCACCTACCCCTGGCCACCGCCATGACGCTGAACTACATGAGCAGCGTGTGGGTGGCGGCGTTTGTGGTGGGTGGTGCCATGCTGTATGGCAGCGGCCAGCGGCAAGGCCCGCTGCTGGTGACGGTGCTGGCAGGCTTTGCAGGAGTGGTGATGGTGCTGCGCCCAGCCTTTGACCAAAACCAGCAATGGGCGGGCTTGGTAGGCTTGCTGTCGGGCATGACGGCGGCGCTGGCGTATTTGCAGGTGACGGCGCTGTCGCGTGCGGGTGAGCCTGAAGCGCGCATGGTGTTTTATTTTGCAGTGGCTTCGGCCCTGTTTGGCGCGCTGGGCATTGCAGTCACTGGCGCTGCTAGCTGGGACTGGCACTACGCGGTGTGGATAGTACCCATCGGCGTGCTGGCCTCCCTTGGCCAACTGTGCATGACGCGGGCCTATGCATCGGGTGCGACCCTGGTGGTAGCCAGCTTGCAGTACAGCGGCATTGTGTTTGGCGCGCTGGCCAGCCTGGTGGTGTTTAACGACCAGTTGCCGCCGATGGCGTGGGCGGGCATGGGCATCATCATTGCCAGCGGCATGGCCGCTACCGCACTGCGCAGGCGTGCGGTCCCAGATGCACCGCATGACGAGGCGTAAAAAACCGCAGAGCGAAGAAAGACGGTTGATCAATAGAACGCGGGGAGAGAGACGCAGCTTTTTACACGTCCCTGTTGACAAAGGGCGCTAATGGGTGACCCTGTGGCGACAGATTAGGGATTCACGACATTGAATTCGTTGCCCGGACTCACAAAATGGCCCCGTACTGCGGGGCTACCCATGTTCGAGGAGATGGTCGTGGACACACTCTGTATCCCAGTTGTGGAGAATGTGACGGCAAACGCACCGTTGCCGACAATGCGCCCGAAATTGACGAGGAAGGTCTTCGGGGTGAACGTCGCACTGGGGTCGGTTGAGTTCAACGATACCGTGTACGACCCTTGGTCGAACCCACATGACACACGGATGCTCCCAGGCACAGAAACACCGCGTGTTACCGCCTTGGGGGGCGCAGTGGTGGATGCCGTGGTGGATGCCGTGGTGGGTGCCGGAGCCGCTGGACAAGAGGCAACTCCGGGTTCGACATAGTAGAAACTCTGGCAATAACCGCGATCAGTGATGGCGGCACACGCGATCACCAGCAAGGTCTTGAAAACCGCACCCATCGTCGCCTCGGCGGTCTCACAGTGCCCGTGTGGGCGACGGTGATATCTGGCGGTCGTGCAGAAACGAAACCATCACTTCACCGACAGCACGTACGTCGCCAATACGCGTGCTTCCGCAGCCGACACTTGCGGTTGCGCGGGCATCACATCCTGGCCCCAAACGCCAGTCCCACCCCGCCTGATCTTCTTGGCGAGCACCGCAACTGCGTTTTTTTGATCGGCGTACTTGGCTGCGACCTGCTGAAAACTTGGGCCGTACTTGCGCTTGTCGACGTAGTGACACGCGGTACAGTTTTTCTTCATCGCGAGCTCTTGATCAGCATACACCGACCCCGCGCCGCACAGCAGGCCGATGACGGCAAGCCATTGAATGGTGATTCTCAATCTTGTCTCCTTATTCCTGCAAGGAATGAAAAAACGCGCTGCCCTCGTTCCGAAACGGCAGCGCGCTTGTTTAGGTGCGATTACTCCGGCTTAACACGGATGATCTTGCCCTGATCCTCCAGCGCGACATAAAGATTGCCGTCCGGGCCCATTTCACAGGCACGGAATCGTCCGGCGACCGTCGGCCACGGAAAATCGGTCTTCTTGGCGGACAACCCATCGGCACTAACCTTCAGCAGATCAAGGCGATTGCCAACGGCAGTGCCGTGAATGCCGATACCGGCGTAGCCAACCACCATTTGGCCGTTCCAGTCCTTCCACTGCGCACCCGAAAGGAACGCGTTGCAGAACATCCCCTGCGACAGCCCGTTGTTATTCCACGCTGGCTTCATCGCTTTGGGATAGGTCTTGAGATCGGTCATGGGCATGAAGGCGGCGCGCTTCTTGGGATCCAAGGCGCCCATTTGGTTGGGCGAGTAGCCGCAGTAGTCGTCCGGGCAGTCCTTGCGGCCTGCCATGTTGGGGCGCGGGTCCCAGCCGGCATTGCCGCCGTTGCTGAGCGCAGTGACTTCGTCGCTGTGCCACGGGCCGTTTTCGGCTGTGAATGGGCGGTTGTCGCTGGGGCGGAACGCGATGCCCTGCGGGTTGCGGTGGCCGTAGGTGTAGATGCGCGGGTCGAAGCCGGACGGTGGCTTGTTGTCCGGGGCTGGCTTGCCGTCGCGGTCGATGCGCAGCACCTTGCCGCCAATGTACGTCGGGCCCTGCGGCCCGATGCCCAGGTGGTTGTCGCCCGTTGTCACATAAAGAAAGCCATCGGCAGGGCTAAACCGGATGCGCCCGCCGTTGTGTGCGCCGGGGCCGCCGAAGGGGTGCTTGGTGGCCTTGGGCTTGTAGC
>JAYUHM010000193.1:0-4043 GCA_043766985.1 Polaromonas sp.
GCCAGGCATGGTCGCCGCGAACACGCGCAGCAGTAGTGCCACCGCCTCTGTATGACGGGCAGACGGCAGTTTCAACGCGATGGCACGCAGCAATTCAGGCTCGCACACGTGGGGCGGCTGCACCAGGGCAATCGCCTCGTCCAGCTTGCCATCTGCCAGCAGCCATTTAACGCGTGTGCCGACGTGGCGGCCCGCCGGGACCGAGGCGTGGCGCGCCCAGTGTTCTGTGCGTCCGCTGCCTGCTTTCTGGCCCGGCTCAACTTCGCGTGCCTGCGCCCAGGCAAACAACTCGTCCCGGTAGGCGTTGGTGTCGCGCCCGGAGTTTTTCGCTGCCTTCAACACCGCCTTGTAGTGTTCCACCGTGGGTGATTTTTCAAGCTGCCGGTGGCGAATGGCCAGGGCTTCATCGTGCCAGCCATCGCGCTCGTAGCAGCGCAGCAAATCCTCTTCGCTGCGCCGATCCGTAGGGAACAGCGTGTAGGCACTCTGGGCAAGCTGTAAGGCCTCGCGGGTTTTGCCAAGGGATTCACAGTAGGCGACCAATTCGCTGTATTCGCTGGCACCCTCAAGACTGTCGCGCATCACGTCGATGGCAAGCTGTGCATCGCCCTTGCGCTTGAGGTCGTCCACGTAACGGCGGCGCAGGCGACTGCGTTCGAAGTCGTATTCGTAGGTGCCTGACGTGCGGGCCACTTGAATGGCTATATTCCCGCGATTCTTAGGCCCACTTGCAGACGCGTGCGCATCCGGGGTGGGGTTTGGGCGATGCTTTGCCACCCACGCATACCAGTCTTGGGCGGCAAGCTGGCCATAGCGCTCCTGCACTGCGGCACCCGCAGCGGCAACCACCGCCTTCTCATTCCACAAACCCCAGGGGTCGGCCTTCATCAGGTCAAACCAGTCTTCAAGCCAGCTTGCAGGCGGTGGCGCGGCCTGCAGGCTGCGAATCAACAAGTCCATCAACGCTTCAATGACACCGCCGATGTCGCCATCGGAATCGTCAGCCTCTTCGCATGCCTTGTAGATGCGGCGCAACGCGTGCTCACACAGCCCCCTGGCTTGCGCGGGGTCGGCCACAATGGCTGTCTCCAGCAGGGGCAGGACTTTCTCTGCCTGGTACGCATAAGAAGGCGACTCACGCCAATCCAGAAACCCCCTGGATGTGAGCAGCTCGGAGATCGCTGTTTTCAAAGCTTTCGGGTCATCCGCCGCACGGCTTTGCGCGGCCCAGGCCTTGAGGTCAGCCATCAAATCGCGGTCATTCCCAGCCCATTGCCACAGCCGGTCCGCCAGTGCAGCGACAGTCTGGCCCTGAACAAACACCTTGAGTGATTCGCGGTTGACCGCCTGGGTTTTTGCGGGCTTGGCCGCAGCAGCAGCAACCTTCTTTTGCGCTTGCGGGTCGTGCGCGGGCGCATCACCGCCGAGCAAGCCGCGCAAGGTCAGCGCCAGCGCAACCTGGTGTTTGCAGAAGTAGCCGTCCTCGGCATGCGGGCAATCGCACTCACCCTCCACTTCATCATCTTCAGTGACTCGCACTACGCAGGTGTAAAGCTGGGTGCCCATCACGGTGGCACACAGCTCGATGTAGGTGCCGCCCTGCGGGTAGGCCAGTTCAGGCTCCTGCACCGCGCCACTGGCTGCGTAGGTCTGGCCCCGCTTGAACACGCTGTCGTCTGCCTCGTCGCTGAGATTGGCATCAGAAAGGGCGCTCTGCCAGTTTGGGAGCAGGTCAGGGTGAGGCAGGGTTGGGCTGGGTGGCTTTCTAGCCATGATAAACCCGTCTAAAGGGTGAGCACTTTGGTGCATTCCTCACCAAACTGGCTGATCACGCGCACTGCGAGCTTCTTGCCTTTGACGTAAGCCACCGGGTGCGACAGGTGGCCATAAACCCGCTCAAAAGCCTCATCGTCCATTTCAATTTTCAGCGTGCGCTCGGCGTTCTTTTTGATCGACGCTGCGGCCAGGTGGCTTAAACCCCGCTTGAACTTGTCAAACTCGTCTTTGTCGCCGCCGCAGAAAAAGACCTGCGTGGGCACGAAATCAGAGCCGTTGTAGTCTTCGTCCAGCATCCAATAGTTGATATCGGCAGCGCTGCGGGGTTTGACCTCGTCTTTGATCGGGTCATAGATGTCCAGCCCACGAATCTCCACTGAGACGACATCGCCTGTGCGCACCAAGCCAATGTCGGGCTCGCCAATGGTCACAAAGCTGGCGGCTTTTTTGTCTTTCTTGATTAACCCCTCTTGCATCAGGTCGTCGTGCATGCGCGCCTTGGTCACTTCAAAGCTGCCCACCTTCATGGGCACGGCGCGATTATCTACATCGCTCTCAAAACCAAAGCCCAGCAGCACCAACCAGTCGGCATCGGCGCGCTGGCGGCAGGCCTTGAGCGCGGCGTTGGCGGCCTGCTTGCTCACGGTGCCAAACTGCGGGCCAATGTGCAGGTAGGCCTTGCGCTCCACCGGCTGGCCGTCTGCCTTGGCGGCATACCAGCCCTCGGCATGCAGCGCGCCAGATTCGTCGTTAATGATGTCCACCCGGCTGAACACCGCTGTCTCATTCTTGGCACCGTTTTTAATGCCTGCCGTTTTCAGGTGCTCAAACACATTGTCGATAAAGCGCTGCACCCGGTCCACCGCTACATTCGCTTCGGCCATGTCTTCGGGGGCAATCGGCTCGAAGTTTTGCAGCGTTTCTACCGTGAACGGCCCCGCCACGCGCAGTTTCTTTTTGTCCACCTCGGGCTGGTCGTACAGAGTCTCGGTCTCGGGCGGCTCGTCATTGGCCAGGCTTTTGAGCGTGACGTGCGGCACGGTTTTGTACATAAAGCCATGGCGCACGTCTTGGCCTACCAAGTCGACCAGCTTGTACCAGGGAAAGGTAGCAGTCATGAGCCGCGTCTTGGCAATATTCAGGGCGATGCGCGACGTGTCCGAAGTGATCCAGCGCCTGCCCCATTGCTCGGCGACGTAGGCGGTGGTGCCGCTGCCGCAGGTGGGGTCCAGGACGAGATCACCGGGGTCGGTGGTCATGAGGATGCAGCGTTCTAAGATAGCTCTGTTAGTTTGCACAACGTAGACTGGAGATCGCTCTCCATGAAATTCCCAGATATTCGAAATTGCCTCGCGGGGATAGTCGTCGTGATATATGACTCCACGCATTGTTTCGCTTGCAGGGCGCAGTCTATTCAGCGATTCAAGTCGTTTCATTCCACTCTCAGGGTCGTATGTCCAATGACGCCCACGACCCGGTTTGTACTCTTTGCCAAGGTAAATGTATGGCTTACTTCTGGTGTCGCTCTCGTCTTGACTAACTAATGGATAGTCATCATTTAACAAACGGACACCTGTTGAACTTAATTCCGTGTCCGTACAGTCTTTAACCAATTTTCTCGACCCGTCAGAAAACTCAGCCAACTTAAATCGACTCTTTTCGGCAAAAGCATCTTTTTCAATTGTTAATTTTCGAAATTTGGGTTTCGCATCTTCATAGCTTTTTGTGTACCAAAGAATGAAGTCATTTACTGGCTCAGTCTGCGTTGTTGCAGATTTCTTTTTGACTACTAAAGTCACAACGAAATTTTCACTGCCAAATATCTCATCGAGTAAACATCTAACTAAGTGCACGTTTTCATCGTTGATTTGCACGAAGCACGAGCCGCTGTCATTCAGCAGTTCTTTGGCCACCACCAAGCGGTCTCGCAGATAGCTCAAATACGAGTGAATGCCCAGTTCCCAGGTATCTCTGAAGGCTTTGATCACCTCGGGCTCGCCGCTCAGGTTTTCATCCGCGCCATCTTTCACGTTGCGGTCATTCAGGCGCATTTGCCAGTTGCTGCCGTATTTGATGCCATAGGGCGGATCCATGTAAATGCACTGCACCTGGCCGGCCATGCCTTCGCGCTCAAGCAGGCTGGTCATGGTCAACAGGCTGTCGCCCTGGATCAGGCGGTTTTGCCATTTGTCGGCTTGTTTGTAGTAGCTGAGCGGTTTGTCCAGCTCGTCCATGGCCAAGGGGTTGCCAAACAGCTCGTTCACGAA
>JAYUHM010000194.1:0-10654 GCA_043766985.1 Polaromonas sp.
CGTTAACGACTGCATTGATCAACGCCTAGCCAATTTTGGAGCTCCTGTGGAGTGAACTGGACTCGGCTAAATCGTTCTGCCGCCCAGACTCCTAGCGGAATGGATGGACAGTAGAACACGGAGAGCTCACAAATATTCCGGTGTCTGTACGGTTACCAGTACGGTTTCTAATTGCCCGGCACGTTCACGCGCGCGCAGCCACCATACCGCTCCTTTTTTCATAGCGCACAGCTTTGTCTCAAAGCCAAGAGCATGCGCTACCAAGGCGCCTAAGCTGGGCTGGTGGCCTACTAACAGCACCGTGCACTCGCAGGTCGGCCACTGCGCCACGCTTAACAAGTCAGCATACCCAGCACTGGGCAGTAGTTCCGTGCGGGTTTTGTATTTGCGCTGCAGTGCTCGCGCAGTCTGGTCGGCACGCACGGCGGGGCTTGTGAATATTTTGGTATTCTCGGGTAGCTGCCGGTCTAGCCACGCGGCCATGCGCGTGGCCTGTTTAGTTCCGCGGGGTGTCAACTCCCGCGCAAAATCGGCCCGTTCATCCCACGGTTCAGGCAAGTCGTAGGCTTCAGCATGACGCCACAAAACCAAGTCCATCATGCCCCCGCTGCCATAGAACGATCCTTCTTGGTATGGGCCAACTGTGTGTACCTCTTAGCCAGCTCCGCTTGCGCACTCAATGCCCCCTCCCCAGCTAGTTGCTTGTAGGTGCCGTCGGGCTGCATAAACCAGGCATCGGCGGTGTCGTTTAAATACGGTACCAGGCATTCGTCAACCACGCGCTGGCGAAGCTTGGCGTCTAACACCGGCCATGCGATTTCGATGCGGCGCAACATGTTGCGGTTCATCCAGTCGGCGCTGGACAGATACACATCCTCCACCCCACCCACGCGAAAATAGAATATGCGTGAATGCTCCAAAAATCGCCCAATCACAGAGCGCACCACCACGTTGGCACGCACCAGCGGGTCCGTCAGCGGTAGCGTGCAAGCCCCCCGCACGATCAAATCAATTTTTACACCCAACCGCGCAGCCCGCAGCACGGCGAGCACCAACGCTTCATCCGTTAGCGCGTTCATTTTGGCAACAATGCGCCGGTCTTTGTGCGCGCCAGCGTGGGCCACGCTGTCAATCTTGTCAATCAAATTTTTATGCAGGTCAAATGGGGCCAGCCACAAGCGCGTTAATTTTGGTAGCTTGGACTGCCCCGCCATATGCACAAACACGGCTTGCATGTCCGCGGTGATTTCAGGGTTGACGGTCAAATAGCTTAAATCGGTATACAGCTTGGCCGTGCGCGGGTTGTAGTTGCCCGTAGACAAGTGCCCGTAGCGTCGTAAGGCCTTGCCTTCGCGGCGCGTTACCAACAGCATTTTGGCGTGGGTTTTAAGGCCCACCACGCCGTACACCACTTGCGCGCCCAGTGCCTCCAGCGCCTCTGCCCAGTTGATATTGGCTTCTTCGTCAAAGCGCGCTTTAAGCTCCACAACCACCGTTACCTCTTTGCCCAAGCGCACTGCCTCGCCCAGCAAGTCCATCATTTCCGACTGTGCGCCCGTGCGGTAAATGGTTTGGCGTATGGTCAACACTTGGGGGTCGTGCACTGCCTCGCGCAAGAAAGCCATTACCCCGTCAAAGCTTTCAAACGGCTGGTGAATCAGTATGTCGCGCTCGCGCATTTGGTTAAAAATCGATACGCCGGGCAGCAGTTCCAGCGGCGCTATGGGGCGGTAGGCCGGAAACAACAAGTCCGGTTTGTCGACTAATTCAATTAACTGATTAAAGCGCACCAAGTTAACCGGCCCGTGCACGCGGTACACCGCGCCCGGTGGCAAGTTAAATTGCGCCGTGAGAAACTCCGACAAAAAATTGGAGCACCCCGACGACACCTCCAGCCGCACGGCCTGGCCATAGTTGCGCTGCTGCAGGCCCAAGCGCAGTGCGGTGCGCAGGTTGCGCACATCTTCCTCGTCTACGGCCAAGTCAGAATGGCGGGTAACACGAAACTGGGAAAACTCCGACACCAAGCGACCGGGAAATAGGTCAACCAAGTGGCTGCGAATGACGCTGGAGAGCGATACCAAGGATGTATCACCGTTGCCACGCAGGCTGGGCATACGCATCAAACGCGGCAATACGCGGGGTACCTTCACAATCGCAATCTCGTTGGATCTGCCAAAAGCATCTTTGCCAACCAAACGCACAATAAAGTTAAGCGACTTGTTAGCCACCAGGGGAAACGGGTGCGCGGGGTCTAAGCCTACCGGCATCAACAGCGGCAACACCTCTCGTTCAAAGTAGTCCTTCACCCATTTCCTCTGCCGCGCGCTACGGTGGCCATGGGACACCACGTGCACACCACGGGCCTCCAACGCTGGGGTGACGGCGTCATTGAACACCTTGTACTGCTCGTCTACCAACGCATGCGCGGCATTGGCCAGCTCGGTAAATGAGGCGACGCTGTAGGCACCCTTGTTATCCTGCGCATTCACCGCCAGCAAAAGCTGCGCCGCGCGCACTTCAAAAAACTCATCTAGATTGGACGATACGATGCATATATAGCGCAGCCGCTCTAGCGCAGGCACATCGTCCCGGCGTGCCCAGCTCAGCACGCGGCGGTTAAAGTCCAAAATACTTTGGTCGCGGTCTAAGAACTGGTCAACAGGAGCCTTGGGCTTGTGGGTGGCTGTCATCGTGTCTCTATGTAAATGGCGTTACCGATACACAGGAGTGTGCGCCCCTTATGTGACAGTTTTGTGAAACAATGATGACAGCAACGAGGGCTTAGTCAAGTGTTTAGTGGTGCGGGCAGGCACCAGATGCCCTGTAAACCGCTGGGTAGCCTCTTCCCAACTGAACGTCAACGCGCGTAGCCGAGCCTCATGGCGTGGAATTTGACGCGCTGCCTGCCAGGCTTTCTCCAGGTCAGCGTGCGTGGCGCCGCCTTGCACGGTACCAATGTCAGCGCCCAGCACTTCTAACGGGCCATCCACTGGAAAAGCCGCCACCGGCGTACCGCAGGCCATCGCCTCCAGCATCACTAAGCCAAACGTCTCGTTACGGCTGGCAAAGGCAAACACATCGGCGCTGGCATAAAGCTTGGCCAGCTCTGGCCGGCTCAGCAGGCCCACCCATTTTGCGTGCGGATACTTGTCTTGCAAACTGCCCATCAACGGGCCCACGCCGCACACCACCTTGGTGCCGGGGACGTCCATTTGCAAAAAATGCTCAATGTTCTTTTCGTAGGACACCCGCCCGACAAACAGACTGATTGGCCGCACCACAGGCCCCAGCGGCAGGTAGTTACGCGGCTGCGGGGTGAAGGCAAACAGCGCGGTATCAACCCCATGCGTCCAGGCACGCAAATTTTTAAAGCCTTTGCTCTCCAGCATGCGCAATACGCCTTGCGTAGGCACCATCACGCCAGAGGACGGCGCGTGAAAGCGGCGAAATAATGCGTAGCCCCAGGCCAAAGGCACTTTGGCCGCAGCATGCAGAATTTCTGGGAATTTGGTGTGAAACGCTGTGGTGAAAGCCCATTGCCTGCGCAAGCAATGCTTGCGCGCGGCCCAGCCCAGTGGCCCCTCAGTGGCCAGGTGAATGGCGTCTGGCATGTGCCCGTCCAGTAAATAGGCCAAGGTGCTGTATGGGCGCATGGCCAAGTCAATGCCTGCATATCCTGGGCATGGGCGTGTTTTAAAAAAACCTGGGTGAATAACCACCACCTCGTGGCCGTTGTCCTGCAAACCTTGCACCAGCGCCACCAAGGTAGTAACTACCCCGTTAACCTGGGGTTGCCATGCATCTGTGACCAATGCGATTTTCATGCGATTACTCCTTCAATGTGCGCCATCTCAGCGGGTAACGTATCGATTGCTGCAGGCGTTGAATACGCTTGCCAGTGCACAATTTCAAGGCGACCGTCGTGGTGCTCTACCAAGGCGCTCAGGCTTTCTACCCAGTCGCCATCGTTGCAATACAGCACACCGTCAATCTCGCGCATCTCCGCGCGGTGTATGTGGCCGCACACCACGCCGTGGTAGCCACGCTGGCCTGCCTCGCGGGCTACGGCGCGTTCAAAATCAGTCACGTAGTTCAGCGCACTCTTCACCTTGTGCTTTAGAAAAGCCGACAAAGACCAGTAGGGCATGCCCAACTTGGCACGCCAGTAGTTCAGGTAGCGGTTCAAACGCAGTGTGAACTCATACATGTTGTCGCCCACATAGGCTAACCATTTGGCGCACTGAATCACACCATCAAAATAGTCGCCATGGGTGATCCACAGCTTTTTGCCCAACAACGTGGTGTGTACCGCCTCCTGCAGCACCTCTATCCCGCCAAACTGGTGTCCTAAAAACGCGCGCGCAAACTCATCGTGGTTACCAGGTACAAACACCACGCGGCAGCCCTTGCGGGCGCGGCGCAGCAGCTTTTGCACCACGTCGTTGTGCGACTGCGGCCAGTACCAACGGCGGCGCAACTGCCAGCCATCAATAATGTCGCCCACCAAATACAAGCTCTGGCTCGGGTATGCCTTAAGAAATTCAAGCAAGGCGGCAGCTTGGCAGCCGGCAGTGCCTAAGTGCAGGTCCGATATGAACACGGCGCGCACACCCTCTGGCGGGCTATGGCGCTGGCCCATGGCGGCTCTGGCCGCACCGCCATCGGCTCTCACGTGCCACCTGCAAAACGTTTCAAAAAGCGACTCGGCGCATCTTTAACGTAAATCAGCAGCGGTAGATCAGCCGTGTTGAAGTCTGGGTCCCATGCTGGTGCACCCAGCACTTTGGCACCCTGGCGCAAGTAGCCTCGTATCAACGCAGGCGGGTCAACGTCCAGGCTGTCGTCAAGCTGATCCACCGGTAACGGCAAATGTGCGCGCACTTGCAGCTGTGGGCAAGCCAAATGCTTTTCTCGCATTTGCCGCCACACACTGGCGGCCACATCCCCGCTGACCATGCCGTTGTGCAACATGGGAATGCTGGCGCAGCCCATCATGGTCTCCAACCGGTTACGCCCCATGAACTCGTACAAAGCGGCGCCCAAAGCCAGGATAACCCCGCCTTGGCGATGCTCGGCATGCACGCAGCTACGGCCCAGCTCTACCATTTTGGGGCGCAGTTCGCGCAGCGGGCTCAGGTCAAACTCAGTGTCGCTGTAGGCACCCCCAGCCCGCGCCGCCTGCGTGGGCGTGAGCACGCGGTAAGTGCCTATGACCTGGCCGGTGGCGTTATCGCGTGCCAAAAGATGTTCGCAGTAGTCGTCAAAGCGGTCTACGTCATGCTCTGCCAATGGCGTCTCTAAGCGCGCACCCATCTCGCGCGCAAATACTTGGTAGCGCAGTTGCTGTGCTTGCCTTACCTCGTCTTGGTGTCTTGCCCAAACAATTTGGACGCGACCAGCAGCAGCCTGCCGCGCAGGAAGTTCGACGGTGCCCGCATCAGGAGAGCGCGGATGAAGTGACCCCCGAGGTAATGTAATGGTCGATAGGGCCAAGGTGGGAATAGGTAGTTCTTTCATCATAGATCCTCTCGTTGAAAATACTGAGTGTGACAAGCAGCTATGACGCGCTTATGAAGATTTAATGTCAATTTAATGACTAAAACACTTCAAAGCCCAATCGTATAGGGCACAAGCAGCTATTAAAAGTGATGCATCGCTGTCACGCGACTGTCACGCTACCAGACCAAACTCTCTATCTCGATTACGCCAATTTGCAACCCCTTCATTACAGGAAAGCTAACCATGACATTCAAAATTTTGACCGCGGGTGCCGCCTTGGCTGTGCTCTGGGCCTGCTCTGGCTCGGATGACCCGGCCCCACCAACTACCCAACCCAGCCCAACCGCCGCCGCACCGTTTACCGTCAAATTGATTGGCTTTAACGACTACCATGGCAATCTGGAGTCGCCTGGCACATTTGGTACCAGCACCGCCGTGCTGGTGGCTGACCGTCCGCCCGTGGGTGGTGCCGAATTTATAGCTGCACACGTGGCCAAACTGAAAAGCCAAAACCCATTGAACGTGGTGGTGGGCGCGGGCGACATGATTGGCGCCACGCCTTTGATCTCGTCGTTTTTCTCTGACGAACCGGCCATTGAAACACTGAACCGCATTGGCCTGGAGTTCAGCTCGGTAGGCAACCACGAGTTTGACAAAGGCGCCAGCGAGCTGCAGCGCTTTCAAAACGGCGGCTGCAAAGCTGCAGACCCCAACAGCTGCAAAGGCGCCAGTGTCGGCACGCCGGTACCTTTTGAAGGCGCCAAATTCAAATGGCTTTCCGCCAACGTGGTGACCACGGCGACAGGCAAAACGTTGCTGCCCGCCTACGGCGTTAAAACTTTTAACGGGGTGAAAGTAGCCTTCATTGGCATGACGCTGAAGGCCACACCCTCTATCGTGACGCCCACCGGTGTAGCCGGCCTGACGTTTAACGACGAAGCACAAACGGTCAACGCGCTGATCCCCGAGCTGCGCGCGCAGGGTATCGAATCCATCGTGGTACTGGTGCACGAAGGTGGCTTTCAATCGGGCACCTTGGGCGACATCAACGCCTGCGACGGCAACTTGGTGGGTTCGGCGATTGCGGATATCGTCAAAAAGCTGGACAACGCCGTAGATGTGGTGATTAGCGGCCACACCCACGCCGCCTATAACTGCAAGCTGCCCAATGCCACTGGCCGCAACATTGCGGTAACCAGCTCCAGCTCTTTTGGCCGCATACTGACCGATGTCGACTTGACGATTAACCCCGCCACCAAAGACATTACCGATGCCAAGGTGACCAACCGCTTGGTGGTGCGCAACGATGCCAGCTTGCCAGGCAACACTACGGTGAGCGCCATCATCAATGGCTATAAAACCTTGGTGTCGCCGCTGGCCAATGCCGTGTTGGGCGGTATCTCTGCAGCGCTACCCATAACCCGCGACACGGCTTGCAATATGCCTGCAGGCAACTTGATAGCCGACGCACAATTGAACGCCACCAAAGCGGCGGGCTTTGGCGATGCAGTAATCGCCTTTATGAACGGTGGTGGCGTGCGTTCGCCGGGTTTTACCTTCGCTACCAGCACAGCTAATGAAGGCGATGGCAACGTTACCTATGGCGAGGCGTTTACCGTGCAACCGTTTGGCAACAGTTTGGTCACCCTGTCGCTCACGGCGCAAAATATCAAAGACGTGCTGGAGGAGCAGTTTGTAGGCTGCCGAGGCCAGTCCACTACGGCCACCCGGTTTATGCTGCCGTCTGCAGGCTTTAAATACGACTGGGACGGTGCCAAGGCCTGCGACGCCCGCATCAGCAATGTCACCCTCACCACCGGCGGCGTTACCGAGACGCTGGTAAGCGCCGCCGGGGTGGTTGTCAACCCCGCCAAAACATTCCGCGTAACGGTCAACAACTTTATGGCCACTGGTGGCGACGGCTACAGCACCTTCCTCAAAGGCACTAACCAACTGGGCGGCGCGCAAGACATTGATGCGCTGGTGGCCTTTATGGCCAGCTACAAAGCCCCAGCGGCGCCCTACACACCGGCTACGGTAGTGGGTGATGGTGGCACCGCGCGTATTAACCGACTTGGCGCAGGTACCGCGTGCCCGGGTGGAACCAACCCTAACCCGTGAGCCCTAGCCTACACGCTATACGCAGCATCGTTGTGGCCGCTTGCACCCTATTTTTTGGACCCAGTTTTGCAGCCGAACCTGAAGCACCCAGTCAGCAAAAGCTCAAGCAACTGCTGCAGCAGGCGCAAGCGCGTGCTGCTGGCAGTGCCAGCAGCACCAGCCAGGCACCCACTGCAGCAGAGCAGGCTGCACGCATGCAAGAGCGCAGCGCCTTGCTGGCGTTGGGGGAGGCGGCGTTAACCCGCAGCGACACCGACGCGGCCCAGCAGGCATTTGAGCGCGCCGCGTTAATTCAGCACGCGGCCGACACCGAGATGGGCTTGGTGCGCACCAGCATGCAGCAGGGCCAGTACCGCCGCGCACTGGCTTTTGGCGCGCATACGGCTGGCGCACACTTGGACGTGGTGGGCGGCAGCGCCCTGTACGCTTGGCTGCTGCATTTGGGTGGCCAAGCGGCCGTAGCGCAAAAACTGCTGGCAGACGCCACAGCACGCGCAGCCCAGCAGCCGCTTCTGGCCGCTGTACAAAAGCAGTTGCAGGCGGACGCGCCGCTTGCCAGCGGACTGCTGCTGCAAACCCCTGTGCGCATGGCACCTTACGGGCCGCAAGCGGGCTTGCCCAAAGGTGCACGCGTGGTTGGCACCGGCCTGCTGGCGGGCGGCGGACGCATGGCTTTGCTACCAGAAAGCACCTTGGGCACATTAACCAAAGTATGGGTACGCAACGGCTTGGGTCAGATGACCGCAGCGCAGATAGACCGCAGATTCAGCGAGCTGGGCATTGTGGCGCTGCGCCTGCGCACCGCATTGCCCCTGGAGGACCCTTTGCAACTGGCCCCTGGCGACGCCTTTCCCGGCAGCGTGGCCTATGCGGTGGAATACACCCCCAGCCTGGACGCGACGCCCCAGTGGCCGGCGCTGCACACCGGGTTTTTGGGCAGCCCGCAAGCTAGCCACGCGGCGCGCCCTCTGGGCATTACGCTAAGCCCTGGGCCACGCGGTGGGCCGGTGTTTGACGATGGCGGGCGATTGGTGGGCATGGCTATAAGGCAGGCCGGCGCTACAGACCAACTGGTGTTGGCGTCCCGCCTTTTCGCGCGCGTTGGCACGGCACTGGGCCAAACCACCACAGCGGCGCAAAAGCACAGAGTATCGGTAGACCTGGTATATGAGTCAGCGCTGCGCCATACCCTGCAAATTTTGGCTACACCGTGAGATTTTACATACAAATAGTGCTTCTAGCCCAATAGAGCAAAGCACAAGGAGCTACAAAATATGTAGCAACTAAGTTTTGTAGCTTAAATCCGTGCGCTCCAGCTTGCGCAAAAGCGACGGCCAGACAAACGCGCCGCCCAAGCCACCAGTCTGCACCTTCATCGCCTGCGCCACGCCCTGCACAATGCCGGGCTCCACCTGCGTGAGCGGGCCACCGGCCTGTGCGCTGATCTGGATTTGGCAGGTGGACTCAAACACGTACATGTGCAAGAACGCGTCGGGAATGGTTTTGCCCACGGTGAGCAGGCCGTGGTTGCGCAGCATGAGGTAGTTGGCACTACCCAGGTCAGCCTGCAGGCTGGGCTTTTCCTCCGGGCGGAAGGCCACACCCTGGTAGCCGTGGTAGGCCAGCGAGCCCAATACAAAGGTGCTTTGCTGGCTGATAGGCAGCACACCGGCTGCCTGCGCGCTCACGGCCACGCCCGCCCGCGTGTGGGTGTGCAGCACGCAGCCCGCGTCCTCCCGCGCCTCGTGCACGGCGCTGTGGATGACGAAGCCAGCGGGGTTGACTGGGTATGGCGAGTCGATCACCTCGTTGCAGTCTTTGTCTACCTTCACCAGGCTAGAAGCGGTGATCTCGTCAAACATCAGGCCGTAGGGGTTGATCAAAAAATGGTGATCGGGGCCGGGTAGTTTGGCGCTGATGTGGGTGAACACCAGATCGCTCCAGCCGTACATCGCCACCAGCCGGTAGCAAGCGGCCAGGTCGCAGCGGATAGCCCACTCTTCGGGGCTGACTTGGGATTGGATGGCGGATAGGGTCATGGGGGTCTCCTGAGGTTAGTCGTTGGCTGAGGTCTATCTTAGTACGCTTGGGCGATTATGGGTTGAGTCGCTTACTTTCATCCGGAGGCGTAAACTCACGCCATGCGCAGCATCACCCTAGAGTCCACCCTCACCTGCCCCGAGTGCGGCTTTGCCAAAAGCGAGACCATGCCCACCGATGCCTGCCAGTGGTTTTACGACTGCACGCACTGCCATGCCGTGCTGCGCCCGCTGCCGGGCGACTGCTGCGTGTACTGCTCGTACGGCACCAACCCCTGCCCGCCGATTCAGGAAAACGGCAAGGAGAGCGGGTGTTGCAGTTGATGGGAAAAAGATGAGGGCTTGACATATTTTCATAGTTCAATTATTATTGAACTATGAAAACACTTTCCAAACCTACTAAATCTGCCAAAATAGCCGAAACTGATGCCATCCGCGCGCTGGCGGCGCTGGCGCAGGCGCAGCGGCTGCGCAGCTTTCGCGCTCTGGTGGTGGCGGGTGGCGATGGGCTGACACCCAGTGCGCTGGCAGCGCTGCTGGACATTGCGCCCAGCGCGCTGTCGTTCCACCTCAAAGAGCTGTCCCACAGCGGCTTGGTCAGCGCCGAGCAGCGCGGGCGCAACCTGATTTACCGGGCTAATTACTCGCAAATGACCACGCTGTTGGCCTACCTGACAGAGCACTGCTGTGCTGGGCAGGCGCGTGATGATCCTTCGACTTCAGCGTGTTGCTAACGTAGATTGGATTGAGCGTTAAAAGCGCAAAAATTTCGCTGAAAACGCTAAAAAATCCGAACCAACAGATGTCCATTTAGAACCCGAAAAATTTCATAAAGAGTTTTTTATTTTTTGCGCTTTTTGCGTATTTTTTGCGCTTTTAGCTTTACCTCTTCACAACCACCCCAAGGAGCATCACCATGAAACGCTTTCACGTTCACGTCTCAGTGTCGGACATCGCCCAGTCTGTGGGCTTTTACAGCACCCTGTTTGGCA
>JAYUHM010000195.1:0-56207 GCA_043766985.1 Polaromonas sp.
AGCTGCTCGGGCAGGCCGCCTACGTTGTGGTGGCTTTTGATGGTGACGGCTTTTTTGCTTTTGGCTGCGCCGCTTTCAATCACGTCGGGGTAGATGGTGCCTTGGGCGAGCCACTTTGCGCCGGTTTTGCTAGCGCCTGACGCAGTGAGCTTGGCGGCTTGCGCCTTGAAGACTTCTACAAATTCGCGGCCAATGATTTTGCGTTTGGCCTCGGGCTCGCTCACGCCAGCCAGGTGGCCGAGAAACTGCGCCTCGGCATCGACGCGAATCACCTTGGCGTGCAGCTTGCCGACAAACATGTCCATCACCATGTCGCCTTCATTCAGGCGCAGCAGGCCGTGGTCTACAAACACACAGGTGAGCTGGTCACCAATGGCGCGGTGGATCAGCGCGGCCGCTACGGATGAATCTACGCCGCCGCTTAAGCCCAAGATGACTTCTTCGTCGCCCACTTGCTTGCGAATCAAATCTACCGCTTCGGTAATGTGGTCGCGCATGACCCAGTCGGGCTTGACGCCGCAGATGCCTAAAACAAAGCGGCGCAGTATGGCATGGCCTTGCACGGTGTGGGTGACCTCGGGGTGAAACTGCACAGCGTAGAACTTGCGCGATTCGTCGGCCATGCCCGCGATGGGGCAGCTATCGGTGGATGCCATCAGCTTGAAGCCTGGTGGCAGCTCGGTGACTTTGTCGCCGTGGCTCATCCACACGTTGAGCATGCCTTCGCCTTCGGGCGTGGTGAAGTCGGCAATGTCTTTGAGCAGCGCGGTGTGGCCGCGCGCACGTACAGCTGCAAAGCCAAACTCGCGCTTATGGCCGCCCTCTACCTTGCCGCCCAGTTGGTGCGCCATGGCTTGCATGCCGTAGCAAATGCCCAGCACGGGGATGCCTAGGGTGAACACGGCATCAGGTGCTTTGTCGGTCAGCTCTTCGTAAATGCTGGCGTGGCTGCCTGAGAGGATGATGCCTTTGAGCGAGCCGTCTTTGGCATAGTCACGCAGCCAGTCGCTGGTCACATCACACGGATGCACTTCGCAGTACACATGGGCCTCGCGCACGCGGCGGGCGATCAGCTGGGTGACTTGGGAGCCGAAGTCGAGAATGAGGATTTTTTGGTGGGTCATGTAGGCCAGGGAGAAATTTAAACTGTAATTTATTCTGAATCTGTAGTGCGAGCCAGCATCGTCTTCATGCAAATTTCCAAAGGCTGCAAATGGGTGTTGATCACGGCTGAAATCGCCAGTGGGTCAATATCGCCCAGGCAGTTGTGAACCAGAATATTGCGAAACCCGCTGATTTCGCGCCAAGGAATCGCCGGATAAAGCGCCTTCTGATCATCAGGCAACATTTGTGTTGCTTCCGACAGCGTTTGCAGGTTTCGCAGTGCCGCGTCGTAGAGCACCTCGTCATCCACTACATTGCCGCGTTGCTGAATGCGACGCACCTTGGCAATCGCATCAAGCACACGCAGCGCATAGGCTTGCCAGGCCTTGCTCATATTTCCACCGCCTCACGCAGCACTTGCTCGCGTAGGTGACGGCTCAGCTCATGCTCTGGTACCAAATCAACTTTGCGATGCAAAAGATCCGCAAGGCCTTGCGTCAAAGCCATCCGTTGACCAAATAAATCGTAGCCTCGCGGCAACTCCACTAGAAAATCTACATCGCTGTCAGGCCGCTCCGCGCGGCGGGCCACAGAGCCAAAGACGCGCAGTTGCTTGGCTCCGCAGCGCAGGGCAATAGATTCGAGCGCGGGTTTCATTTGACGCAGATCATCTAGCAACATACCAAACCTCTTTTTTGATTAAGCGCCGTATCGCGCAACCCCACAGACTGTTCCGCATGCGGGTTCAAATGAGTGTATTCCAAACTGGCTCCCATACACGGAAAGTTACTCCGCCCGATAATTAGGTGCTTCTTTGGTAATCTGCACATCATGCACATGGCTCTCGCGAATGCCGGCCGTGGTGATCTCGACAAACTCGGCTTTGTTTTGCATGTCAGCCACCGTGGGGCAACCGCAGTAGCCCATGCTGGCTCTCAATCCGCCAGCCATCTGGAAGATGATGCTGACGACCGAGCCTTTGTAGGGCACGCGGCCTTCGAGGCCTTCGGGCACGAGTTTGTCTGCATTCGGGTTGCCGGTGCTGCTTTCTTGAAAATAGCGGTCGGCGCTGCCTTGCTGCATGGCACCAATGCTGCCCATGCCGCGGTAGCTTTTGTAGCTGCGGCCCTGGAACAGCACTACTTCGCCGGGGGCTTCTTCGGTGCCGGCAAACATGCCGCCCATCATCACGGTGCTGGCGCCTGCGGCGATGGCCTTGGCGATGTCGCCGCTGTAGCGAATGCCGCCATCGGCAATCAAAGGCACGCCGGTGCCGCGCAGGGCGGTGGCTACGCTGTCAATGGCCATAATCTGCGGCACACCTACGCCCGCCACGATGCGGGTGGTGCAAATGCTGCCGGGGCCGATACCTACCTTGACGCCATCGGCGCCCGCCTCAACCAGCGCCAGCGCGGCGGCGCCGGTGGCGATGTTGCCGCCGATTACATCGACCTGCGGATAGTTCTTTTTCACCCAGCGCACGCGCTCGATAACGCCTTTGCTGTGGCCGTGGGCGGTGTCTACCACCAGGGCATCTACGCCCGCCTCTACTAGGGCTGCTACGCGCTCTTCGGTGCCCTCGCCTACGCCTACGGCCGCGCCTACGCGCAGCTTGCCTTGCTCGTCACGGGCAGCGTTGGGAAAGCTGGTTTGCTTGGTGATGTCTTTGACGGTGACCAAGCCTTTAAGCTCGAAAGCCGCGTTGACCACCAATACCCGCTCCAGGCGGTGTTTGTTCATTAAGGCTTTGGCGTCGGCCAACGGCGCGCCTACGGGCACCGTTACCAAGCGCTCGCGCGGGGTCATGATTTCGCTGACAGGCACGTCCATGCGGGTTTCAAAGCGCAGGTCGCGGGCAGTAACAATGCCCACCACTTTGCCGCCGTCTACCACGGGAAAGCCGCTCACACCCAGTTGCTCGCTCAGTTCAATCACTTGGTGCACTTTGAAGTCAGAGGGAATCACCACCGGGTCGCGCAGCACGCCGGACTCATGGCGCTTGACCTTGCGTACCTGTGCGGCCTGGTCGGCAGCGCTTAAGTTTTTGTGGATGATGCCCATACCACCCTCTTGCGCCATGGCGATGGCCAAGCGCGCTTCGGTGACGGTGTCCATGGCGGCCGAGACGAGGGGCAGGTTCAGCGATATGTTGCGCGACAGCCGGGTCGCCAGAGAGGTGTCCTTGGGCAGGACTTCGGAGAAAGCGGGTACAAGTAAAACGTCATCAAACGTCAATGCTTTGCCAAGCAGGCGCATAGTGGTGCTCCAAAAGAACGATTGTACCCGTGCCGCGGCGGCCCACTGGTGTTAACCCTAGCGCTTTTTTTGCGGCTTGCCCGTTGTAGCTGTACGACTAACGGTGCGCATACGCCTACCAGCGGGGGTTGCAAGGTGGTAACAGGGTCAAAATCTGGGGCGCAGCGCGCTACACTTACGCTATGAAAATTCAAGTTGTTTCGGTGTTGAAAATTGCCTCCTTGGTGCTGGCACTGGGTTTGGGCTTTGCCACGGCAGCCCACGCCCAATGGGGCTGGACCGACAAAGACGGCCGTCGCATTTTTAGCGACCAGGGGCCTTCGTCTGAAGTGCCCGATAAAAACATCTTCAAGCGGCCTAACAGCGCCCGCGCGCAGGCTACTGCGGTCAAAGCGGCCGAGCCCGAAACTGTGGCCGTTGGGGCCACTGGCGCGGCTTCTGCGCCCAAAGCAGGTGCCAGCGCACCCAAACTGACGGGTAAAGACGCTGAGCTGGAAAAGAAGAAAAAAGAAGCTGACGACGCAGTAGCAGCCAAGAAAAAAGCCGAAGAGACCAAGTTTGCAGCCCAACAGGCTGACAACTGCGAGCGGGCCAAGAAAGCCAAGGCCAGCTTTGCATCGGGCGTGCGCATTGCCACCACCAATGCCAAAGGCGAGCGCGAGATCATGAGCGACACCGACCGTGCATCTGAGAGCAAGCGCTTGGAAGGCGTGATGGCCGCAGACTGCAAATAGGTGCTTTGGCGCTATTTAGTGATACAAATAGGCTACTAGCCCAATAGAGCACAGCACAAGCTGCTATGTTTTTTATAATTTAACTGTGCGCGCGCAGACCTGATGTCGGCTCGAAAACTCGGTTAATAGTCCGGTCAATAACCCTGTCAATAACCCGGTTTAGCTCCCGGCCTTCTGGTCGCAAACAACCCGGATGTTCTGGCACCCTGCTTGGCAAAGCGCTCGCGCCGGGCCACCTTGGGGTCTACGCGCAGGGGGCGGCACAGCTCTACCCGGTCCAAGTCTTTCAACACGTGCTCCGCGGTTGCCTTGGCACCCCACACTGCGTAATGCAAAGCGGGCAAGGCGCCCGGCTGCACCCCGGCGGCAAAGCGCGCGTCGCTGGCACACAGCGCTACAGCATCGCGCACGCTAGCGCCAAGCGGCAGGGCCAGCGCCAGCGTATGTACCACCCGGGCTGATGGCGAATAGCACACGGTAATGTGCAGTGGCAGCGCGCCGGTTGGCGGTGCTTTAGGCATACACCTGCTCTGCCCGCTTTACAAACGCGTCCACCAGGCTGGAGGCAATTTTGTCAAACACCGGGCCCACCAACGCGGCCAAGGTGGCGCTGTCAAAGTCGTAATTGAGCCGCAATTCTGCGCGGCAGGCATTTTGCTCGGGGCCGCCCACGGGGGTAAACAACCACACGCCGTCGAGCTTGGAAAATGGGCCTTGTACCAGCTCCAGGTGCACCTGCTGTGCGCCGGTCGCGTCGATGCTATGGGTATTGCGCGTGGTAAAGCTCTGGCGCACGCCGCTAAAGCCTATGCCCACCTCGGCCATGACCTGCGCGCTGTGCATGGGGCCCACGGCTGGCTGGGCACTGGCATGGTCGCACCAGGGTAAAAACTTCGGATAACTGGCCACATCGGTGACTAAATCAAACATTTGGCGGGCGCTGTACCAGATGAGTACAGACTTATTCACGGTTTTCACGGTTAGGGCGGGTAGTAGTTCTTAGAATACAGGGTTCGCTAGTCTCCAATTGTATTGGGGCATGAAGCCCCCACATACACCTTATGTCTAAAAAGCCCGATTCACCCGCCACAGGCAACACCCGCATTGCCGAAAACAAAAAAGCGGCCTACAACTACTTTTTTGAAGAGCGCCACGAGTGCGGCATGGTGCTGGACGGCTGGGAAGTGAAAGCCGTGCGCAGCGGCAAGGTGCAGTTGACCGATGGCTATGTGCTGGTCCGTGATGGCGAGCTGTTTTTGCTGGGCTGCCAGATCAACCCGCTCAACACCGCCTCCACCCATGTCAACCCCGACAGCGTGCGCACCAAAAAGCTGTTGATGAAGAAAGACGAGATCAAGCGCCTGACCGGCAAGATCGAGCAAAAAGGCTACACCCTGGTGCCGATCAACCTGCATTGGAAGAATGGCTTCATCAAATGCGAAATTGCGCTGGCCAAAGGCAAGGCCGAGCACGACAAACGCGACGTGATCCATGAGCGCGAAGGCAAGCGCGAGGTGGAGCGGGCGATGAAGAGCCTCAAACGGGCGTGAAGGTTTAGGATATTGCCTTGGTTGGCTAGCGCCAGCTGAAGAATTTGTGCTGCAAAAATCTTGCGAAAACACGCGGGCAGCTTGGTAGTCATCTTGAGGTGGTCGCCGCGCCTTTCTCCAGATTTTTCATCACAAACACGTTCAACTGTCGCCTGGCAAAGGTTTTAGTCCACCCCTAAATCAGGCTTCGTAGCGGATGTGCAGGAACTGGCCAAGGGCTAGTGAAGAAGGGTTCCACCATATCTGGCGTGATGTCTTCAATGCGCGCGGGGTGCCACTTGGGCGTATGGTCTTTATCCATCGCCAGTGCGCGAATACCTTCCACGGTTTCACTCGCTGCGCCTGACCGGCCAAGGTGCTTCGTATGGAAGCAGTGGCGCACCATGTCGCGCTCCATGCGCAGATCGTCGGCCAGCGTCATGCTGCGCGCGCGGCGTATTTGCTCCAGTACGACATGCAGCATTAGCGGTGAGCGTTTGCGCAGACTGGCTGCGGTTTCGGTAGCCCACGGCGAGCCATCCAGCTCTAGCGCTGTCACTATTTCCACTACTGAGTTTTTAGCAAAAATTTGATCTATATTTACACGATTTTCACCTACAGACCAATGAATCAATGCAGCAGCAGCTATTTTTTTAGCAGTAAGTAATTGACTGACAGAGGCTTTGCTTACATCCGCCATCTCTGTCAAAGCCGCCCACAGCTCGGTCAATGCTGCGCTGTCCACTGCGGCATCCGCCAGTTGGCTAGCAACAGCCTCATGGCCGCCGATCATCTGTCCCGTCAGCGCCAAATACTCGCCCACTCTGCCCGGACAACGGCTGAGAAAGTACCCACCACCTACATCCGGGAACAGACCAATGCCGGTTTCGGGCATGGCCATCTTGGTGCGCTCGGTGACTATCCGGTGGCTGGCCCCCTGGCTGATACCCATGCCGCCACCAAAGACGATGCCGTCCATGAAGGCAACGTACGGCTTGGGGTAGGTGTGAATCAGGTGGTTAAGCTGGTATTCCTCAGTGAAGAAGTCTTCCAGCGTGGGGTCGCCCGCGAAGATTGCCTGGTGAAAGTAGCGAATATCGCCGCCTGCGCAAAAACTGCCGAAGGGTGTGAAGGCCGGGGCCGCGCTGTCGCTGGCGTACGCGGGGTTCTTGCCCATGCCGCGTATTGCTACTAACTTGATAGCTGGTTGTGCCATCCAGGTCTGGAGTGCAGTGGTGATCTGCCTAATCATAGGCAGAGACAATGCATTCAATGCCTTTGGGCGATTGAGAGTAATCAGCCCGGCACAGCCGCGGGTTTCAATGAGGATATGGTTCTCTGTTTGCATCATTTTTCTCTTTCCAACCTAGCAATTCATTCACCAGCAGCGCGCCAATCACCAACGCCCCGCCCTGCAATACCGTGGGGCTGGGCACTTCGTTAGCACCCAGCCAGGCCAACGCGATGCCAAAAATGACCTCCAGCAAGGCTAACAGCGACACCTCGGGCGCTTTGAGTACCCGCGCGCAGACCACACTCAGCGTGCAAGGAATCGCCAACTGCACCAGGCCCAGCATACCCAGCCAGGCGACATCCTTGACAGACGCTACAAAAGGAAAGGCCAGCGGCAAAGTGACCAAGCTGGAGATAACCGCACCCACCAGCACGCAGGGCACCAGGTCAACATCATCACCCCGCATGTGCCCGCGCTGCACCACCGTCCAGTGGGTAGCCGCCGCAATCGGCACCAGTAGCGCCACCAGGCAACCCAACAAGGCACCGGGCGCGCCCATATTCATCTGCGCGCCAAACATGTAGGCAATGCCCGCGCCCGCCACCGCAATGGCCACCCAAGTGCGTGTGGGCAGTTTGTGCCCAATAAAAAACCGCGCCATCAGAGCGGTAAGAAGTGGCCCGACCGCCATCGTCACCAACACATTGCCCACACTGGTCAGCGTCAGCGCCATCATGAAGGCGGTAAACATCACGCTCCAGCACACGCCCGAGATCCAAAACGCCCGGCTACCCCAGTGCATCTTGCGAAACACGTCTTTGCCTTGCCAAATGGGCAAGATGATGAGCAAAGAGATAGCCGTGAAAAAGCTGCGCCAAAAAGTCACCTCGAAACTCTTGGCATGCTCTAGCTGGCGGGTGACTACGCCTGCGATAGACCACATCAACGTAACAGCCACCATGAGCAGTACGGCTTTAGAGTGTGTGAGTTTCATGGTCAGGTAGTTGGCAGACTAAGAAATACGGGGAGTTTTGAACGCAGAGGTCGCTAAGGTTACGCAGAGAGCGCAAAAAAGAGACTACAAAAATAAAACCAAAAATGCCGAGGAAATCAATGCAAAACAGCCAAAACTATTTTCAAATTTTGGCTGTTTTTTTCTTTGGACTTCTTTTGCGCCGTTCGCGAAACCTTCGCGCCCTCTGCGTTCAAAAAATCCCCGTCTTCGGCTTCGTTTTCGACCTAAGAGTCGTGACGCGCCTTCTTACGCTCATGCTCTTTCAGATGGCGTTTGCGCAGGCGAATCGACTTTGGCGTAATTTCTACCAACTCGTCGTCTTCCAAAAATTCCACCGCTGTTTCCAGCGTCAAAATAATCGGCGGCGTGATCTTGATCGCGTCTTCTTTGCCGGACACGCGGAAGTTGGTGAGCTGCTTCTGGCGCACGGCATTGACGATCAAGTCGTTGTCGCGGTTGTGGATGCCGACGATCATGCCTTCGTATACTGGGTCACCGGCTTTCACAATCATGCGGCCACGGTCGTCCAGCTTGCCTAGCGAGTAGGTCACAATTTCGCCGTCATCCATGCTGATCAGCACGCCGTTTTTACGGCCCGGGATGTCGCCTTTGAATGCGTCGTAGCTGTCAAAAATGTTGCTGGCCAAACCGGTGCCGCGCGTCATGTTCAAAAACTCGTTACGGAAACCAATCAAACCACGCGCTGGAATTTTGTATTCCAGTCGCACACGGCCACGGCCGTCCGGCTCCATGTTGACCAGGTCGCCTTTGCGCTCGCCCAGGGCTTGCATCACTGCGCCCTGGTGGCCTTCCTCGACGTCCACGGTCAGCATTTCGATAGGCTCTTGCTTCTCACCGTTGACTTCTTTGAACACCACGCGTGGCTTGCTCACAGCCAGCTCGTAGCCTTCGCGGCGCATGGTTTCCAGCAAAATGGTCAGGTGCAATTCACCGCGGCCAGACACTTCGTAAATGCCGTCTTCGTCAGTATCTTTGACACGCAGTGCCATGTTCGATTGCAACTCGCGCTGCAAGCGGTCACGCAACTGGCGGCTGGTCACAAACTTGCCTTCGCGGCCAGCCAGCGGGCTGTTGTTCACGCAAAAATTCATGGTCAGCGTGGGCTCGTCTACTTTGAGCATCGGCAGTGGCTGGGGGCTCAGTGGGTCGGTGATCGTCACACCCAAAGCGATGTCTTCAATACCGTTGATGAGCACGATGTGGCCTGGGTAGGCCATCTCGCCCACGTCCAGCGGACGGCGCTCTAGGCCTTCAAAGGTCAGCACCTGGTTGATACGGCATTTGACCACCGCGCCATCGGGCCCGGCCATCATCACCACGTCTTGCGGCATTTTGAGGGTGCCTTGGTTGATACGGCCGACGCCGATCTTGCCAACGTAGCTGGAATAGTCCATGCTGGAGATTTGCAATTGCAGGGGTGCGGCAGGGTCGCCGGCATGCGCTGGCACATGGCGCAGCACGGTGTCAAACAGGGGGGACAAATCTTTACCCCACTGCTCACCGGCAGCGCCTTCTTCCATGGTGGCCCAGCCGTTCAGGCCAGAGGCGTACACCACAGGGAAGTCCAGTTGCTCTTCGGTCGCGCCGAGTTTGTCAAACAGCTCAAATGCGGCGTTGATCACGTAGTCTGGGCGTGCGCCCGGACGGTCTACTTTGTTCACGACGACGATAGGCTTGAGGCCCAGCGCCAAAGCTTTTTTGGTCACAAAACGAGTTTGTGGCATTGGGCCTTCCACCGCGTCGATGAGCAGCACCACACCGTCCACCATGGACAGGGCACGCTCAACTTCGCCGCCGAAGTCGGCGTGGCCGGGGGTGTCAACGATGTTAATGTGGGTGCCCTGCCAGCTCACTGCGCAGTTCTTGGCCAAAATGGTAATGCCGCGTTCTTTTTCGAGGTCATTGTTGTCCATCACGCGTTCGGTCATTTTCGCGTTTTCGCGGAAGGTGCCCGACTGGCGCAGCAGCTGGTCCACCAGCGTAGTTTTGCCATGGTCCACGTGGGCGATGATGGCGATGTTACGGATTTGTTTGCTCATGGTTTCTCTCTCAATTCCCCGTTCGCCCTGGGTCCAACTGCTCATGAATGAACACAGGACTTTCTAGGGCTTCGACAAGCTCAGCCCGAACGGGGGTGGCTGCTTGCGAAGTCAAAATCTGTTCGATCTCTATCGGTGACAACAGGCGTGTGGGGATCAGTTCACCCGCCTTGATATGTGCAGCGCCCAGCAACACCCGGGTGTCGCTTGCCGCATGCGCTAGTGGTTTGTCACCATACACCGCCACCTGATCTGCATCAGGCAACTGGGTTCTTCTGCGCAAGCCGCTTAAAAAGCGCCCTGCATCATCGCTGTTCAGTGTGACCTCAGCGTGACCGTCCAGCAAACTGTCGACGCTCTGCAGGCAGTCCATGCGTTGCTGTTCGGTCATAGCCTCTAGCTGCAGCAAAGTCACCGCATCTTTAATGTCCAGACCACCGGTGTGCGTGCGGCGCAGCGCGCTTAAGTGCGCACCACAACCCAACGCCTCGCCAATATCCTCACCCAAGGTACGAATGTACGTACCCTTGCTCACAGTAGCTACTATTTTAATAGCTGCTTGTGCTATATTTGATTGGGCTAGCGCAATATTTAGCTTATAAATTGTGACATTGCGCGCTTCACGCTCCAATGTGATGCCCTCGCGGGCATATTCGTACAAAGCCTTGCCATCTTTTTTGAGCGCGCTGTGCATGGGCGGCACCTGGCTAATGGGGCCGGTAAACAGTTTTTCTACACGGTCGATATCTGCCTGGGTGACATTCACCTCGCGTCGGGCAATCACGTCACCCTCGGCGTCCCCGGTACTGGTTTTAATACCGAGCACCGCAGTAGCTTCATAGGTTTTATTCGCCTCTAGCTGCAATGCACTGAACTTGGTTGCGGCACCAAAGCACAGCGGCAGCACGCCGGTGGCCAATGGATCAAGCGTGCCTGTGTGGCCAGCCTTCTCCGCACGCAGCAGCCATTTGGCCTTTTGCAGCGCGTCGTTACTCGACAGGCCAATCGGCTTGTCGAGTAAGAGCACCCCATGTACGGGGCGTCTCACGACCCGTACTCGTGGAGCGCTGTTCATCATTCTTCTTCGTTCTTGGAACGCGAGGCTACAGCCTTGCTGATCAAGGCGTTCATGTCGGACGCACGCTCTATGCTTTGGTCAAACTGAAAGTGCAGCGTCGGCACGGTATGGATGTGCAGTTTTTTAAACAAACCGTTGCGCAAGAAACCTGCTGCCTGGTTGAGCGCTTTTGTCGCCTCGACAGGCTCACCCATCAGCAGGCTGAAAAACACCTGCGCATGCGCGTAGTCAGGCGTGACTTCGACCGCATTGATCGTCACCATGCCGACGCGCGGGTCTTTTAACTCGCGCGCGATCAGCTCAGCCAGATCCCGCTGGATCTGGTCGCCGACACGGATGCCGCGATTGGGTGCTGATGATTTTTTCTTGGGCATCTTATGTATCTACAGGGCAAGCCACCAGCGCTCAGCGCGTGGCAGGTATAGCATGTCAGGGTTGTGTGACATCGCCACGCTAACCGCTTGGCCGGTAACGCGGCCAAGGTCAATAAAACCAATAAAACGGGAGTCGTTACTATTGTCGCGGCTGTCGCCCATGACCATCACGTGGCCAACCGGTACTAGTACCGCTTCAAAATCACGATGGCGATTCAACTGGTCAATGCGCGCAACTTCAATCTGCTTATCGCCAAGCTGTTCGCCCCAAATCTCAGCATTCAAGGTGCCATGCTCCGTTGGAATAGCCCGCGACGCGTCAATCAAATGCCGCTGCATCGCTTTGCCGTTAACAAATACGGTGTTGTCGTGCATCTCGATCACGTCGCCTTCCACGGCGATAACCCGCTTGATCAAGTTAAGCTCGTCTTTAGGCGAGTCAAACGTGATCACATCACCGCGGGCGGGGCTACTCCAGCGCGCAATGTGCTGCAAGGTAAACGGCACCCGCACGCTGTAGGCCAGCTTGTTGACAATCACGCGGTCGCCAGATATCAAGGTCGGGTTCATGGATGACGATGGAACGAGGTTCCAGTCTGCGATGGCAGAACGGAACACAAACATCAGACCAATAAAAAGCAAAAAGCCTTTATTGCTGCGCCATAAGTTTTTCATCGTATCCATGGTGCACTCCTTTGCATTAGCCTGTTACAGCGTACGCGCCACTTCTTTTATCTCGAAGAACTCCAACACGTCATTCTCTTGAATGTCGTTGTAGTTCTTGATGTTCAAGCCGCACTCGAAGCCTTCTTTAACTTCTTTCGCATCGTCTTTAAAGCGCTTGAGCGAGTCGAGTTCACCGGTGAAGATGACCACGTTGTCGCGCAACAGGCGCAGTTTGGCGGTGCGTTTAACCAAGCCGCTGGTGACCATACAACCGGCAATCGAACCGATCTTGGTAACGCGGAACACTTGGCGAATCTCGGCAGTACCCAAGATTTCTTCCTTCTTGTCAGGTGTCAGCATACCGCTCATGGCCGCTTTCACATCGTCTACTGCATCGTAAATGATGTTGTAGTAGCGCAGATCCACGCCATTGTTCTCAGCCAGCTTGCGGGCGCCTGCATCTGCGCGGGTGTTAAAGCCAATGATGACGGCCTTGGACGCAATGGCCAGGTTCACGTCGGACTCGGAGATACCGCCTACAGCCGTAAACACCATTTGCACCTTGACCTCTGGCGTCGAGAGCTTAAGCAGCGACTGGGCCAAGGCTTCTTGCGAACCCTGCACGTCGGCTTTGACAATGATGGGCAGCAGTTTGACCTCGCCCGCATTGATGTCGGTGAACATGTTTTCCAGCTTGGCCGCCTGCTGTTTGGACAGCTTCGTATTGCGGAACTTGCCTGCGCGGTAGGTGGCGATTTCTCGCACACGGCGCTCGTCCAGCATGACCATGAACTCGTCGCCCGCATTGGGCACTTCGGTCAAGCCCTGAATTTCGACCGGGATGGAGGGGCCTGCAGCTTTCACCGCTACGCCGTTTTCGTCCAGCATGGCGCGCACGCGGCCATAGGTGGAGCCTGCCAGCACCATGTCGCCCGCCTTGAGGGTGCCCGACTGCACCAGCACGGTAGCCACAGGGCCACGGCCTTTGTCCAGACGCGCCTCAATCACCAGACCTTTGGCCATAGAAGCTACTGGCGCGCGCAGTTCAAGCACTTCGGCTTGCAACAACACTTGCTCTAGCAAATCATCAATACCTTGCCCGGTTTTGGCGGATACCAAGACAAACGGTGATTCACCGCCAAACTCTTCAGGCACCACTTCTTCGGCTACCAGTTCGTTCTTCACGCGGTCCAAGTTAGCACCGGGCTTGTCGATCTTGTTGATCGCCACGACCAACGGTACGCCCGCCGCTTTTGCGTGCTTGATAGCTTCTTTGGTTTGCGGCATCACGCCGTCGTCCGCTGCCACCACCAAGATCACAATGTCGGTAGCCTTGGCACCACGGGCACGCATGGCGGTAAACGCCTCGTGGCCAGGGGTATCCAGGAAGGACACCATACCGCGCGGCGTCTCTACGTGATAAGCACCAATGTGCTGGGTAATGCCACCGGCTTCGCCAGAGGCAACCTTCGCACGGCGAATGTAGTCCAGCAAGGAGGTTTTACCGTGGTCTACGTGGCCCATGACGGTGACGACAGGCGCGCGCGGCAACAGTTCGACTGTTTGCTCTGTCGTATCGTCGTCGGTAAAGGCTTCTGGATCATCCAGCGCCGCGATAACGGCTTTGTGGCCCATTTCTTCCACCACGATCATGGCGGTGTCTTGGTCCAGCGGCTGGTTGATAGTGACCATCTGACCCAGCTTCATCAGCTTCATGATCACTTCAGAAGACTTGACGGCCATCTTGTGGGCCAACTCGGCCACGGTAATGGTCTCAGGCACGTGCACTTCAATGACGCGTGCTTCCACAGCTGCGGCTGGCGCGGCTACTTCGCGATCATCATCGCCACGGCGTCGGCCACGCGGGCCTGAGCGCCAGTTGCTACGGCCTACGCCGCCACTGCTGTCGCCACGGGTTTTGATTTCTTTCTTCTTGGCCGGATCACCGCCCCAGCTGGAGGACAGTTTTTCGGATTTAACTTCGGTTTTGGCACCACGCGGGCCGCTGGTAGGCGAGGTAGCGGTACCAGTGGCTGGCTTGGCGCCTGGTGCGCCCGCAGGCTTGTGCAGCGTGCCCTTCACGCCGTCTTTTGCCACAGGCTTGGGTTCATCCGGCTTTTTGGCCACGAGCACGCGCTTGGGCGCGCTCATCATGGCGCGAATGGCCACGGCTTCCGCCAAGGCGATATCGCGGCGATCTGTCAGGTCCTTGGCGCGGGCCACGTCGTCGGCTTTGGCTTGGGCAGCCACCCGCACGGTTTCATTGGCTGCGGCTTTGGCTTGGTCAGCCACGGCGGCGGCTGCTGCAGCTTTGCTGGCTTGCAAATCCACCTGGGCAGCGGCTTTGTCTGCCAGTTGGGCTTCTTTGCCGGCCGTAGCGGCGTCTTTTTCAGCGCGCGCAGCCACTTTGCGCGCAGCATCTTCTGCCTGCATTTGCGCTAGTGTTTTAGGGGCTGCCTTCGCAACTTCTTGCTGGGCGGCGCCTTCTTTTTGCACATCATCTTGAGCGCGGGTGGCAGCATCCACAGCTTGCAGGGCCATCGCCATATCACGCGCTTCCTGGGCTTCGCGCAGGGCGCGGCGTTCGGCCAGGTCTTGTTCCTGGCGGCGCAGCAGTTCGGCTTGGCGACTGGCCTCTTCTTCACGGCGCGCCAGCTCGGCATGGTCAATGAGGGAAGCAGCAGACGGAGCGGGCTCTGCTTGCTCGGCGCTTTCCACCTCGTCGTCACGCTGGACGAAGGTGCGCTTTTTGCGCACCTCTACCTGAATGGTGCGCGCTTTGCCAGTGGCATCTGCCTGCTTGATCTCGGTGGTTGACTTTTTGACCAGCGTGATTTTTTTGCGCTCAGCCGTGGCTGTGCCATGGCTGGTTTGCAAATAGCTCAGCAGCTTTTGTTTGTCAGCGTCGGTCAGCGCATCGCTGGCGGACCCTTTGGGTACACCGGCACTCTTGAGCTGCTCTAACAGCGTGTCGTTGGATTTTTTGAGTTCGTTTGCGAACTCAGAGACTGTGGTACTTGACATAATTTTCTGATCGTCTCCATGATGTTACTGAGCCACTGGCGCTGTGTCGTCTGCTTTGGCATCGACTGCTTTAGCATCGTTTGCAAACCAGTGCTCGCGCGCTTTCATAATCAGCGCGGTGGCCTCTTCGGCAGACTGACCCGTGATATCGGTCAACTCGTCGGTGGCCAGGTCAGCCAAATCGTCAAGCGTATGAACCTTGTTTTCAGCCAGTTTCGCAATCAGCTCGGGCGTCAAACCGTCCAGGTGATGCAGGTCTTGGCTGACTTCGCCGCCTTCTGCGGACTCTTCTTTGGCAATCGCCATAGTCAACAGCGCGTCTTTGGCGCGGGTGCGCAGCTCGGTCACCGTGTCTTCGTCAAAGCTGGCAATCTCCAGCAGCTCTTGCAGCGGTACGTAGGCCACTTCTTCGAGACTGGTAAAGCCTTCTTCGATCAAAATGTCGGCCACTTCCTGGTCGACGTCCAGCTTGGCCATAAACAAGGCGCGGGTGCTTTCGGTCTCGGTAGCCTGCTTTTGCGCAGACTCAGCGGCGTCCATGATGTTGATCTTCCAACCGGTCAGGTCAGACGCCAAACGCACATTTTGTCCGCCGCGGCCAATAGCAATAGCCAGGTTTTCTTCGTCCACCACCACGTCCATGGCGTGGCGCTCTTCGTCGACCACGATGGAGCTGACGTTGGCCGGGGCCAAAGCGCCAATCACAAACTGCGCTGGGTCTTCGCTCCACAGCACAATGTCTACGCGCTCGCCAGCCAGCTCGGTGGTGACGCCGTTGACGCGCGAGCCGCGCACACCGACGCAGGTGCCGATAGGGTCAACGCGCTTGTCGTGGCTTAGCACAGCAATCTTGGCGCGTGAGCCGGGGTCGCGGGCGCAGGATTTGATCTCCAGCAGGCCTTGCTCGATCTCGGGCACTTCGTTGCGGAACAGCTCAATCATGTAAGCAGGGGCAGAGCGGCTCAAGATGATGGGGGCACCGCGCAAGGTGGTGTCGACCTCCATGATCATGGCGCGAACGCGGTCGCCCGTGCGCAAGTTTTCTTTCGGAATCATTTCACTGCGGCGCAAGCGGCCTTCGACACGGCCACTTTCCACAATGATGTCGCCCTTGTCCATGCGCTTGACGGTGCCGACAAAAATCTTGTCGCCACGGCTCATAAAGTCGTTCAGCAAAATCTCACGCTCAGCATCGCGTATTTTTTGCAAAATCACTTGCTTGGCAGCCATCGCACCGATACGGCCGATGGGCACCGACTCTACCGGTTTCTCGATGTAGTCGCCCTCTTCGATGTCGGCGATCTGGTCGCGCGCGTCCATCAGCATTTCTTCAGCGTCGGGGTTTTGCAGGCCTGCGTCGTCGGCCACCACCAGCCAACGGCGGAAGGTTTCGTAGTTGCCAGAGTCACGGTCTAGTGCCACGCGAATTTCTACGTCGCCATGGCCTTCGGTTTGCTGCAGCTTTTTGGTCGCTTGCGCCAAGGCAGCTTCCACAGCACCAAACACCACGTCTTGTTCGACGTTTTTCTCGCGGGAAATGGCTTCAATCAGCATCAACATTTCACGGTTCATGTCACTAGCTCCTTAAATCATCAAACTAAATGCGGGCAAGCACACTGCGCTTGCAACCAAAAAAAATTCAAGCCGCCTTTGTCAAGCACTTTTCGGCTTGCGGCCCTTAAAGTCCACAATTGGCGCCAATCGCGCCTCTCGCAACTCATCCAAACTAAACCCCAGCGCCTGCAGCGGTGCAGGCGCTTTCTTTGCGCTTACCCGCGCACCGGGCTTGGGCTTGGGCGCCTCGCTCCAGACGATTTGCCAGCCCATTTGAGTGCCATCGCCATCGCCACGAACCACCTTCTCCAGCGTGCCGCGAAACTTTTTGCGATTGGCGCTTACCGCACCGCGCTCATCTTTGGCTACCGCGTCACCCACCGGCGCCTTGAGCGTGACGTCAATCACCTCACCTACAAAGCGCTCTAAATCAGCCTGATGGCGCAGCGGCCTGTCAATACCCGGCGACGACACCTCCAGCCTGCGGTAATCAATCTCTTCGACCTCCAATGCAAACTGCAATTGGCGCGTTACCCGCTCACAATCTTCCACCGCCACCAAAGCCTCAGAGCCACCAGGCTGCCAAGGATGGTCAATGGTGATGCGCAGCAAACCGCCCGCAGAGCGCTCAATCTCTACGAGGTCATACCCCAAACCACTCACCGTGGTTTCAACAATGGTCTGCAAACTCACAGTAAAAATACAAACTAAAAAGTACGGCTACAAAAATGCAAAAACAAGATACGACAACAAGATGCAAAATCGTTCAGCCAAAAAAAAACGGGCGCTTAATGCCGCCCGTTTGGTCGATATGTATCTGATTATAAAGGATTTTTAGGCGTTTGCAAGGCCGTTTGGCGCTAGTTTTTGCAGTGCAGCAATGCGTTTATGCATCACCGCAAACCACAATGGTGGCACCAAGGCCAAAATAATGCACCCTGAGTAGCCCGTGGGCAACTGCGGGCCGGGCAGTGCCTCTAAAGTGGCATAGGGCTTCCAGGCGTGCATATGGTGGTCAGAGTGGCGCTGCAGGTTGACCAGCAAACTGTTACTGGCCAGATGGTCTGCGTTCCACGCGTGCATCAGGCCAAAAGCTTCACGTTTGCCGCCGTCCGCGCTGCGCTGCAAGCCGTAGTGCTCAATGTAGTTAACAATTTCCAGCAGCACAAAAGCCACTACCGACTGCATGGCAAAATAAGCTACATATTTAATAGCATGTTGTGCTTGTAAATAAAGGGCTGGAAGCAATAAAAGCAGTAAAGATACGAGTGTACTCCACAGCAGTGGGCTGCGCGCCCACGAGGTCTTCATTTGCGCTATGCGCTGTGCCTCAAGCCGCCAGCCACTGGCCAAGCTGCCCCATAGCGTGCGGGGCAAAAAGCGGTACAGGCTCTCGCCATAGCGGGCCGAGGCGGGGTCGGCCCAGGTGGCTGCGCGCGGGTGGTGGCCGCGGTAATGTTCCACCATAAAGTGGCCGTAGCACACGCTGGTCATCAGCACCCAGCCGCAAAAACGGTCTATTTTTAGCTTGCTATGTCCCAGCTCATGCGCGAAGGTAATGCCCTGCGAACCCGTGATAAAACCCACGCTAAAGGCTACGCCCAGCGCGGTCGGCCAGTCGGCATGCACGGCGGCGTAGGCACCCACTGCTATCAAAACCAACTGTAACAATACGAAAATACGCAAAATTGTTTGAAAATACGCCTGACTGGCCTCTGACCTGATGGGCGGTGGGGAATGCTGGACACCGGGCACAAAGGTGTCGATTAACGCAATACTCCACCAAATAACCAAGGTAAATGCAGCGGCATAGCCGGGCATGGTTACGAGGCCCAGCACCGTCAAGCTGGGCAACAGCAAGGCCGTCAGAAAACGCAGATCAGAAATACGCATGCGGCGTACTTTCGCACAGGTTGGCGGGCGGTGCAAGCGGGGTAAGCCAGCGGCCATGCCGCTTTAGGGGGCCGCATCTAGGTTTGGCGTGCCAGCAGCGGCCTGCAGCGAGCCAACCGGCAATGTGATAATCAAAGCATGAACCCCTTGCTATCCAAGCTACAGCCCTACCCGTTTGAACGGCTAAAAACACTATTTGCCCCGGTAACGCCCAACCCAGCCTACCGCGCCATCAGCTTGGGCATTGGCGAGCCAAAACACGCCACGCCCCAGCTGATCAAAGACGCGCTGGTAGGCAACTTGCAAGGTTTGGTGGGTTACCCGGCCACTGCGGGCGAGCCTGCGCTACGCGAGGCGTGCGCCGCTTGGCTAAAGCGCCGTTACGGCGTGACGGTGGATCCTAAAACGCAGATTTTGCCTGTCAATGGCTCGCGCGAAGCCCTGTTCTCGCTCACGCAAACCGTGGTTGACCCTAGCCAAGCCAGGGCGACCGTGATCAGCCCCAACCCGTTCTACCAAATCTACGAAGGCTCGGCACTGTTGGCCGGGGCTACGCCTTATTACGTATCCAGCGACCAGGCGCGCAATTTTGCGGTGGACTGGGACAGTGTACCGGCTGATGTTTGGGAAAAAACGCAGCTGATCTTCGTCTGCTCGCCCGGCAACCCTACTGGCGCTGTCATGCCGCTGCCCGAATGGAAAAAGCTGTTTGATTTGAGCGACCGCTACGGCTTTGTGATTGCATCCGACGAATGCTACAGCGAGATTTACTTTAGAGACGAAGCGCCGCTGGGTGGGCTGGAGGCTGCTGCCCAACTGGGCCGCAGTGACTTTAAAAACCTGGTTGCCCTCACCTCGCTGTCCAAACGCAGCAACGTGCCGGGCATGCGCAGCGGCTTTGTGGCGGGTGATGCGGCCATTATGCGGCAGTTTTTGCTGTACCGCACTTACCACGGCAGTGCCATGAGCCATACCGTGCAGGCGGCCAGCATTGCCGCGTGGAACGATGAACAGCACGTGGTGGACAACCGCGCCCTGTACCGCGCCAAGTTTGCCGCTGTAACGCCCCTGCTGGCCGAGGTGCTGAAGGTGAAGCTGCCGGACGCTGCCTTTTACCTGTGGGCGCAAATACCGCATAACGTGTGCGCCGGCAGTGACACTATTTTCGCGGCGCAGCTGTTGGCCCAATACAATGTGATCGTGCTGCCGGGCAGCTACCTGGCGCGCGATGTGCAGGGCAACAACCCTGGCGCGGGCTTTATCCGCATGGCTTTGGTGGCCGAAACGCAAGAATGCGTGGAAGCCGCCCAGCGCATAGTCGAATTTGTACAAAAAAACGCCATTTAACTTTATTGCCAACTCCAAGAGATTTAGAGAAATTACCATGACACAACAACTACAAACCACCATCGACGCCGCTTGGGAAAACCGTACATCGCTGTCCCCCGCCAGTGCCCCCAAAGACATCGTTGACGCCGTAGAGTACGTTATCAGCCAGCTCAACACCGGCAAGCTGCGCGTAGCCACGCAGACCGGCGTGGGAGAGTGGACAACGCACCAGTGGATTAAAAAAGCCGTGCTGCTCTCCTTTCGTCTGAAAGACAACGAAGTGGTCAAGGCGGGTGACCTGGGCTTTTACGATAAGGTGCAAACCAAGTTTGCCCACCTGAACGCCGATGAGATGAAGGCCACCGGCGTGCGTGTAGTGCCGCCAGCAGTAGCGCGGCGCGGCAGCTACATTGCCAAAGGCGCTATCTTGATGCCCAGCTACGTGAACATTGGCGCCTATGTGGGCGAAGGCACCATGGTCGACACCTGGGCCACCGTGGGCAGCTGCGCACAAATTGGCAAAAACGTGCACCTCTCCGGTGGCGTAGGCATTGGCGGCGTGCTCGAACCCGTGCAGGCTGGGCCAACGATCATTGAAGACAACTGCTTTATTGGCGCGCGCTCTGAGGTAGTGGAAGGCGTGATTGTGGAAGAAAACTCGGTGCTGGGCATGGGCGTGTACTTGGGTCAAAGCACCCCCATCTTTGACCGCACCACCAGCAAATGGCTCGATTGCGAGCCAGGCAAGCTGCGTATTCCATCGGGCTCGGTGCTCATCTCTGGCTCGCGTCTGCCCAAAAATGCGGGCGAACCCGGCACCTATTGCGCCGTGATTGTGAAGCGCGTAGATGCACAGACCCGCTCCAAAACCTCACTCAACGATCTGCTGCGCGATTGATTGACGTATTTACCAGGCAAATGGGCCTCTAGCCCAATAGAATGTAGCACAATAAGCTATCAACATAATAGCAAACAGGAGAAACCCGCATGAGCACGATGGTCCGCATTTTGAAGCTAATGGCTGAAAAAAAAGCCTCTGACGTCTACATGTCGGCCTACTCTCCGGCCACCATCAAAATCAACGGCCAGTGTGTGCCCATCAACAGCCAGGCGCTGCCCGCAGATGCGCCGAAGAATTTTCTGGCCGAGATCCTGACTGCCACCCGCATTGAAGAGCTGGAAGAAACTGGCGAGCTGAACATGGCCCACCCCGTGGAAGGCGTGGGCAACTTCCGTATCAGCGCCATGCGCCAGCGCGGCAGCTACGCGGTGGTGATTCGCTACATTGCCACCGACATTCCTCTGCTGGAGACGCTGAACGTGCCGCCGGTACTGAGCGATTTAATCATGGAGAAGCGCGGCCTGATACTGATGGTGGGCGCCACCGGTGCGGGCAAGTCCACCACGCTGGCGTCGATGATTGACCAGCGCAACATGAAAGTGCCAGGACATATTTTGACGGTGGAAGACCCGGTGGAGTTTTTGTTTACCAACAAAAAATCCATCGTCAACCAGCGTGAGGTGGGCTCAGACACGGCGTCGATGCAAATTGCTTTGAAAAACGCCTTGCGCCAGGCGCCTGATGTGATTTTGATTGGCGAAATTCGGGACCGGGAAACCATGTCGGCCGCCATTGCCTACGCCCAGTCGGGCCACCTGTGCCTGGCTACCATGCACGCCAACAACAGCTACCAGGCGCTCAACCGTATTTTGAGCTTTTACCCCGTAGAAGTACGCAACACCATGCTGGGCGACCTGGCCTCGGCCCTCAAAGCTATCGTGTCCCAGCGCTTGCTGCGCACCGTGCACGGCACCCGCACGCCAGCGGTCGAGGTGATGATCAACACCAAGCTGATTTCTGACTTGATTGAAAAAGGCGATTTTTCAGGCGCTAAAGACGCGATGGAAAAAGCCATGGTGGAAGGCTCGCAAACCTTTGAGCAAGACATTGCCCGTTTGATCATAGAAGGCACCATAGAACGCAAAGAAGGCTTGCTCTACGCCGACAGCCCCACCAACCTCATGTGGCGTTTGGCAAACGACTTTGCCAACGCTCAGAAGGCCAAAGAGCCCGAGGCCGAGATTGACGACACGCCCTCGTTTACCGAAATCACGCTGGACGTCAAGCATTCCGAATCCAAATACGGCTCCCTATGACCATGACCGACCCTTTGGCCACCCTGCGCCTTACCGAGCAACTGATCGCTTGTCCCTCCAACACGCCAGACGACGCGGGCTGCATGGACATCATTGCCGCGCGCTTGCAGCCACTGGGCTTTGCATGCGAATGGATCGAGAGTGGCCCCGACAGCTTTCGAGTCAGAAATTTATGGGCAAAACGTGCTAAAGCCCAATGGAACGTGGCACAAGCTGCTATTAACAATGTAGCGTCACCCAATAACACAACCAAAACTTTGGTGTTTGCCGGCCACACCGACGTGGTGCCCACTGGTCCCTTGGCGCAGTGGATGTCGCCACCTTTTGCGCCCACGCACGCTGACGGCAAACTGTACGGGCGCGGCGCCAGCGACATGAAAACATCGCTCGCGGCCATGGTGGTGGCGGTAGAAGAGTTTGTCGCCGCCCAGCCCAGCGCGCCCCTGAATATCGCCTTCCTGCTCACCAGTGACGAAGAAGGCCCCGCCGTGGACGGCACCGTCAAGGTCTGCGAGCTGCTAAAGGCACGCGGCGAAGTGCTGGACTTTTGTATCGTCGGTGAGCCTACCAGCGTTCAGCGAACCGGTGACATGATTAAAAATGGGCGCCGCGGCACGATGAGCGGCAAGTTGACGATCAAAGGCATCCAGGGCCACATCGCCTACCCGCAGATGGCCAAAAACCCGATCCACATGGTGGCGCCGATTCTGGCAGATTTGGTGAAAATCGAATGGGACACAGGCAATGCCTACTTCCCCGCCACGTCGTGGCAAATCAGCAATATCCACGGCGGCACTGGAGCGAGTAACGTCATCCCCGGCAATGTGGTGATTGACTTTAATTTTCGCTTTTGCACCGAGTCCACGCCCGAGAGCCTGCAAAAGCGTTTGCAAGCGGTGCTCGCGCAGCACGGTTTGCACGCTGGCCCCGACTACGACCTGGCTTGGACCATCGGCGGCCTGCCCTTCCTCACCCCCGTGCGGGAGGAAAAAGGCAGCCTGATCAACGCTGTGCGCAGCGCCATCCACGTTGAGACAGGCCTGACCACCGAGCTGTCCACCACCGGCGGCACCAGCGACGGCCGCTTCATTGCGCAAATCTGTCCGCAAACCATCGAGCTTGGGCCCCCGAATGCCACCATCCACAAAATCAACGAGTATGTGGTGGTGGCAGATATCGAGCCTTTGAAGAATATCTACCGACGGGTGCTGGAAAACTTGGCTGTTAGTTGAGGTTTTCAATGGGTTTGAGATAGGGGGAGGGGATTTTTTGAACGCAGAGGGCGCGAAGATTTCGCAAAGAACGCAGAAGAAGACAAAGAGAAAAGAAAACCAAAAATTTGAAATTGAATTCAAATAAGATTTCTACGTTTTTGAATTCAATTTTTGTATTATTTTGGTATTTTCTTTTCTGCGCTCTCTGCGCAACCTTCGCGCCCTCTGCGTTCAAAAAATCCCCCTCCCTCAGACGCCCAAAAGTGACCACACATGAAAAAAGAGCACATTGCCCCCTTTTTTGCCGCGCTCAAAGCAGCCAACCCAATGCCCAATACCGAGCTGGAGTACTCCAGTGTGTTTGAGCTGCTGGCCGCCGTGCTGCTGAGCGCGCAGGCGACCGATGTGGGGGTGAACAAAGCTACGCGCAAGCTTTATGCAGTGGCTGATACACCGCAGGCGATTCTGGATCTGGGGCTGGAACGCCTGGAGGGCTACATCAAAACCATTGGCCTGTTTCGCAGCAAAGCCAAGCATCTCATGCAAACCTGCCGTATTCTGGTAGATCAGCACGGCGGCGTGGTGCCTCGCACCCGCGAGGCGCTGGAGGCCTTGCCCGGCGTGGGCCGCAAGACCGCCAACGTGGTACTGAACGTGGCCTTTGGCGAGCCCACGATGGCGGTAGACACGCACATCTTTCGCATGGGCAACCGCACCGGCCTGGCGCCCGGTAAAACGCCGTATGAAGTAGAGATGGGGTTGATCAAACGCATCCCGCCGGAGTATTTGGTGGACGCCCACCACTGGCTGATCTTGCATGGCCGCTATATCTGCCAGGCGCGCACCCCGCTGTGCTACCGCTGCGGCGTGGCGCAGTACTGCGCGTTTAAACCCAAAACACTACTAAAATAATAGCTGCTGGTGCTGCATTCTATTGGGCCGAAGGTCAAATGGCATGAATGTGACCGCTGCGAAATTGCTGCCCACCAGGCCGTGCCATAATCAAGACCTCCGGGGTGCACTTTGAATGTGCTGAGATGTTGTAGCAACAAACCCGCCAACTTGATCAGGTTAGTACCTGCGTAAGAAGAGATGCCACAACGACGCCTAAAACGTCGGGCGGCATTAGGGCAGTGGCCTATAGGCACTCGGAGCGAATGTTTGATTAACAGGAGCCCCGTATGAATGCCCCCGACAATTTTGCCCTCTTGCTGGCGCGCTCGCGCGAACCCTTCCCCGCCTCTACCAAATCTTTTATCGTCGGCTCACGTCCCGACATTCGCGTGCCTGTGCGCGACGTGCTGCTGACCAGTGGCGAAACCGTGTCGCTGTACGACACCTCTGGCCCGTACAGCGACGCATCGGTGGAGATTGACGTGCGCAAAGGCTTGCCTGACGTACGTAGCGGTTGGATTGCCGTCCGCGCCGATACCGAAGCGTATGAGGGCCGCTCGCTCAAATCACTGGACGACGGTGCCAAGCACGAAGACCGCGAAGTCGAGCGCATTGCCAAGCTGCGCAGCGACGCAGCCGCCTTGCAGCGCACGCCGCGCCGCGCCAAATCGGGGGGTAACGTCACGCAAATGCACTATGCCCGCAAGGGCATCATCACGCCCGAGATGGAATACGTGGCTCTGCGCGAGAACGGCAAACGCGAATGGATGGCCGAATACTTGAACGACCCCTCGCGCGAGTTGCGCCTGGCGGGCAACCCCATGGGGGCCAGCATCCCGAAAATCATCACACCCGAGTTTGTGCGTGACGAAGTGGCCCGAGGCCGCGCCATCATTCCGGCCAACATCAACCACACTGAAGTGGAGCCGATGGCCATTGGCCGCAACTTTCTGGTCAAGATCAACGCCAACATCGGCAACTCGGCTGTTACGTCGAGCATTGAAGAAGAAGTGGAAAAGCTGGCCTGGTCAATCCGCTGGGGCGCTGACAACGTGATGGATTTATCCACTGGCAAAAACATCCACACCACCCGCGACTGGATCGTGCGCAACAGCCCGGTGCCCATTGGCACGGTGCCAATTTACCAGGCGCTAGAAAAAGTGGGCGGCGTGGCCGAAGATTTGACCTGGGCGATCTTCCGCGACACGCTGATTGAGCAGGCCGAGCAAGGCGTGGACTACTTCACCATCCATGCCGGTGTGCGTTTGGCGTTTATCCACCTCACCGCGAACCGCCGCACGGGCATTGTGTCGCGCGGCGGCTCCATCATGGCCAAATGGTGTATCACGCACCACAAGGAAAGCTTTTTGTACACGCACTTTGAAGACATTTGCGACATCATGAAGCAGTACGACGTGAGCTTCTCGCTGGGCGATGGCCTGCGCCCCGGATCGGGTGCCGACGCGAACGACGAAGCGCAGTTTGCCGAACTCAAGACCCTCGGTGAGCTGACCCAAGTGGCCTGGAAGCACGACGTGCAAACCATGATCGAAGGCCCAGGCCATGTGCCCATGCATTTGATCCAGGCCAATATGGACGAGCAGATCAAGCATTGCAAAGAAGCACCGTTTTATACGCTCGGCCCTTTGACGATTGATATTGCTGCGGGCTACGACCACATTGCCAGTGCCATTGGCGCAGCCATGATCGGCTGGATGGGCACGGCCATGCTGTGCTACGTGACCCCGAAAGAGCACCTGGGCCTGCCCGACCGCGACGACGTGAAAGCCGGCATCATCGCCTACAAGATTGCGGCGCATGCGGCCGATGTGGCCAAGGGCCACCCCGGCTCACGCGCCCGTGATGACGCGATCTCCAAAGCGCGCTTTGAGTTCCGCTGGCACGACCAATTCAACCTGAGCCTGGACCCGGAAACAGCGCGTGACTTTCACGACGAAACCTTGCCCAAAGATTCGAGCAAAGAAGCGCATTTTTGCTCGATGTGCGGACCAAAATTTTGCTCGATGAAGATCACGCAAGACGTGCGTGACTATGCCGCGCAAAAAGGTGTGGACGAAGCCGCTGCGCTGCAACAAGGCATGACGCAAAAGTCAGCCGAATTCAAGGCTGCGGGGGGCGAGTTTTATATCCCCATCAAAGCCATTTGAGTTGGGGTCTGTCGTGTTGTCGATAGGCATAGCCGGGGCGGGGTTGCTGGGCCGTTTGCTGGCTTGGCAGCTTAGCCGCTTGGGCCACAGCGTAGCGGTGTTTGACCCTGCGGCTGGGCCTGCGCCTATGTTTGGGGGCGGCGCGCAGCATGCCGCCGCCTTTACCGCTGCGGGCATGCTGTGCCCGCTGGCGGAGCTGGACAATGCCGAGCCCGCCACTGCGGTGCTAGGCTGGCGCTCTATCGCGTTGTGGCGCGAGTATGGAGCGCAACTGCCTGGCACGCCCTTTTTCTCGCAACAGGGGAGTCTGCTGCTGGCGCATCGGCAAGACCGCGCTGCGGCAGACCGCGTGCTGGCGCGCCTAGCGCAGGGCATGCGTTCAGCGGTGTGGCAGTCTGCCGGGATGATGGGTGCACCTGAACCCATTAGTATGGCGCAACTGGCAGGTCTTGAGCCTGTGTTGCAAGGCGCAGCCCACGCGTGGTTGTTGCCGTACGAAGCGCAAATCGACCCTGTGGCCACCATGGCTGCCTTGCATGCAGCTACGCAAGGCATAAAAAATGTTCAATGGCATTGGCGCGAAAGCGTACAAAAAATTGAGCCCGGTTGTTTGCATACCCGCCAAGGGCCGCAGCGTTTTGACTGGGTGTTTGACGTGCGCGGCACAGGCGCCGCACCTGAGATGCCAGTGCGCGGCGTACGTGGCGAGGTGGTGTGGCTGCACGCTGCAGGCTTAAACCTGCAACGCCCCGTGCGCCTGCTGCACCCGCGCCATAAGGTGTACATCGTTCCACGCCCTGGCAATGTAGTGCTGGTAGGTGCCAGCGAAATTGAAAGCGAAGACCGCTCGCCCATGTCGCTGCGCAGCGCTGTCGAACTGATGGCCGCCGCACACAGCGTAGTGCCCGCGCTGGCCGAGGCCCGCATCTTGCGCATGGACACCAATTTGCGCCCTGCCTTGCCCGACAACGCACCGCGTATCGAATGCGCAACGGGCCTGGTACGCATCAACGGACTGTTTCGGCACGGTTGGTTGCTGGCACCTGCGCTGGTGGAGAAGGCGTTGCAGCAAACGGGTTTATCGCAAGTGGTTTTGTCCCAGGCACAGATCCAGCAAGACGTTGCGAAACTAGAGGCAATAGCATGAACTCAAACAGCGTGATCATTGCGCTGGACGGCAAACCACATGCAGTGCCAATTGACACGACGCTAGAGGCTTTAGTGACCGGAGTGGGCCATGCAGCGCAAACTGTATCCACGGCGATTAATGGCGACTTTGTGCCCCGTGCGCAGCGCGTCAGCCGGGTTTTAGTCGCGGGCGATGCAGTGCTTATGTTTCAACCGATTGTTGGCGGATAAATATCAATGCAATGCGCTCAACACCATTCCCCCTGAGTTTGGCCTGTCCTGAGCTTGTCGAAGGGTCGAAGGGTTCGCAAGGGCTTCGACAGGCTCAGCCCGAACGGTTTGTGCTTATGCGAGAAGTATCGTGAAAAATTTTGGAGTGAACGTATGGTGAGTATCGATGCATGGAAGGTAGGCGACATTACGCTACCCAGCCGCTTTTTACTGGGCACCGCAGGCTACCCCTCGCCCCAAGTCCTGGGCGATGCCATTGCGGCATCAGGCACATCGGTTGTTACCGTGGGCCTTAAACGCCAGCTAGCTGCTGCGGGCGACAACGGCCATGTGGCCATGATCCGCGCCAGCATGGCCGCTACCGGCGCGCGCCTGCTGCCCAACACCGCCGGCTGCCGCACCGCGCGCGAAGCCGTGCTACTGGCGCACATGGCGCGCGAGCTGTACAACACGCCGTGGATCAAGCTTGAAGTGGTGGGCGACGAACACACCTTGCAGCCCGACCCATTTGAACTGCTGATTGCAGCCGAGCAACTTGCCAAAGATGGTTTCATGGTCTTCCCGTATTGCACCGACGACCTGGTAACTTGCCGCCGCCTGCTAGACGTGGGCTGCCCGCTGCTGATGCCCTGGGGCGCACCAATTGGCTCTGGCCAGGGCTTGCTCAACCCCTTTGCGCTGCGCACGCTGCGCGAACGCCTGCCCGATGCCACCTTGATTGTCGATGCGGGCATTGGCGCGCCGTCGCACGCGGCCCGCGCCATGGAACTGGGTTTTGATGCGGTGTTGCTGAACTCTGCTGTCGCCCAGTCGCGCGACCCGGTGTTGATGGCGGGCGCATTCAAGCAAGCGATTGAAGCGGGCCGCAAGGCCTGGCACGCAGGTGTGATGGCGCCACAAGACTTTGCCGTGGCCAGTACACCCGTCACCGGCCAGCCTTTCTTGATCGGAGACTAAACAAATGAAACCCATCATCTGGAGCATTGCTGGCAACGACAGCGCGGGCGGCGCAGGCCTCGCCGCTGACCAGCGCGCGGCAGATGCCTGCGACGTGCATCTGTGCCCCGTGGTAGCCGCCGTCACAGCACAAAACTCGTTGGGTGTCGCGCGCATTGAACTAATGCCGCTGGACGTACTGAACGCGCAGTTGGAAGCGCTGGCAACGGACATGCCGCCGCGCGTGATCAAAACCGGCCTGCTGGGCAGCGCCGACCAGGTGAGATTGGTAGCGCAGTGGGTGGACAATCTGCGTGCCAGTAGCCCGACACCCATCGCCTTGGTGGTGGATCCAGTGCTCAAGTCCAGCACCGGCGCGAGCTTTGCCAACGCGCAAACGCTGGCCGCCTACCGCGACTATTTGCTGCCGCGTGCCACGCTGATCACGCCTAATCGGCGTGAGGCGGTGGCCTTGCTGGAGCACATCAACTCGCCCACGCCCGCATTAACAGTCGCATCACCGTCTGCAGCTTCGGCACCCGAAACGCTATCCGTCCCCGAACTAGCAAAAGCCTTACGCGCCATAGGCGCGCAAGCCGTGTGCATTACTGGCGGCGATAGCATTGAACTTTCTGATCATCTTAAAAACCTGTCCCTGGATTGGTTAGACACCGAGCATGCCAAAGGCTGGTTAGCCAACCAGCGCGTCAATACGCCGCATAGCCACGGCACTGGTTGCACTTTTGCCACCAGCGCTGCCGCCGCCATGGCACGCGGCTTTGTGGCTGCTGATGCCGTGGTGCTAGCCAAAATGGCCACCACCCACGCCCTACGCCGCGCCTATGCCGCAGGCCAGGGCAGCGGCCCGGTGCATGCTGCGTCGGGTTTTACCAGCGACCCGAGCCTCCTGCCCCTGATGTCTTGGGGCCAAGCACCAGAGTTCCCGGCCCTGCAACGCCGGCAGCCGATCAGCCCACGATCAGCGCCCACTGAAACCTTTTCACCTGCCCCCCTCCCGCCTCCAGCCTTTGACCATCCCGCCTCCGCCTTGCCCCACAATTTTGGCGTCTACGCCATCGTCGACAGCGCAGTGCGCGTCGATGCCGTGCTGGCCGCGGGCCTGCGCACCGTGCAGCTGCGCGTCAAAACCCCAGCGCAGCCCGATGCCGCGTGGCAGCAGGCGCTGCAATTGGCCATCGCCCACAGCATCAACGCATGCACAGCCGTTGGCGCGCAACTGTTCATCAACGACCACTGGGTACTGGCCTTGCAACTTGGCACCACCGGCCTGCACTTGGGCCAAGAAGACGTGTTGGCCTTGTCCGATGCCCAAAGAAGCAGCCTGCGCCACAGCAGCGTAGCGCTGGGTATCAGTTCCCACAGCCTGTGGGAGCTGGCCCGCGCGCGCAGCCTGGCCCCCGCCTACATCGCCTGCGGCCCCGTCTGGCCCACACTCACCAAAATCATGCCCTGGCAAGCGCAGGGCCTGGACAACCTGGCCTGGTGGTGCGCCATGGCAGGCGCACCGGTGGTGGCCATCGGCGGCATTTTGTCGGCAGCTCAAATGACGCAGGCTGCAAGTTGCGGTGCCAGCGGCGTGTGCGCCGTGCGGGTGCTGGGCGATGACCCTGGCCTGACCGTGCCGCATTTGCAGCAGGCGTTGGCAGCAGGTACAGCAAATTCCGTGCAAATTGCAGCGCCCCGCTGGCCGCACCCGAGCCTGCCATTGGCCTGACGTACCTAAATGCGCGCACCAATACAGCTACAAATTTAGTAGCTGCTTGCGCTATGCTCTATTGGGCTAACGGCAAATACTCTTCCAGTAATAGGTGGAGAGCAGCCACATCCAGAGGTTCTTGGTAGTTTGGTGATTTTGGCCAAGCGTTGTCTTGGGCAAGCTCTGTCAGCACCAGGGTTTAGGCAACGCAGTGGCCCGCCCCGATCTACGCCATGCCATGGCAACCAAGGCGGCACCAATAGCACCAGATGCCGCTCCGACGGACCAAGGGCATCCCAAATTTCCCCATAAGCTAACTTAATTGTAAATGATTGAACGCTATTATTTTTCGAGCAGTTCGTGCTATTTTCTATTGGCCTAGTAGCACTTTCGAGCTGAAAATGGCGGATCAAACGAGCCGTTTTATCCGCCATTTTTATGCTGCCATTACAAATTCACACTTAAATGTGCGTTATGCACATTTATACTACTTTCCATAGATTTGAGCCCCCCTATGTCCACCCCGCAGCCCACCCCATCCACAACTGCGCCGCAGGGCCATGCCGTGGGCGCCGAGCAGCAAGCATTGCTGGACGCGCTGGACGGGGTACTGCAGCCCTTGGCTGACCTGTGCCTGTCCAAGGGGCTAACAATTCAGGCGGTCGAAGAACGGCTGCGGCTGGCCATGGTGCAGGCGGCTATTCAAGCGCACGGCCACTTGCCTGCTACCCGGCTGACCAGCCGCATCAGCGCCAGCACCGGCCTGACGCGGCGCGAGGTAGCGCGGCTGCAGGCCGATACCCCGCAGACCCCAGCGCGCCCGTCCCGCCCTTCTTCGGCTACCGAGGTGTTTACCCGTTGGATGGCGGACGCCAGCCTGCGCGCACCCGATGGGCAGCCCATGATTTTGCCGCGCTTGGGGCCCGCGCCCAGTTTTGAGCGCCTGGCGCAGTCGGTAACGCAAGACGTACACCCGCGCAGCCTGCTGGACGAACTGTGCCGGCTAGGCTTGGCGCAATGGGACACGCCAACCGACCAAGTGCGCCTGCTCACCGACGCTTTTGTGCCGCGCGGCGACTGGCCCCGCATGACGGCGTTTTTGGCTGACAACGTGGGCGACCACCTGCGCAGCGCCACCGCCAACGTATTAGGCACGGGTAAAGAGCATTTGGAGCAAGCCATTTTTGCTGATGAGCTGTCGGCAGAGTCGCTGGCGGCCTTCAAAGCGCTGATGACAACGCAGTGGCAGCACATGCTGCAAAGCATTCCATTAAAGCTGGAACAACTGATTGCTGCGGACAAACAAGCTGGCCGTGCGCAGGACCAGCGGGTTCGCGTGGGCTTGTACACCTGGGCGCAACCCATGGCCGGAGTGCCAAGCGCCGCAGCCGCGCCCCCACTCGCCCGGCCACAAGGGCGCCGCGCATCACCCAAATCCCCCAAGGAGACAAAACTATGAATACTCTTGTTGTAGCGCTGCTGCACAGCCTCAGCCTGCGCGCTCGCAAGTGGCTACGAGGCGTTGGGTTGGGTCTCTTGACGGCACTGACAGGTGTAGCCCTGGCAGTGGTGGCTTGTGGCGGTGGCGGTGGAGGCGGCGGCTCAAGCACAGCTGGCGTGGGGTCCGGCGGAACCGGGGCTTTCAGTGTCGGTACCGTGACCGGTTTTGGCTCAGTCTTCGTCAACGGTCTGCGTTATGACGACGCCAGCGCCAGCGTAAGCGACGATGACGGTGCCCGCAGCCGCAGTGATTTGAAACTGGGCATGGTGGTCAAGGTGCAAGGCAGCACCAGCGCCGCCGGCGATTCCAGCGCCAACAGCATATCGTTTGACAGCGCCTTGCTAGGCCCGGTGAGTGCGACCAACTCGGCTGGGAAAACACTCACCATCATCGGACAGAAAGTCGTAGTGGCGGCGGGTACGGTATTTGACGTGTCACTCCCCCAGGGGTTTGCAAGTATCCAAACCGGTCAAGTGCTGGAGGTGCATGGTTTTGTCAACCCGCAGAGTAATGAGCTGCAGGCCACGCTGATAGAGGTAAAAGCCGGCCCGGGCTACTACAAAATCAGCGGGCTGGTCAGCAACCTGCAAAACGGCATCAAAACGTTCCGAATTGGTTCCGAAACCATTAATTTCGCTGCGTTGAGCGGCAGCAGCATTCCGCAGGGATTTGCCAATGGCATGCTGGTGAAGGCGCGACTGGATACCCGCCAGCCCTCGGCCAACGGCGCCTGGGCGGCTACACGGGTACGCATTAATCAGGAGAGCTTGGATGACCAGGACAACGTTGACATTGAGGGGCTGGTCACGGCGCTGACATCCCCCACGCAGTTTGGGGTAAACGGCGTGCGCGTCGACGCCAGCGGCGCCAACTTTCCTGATGGCACTGCAGATGTGGCGCTGGGCGCGCGCGTCAAAGTTAAAGGCAACATTGTTGGCGCTACCTTGCAGGCTAGAGAAGTCAAGCTGGAGAGCAAGGGCAAGCAGATTGACCTGCGCGGAAACATCTCCAACGTGGATGCTGTGGCTAAAACCTTTGTACTTCGCGGCGTGACGGTGAGCTATGCGGGAACCGTGCAGTACGACAACGGGTCCGTCGCCAATGTAGTCAATACCGCGTACGCCGAGGTCAAAGGCCAAACTGCAATTAACAGCTCGGTGGTCGAGGCCAGCCGAATCAAGTTTTCCAATTAAAGCGGTAGTCGAAAAACGCCTGTTTTCCAAATTTTCTAGGTTCCCCAACCCGCTCGTTATGAGCATAATTTGTAAAGGAAAGACTGTCATGAAACTCCTTAACTTGACTCACCCACTTAGGACATTAGCGCGAAGTAGCGCTTTGCTGGCAAGCTTGGTTGCCGCACTTGCCTTGACCGCATGCGGTGGAGGCGGTGGTGGTGGCGGCGGAGGCAGCGGTGGCACTGGCAGCGGCACTGGTGCATCCACCAGCTCCTTTAGCCAAGGCGTCATCACCGGCTTCGGCTCCATCATCGTCAACGGTATCCGCCACGACGACTCCAGCGCCAGCGTAACCGACGACGATGACGACGACAAGCCAACGCGCAGCAAAGACGACCTCAAACTGGGCATGGTGGTCAGCGTGAGCGGCACCAGCGGCACCGGCACTGGCACGGCCAGCGCGATTGCCTTTGGCAGCGAACTCAAAGGCCCGGTGCAGAGTGTGAACGGCAGTACCGCTACCGGCACTACCACCGTTACCCCAGGCACGCAAACGCTGGTGATCTTGGGCCAAACAGTCATCGTTGGCACGCGCACCGTGTTTGACCTCGAGTCTTTGCCCAACGGTTTTGCCAGCATCAAAAAGGGCGATGTACTGGAAGTGCATGGTTTGCTTGACCCCGTGGCCAATAAACTGACGGCTACCCGCATCGAGCTGGAGAACAACGCCAACCGCTACAAAGTCACGGGCAACGTGAAGAGCTTGAATTCGGGCTCCAAGAGCTTTAAGATCGGCTCTGAAACCATCAGCTATGCAAATATCGACCCCAACAAACTGCGGGTAACTCTGGCTAATGACATCACCGTGAGAGTGGTGTTGTCTACTACACAGAAGACTACCGGCACATGGGACGCTACGCGCATCAAAGCAGCCAAGAAAAATATGGAAGACAGAAACAAGGTTGAGGTTGAAGGCTTGATCACTGACTTTGTGTCCATCAGCAAGTTCAGCGTTAGCGGTATTCCCGTAGATGCGACCAACGCCAGCTTTCCAAAAGGCACCAGCACGCTGGCCAACGGTGTGCGGGTAGAGGTAGAAGGCAGCATGGTAAGCGGCACGCTGATCGCCAGGAGCGTCAAACCCGAAAACGACAACGACGATGAAGACCGTGGCAACGAACTGCACGGCATTATCTCTAGTGTCAATTCGGGTTCGAAAACGTTTGCGCTGCGCGGCCTAACCGTAAGCTACGCTGGCAACGTCACGTACCAACGCGGCACCGTAAGCGATTTGGTCAACGGCGCCAATGTCGAGGTCAAGGGCGTGGCATCAGCCAACGGTACCACCATCGTGGCGCAGAAGATCAAGTTTGAAAACTGATCCCTTCTAAAACCATCTCAATGGGGGCTCTAAGCCCCCATTTTTATGGGGCTTTCACCTTAGTGTTTAACCCAATCATTCAATCAACCAAGGCCTGTAAAACGCCCGATTCGACGTGTTGATCCAAATAATGGGCCAGGCCATCAAATACGCTGTCAAGCGACTGGGTTTGTGCGCCGAACAGCGCCTGCAGCACGGCGGCATTCTCAAACAGCCCATGCACGTAAATTGCCAGCACGTTGCCAACCGCGTTGCACCAGCCGAGGTGATTACCCAGCGCTGCTACCGGCGGTGGCTGGCCTTGCACCATGTCCATGCGCAACCGCGTCTCTCCGTTGTGAATTTCGTAGCCACCGAACGCCACTCCAGACAGCTTTTGCCAGGCACCCGGTAGTGGCACAAACTGCGTCTGCGTTGGCCGCACGCTTTTGCTGGGTTCAAAGGCGGTGACCAAAGGCAGTAAGCCCAGGCCAGGTGCATTGCCAGCAATTAAGTCTTCGACCCCATGCAGGTCAATCAACGCCTCCCCCAGCATTTGCAAGCCACCACAAATGCCCAGTACCTGCTTGCCCAGCGCAGCATGCCGCGCCACAGCCGCATCCAACCCTTGCGCACGCATCCATGCCAAATCCGAACTGGTATGTTTAGAGCCAGGCAAAACGATCCAATCTGCTTGCGCCACGTCGGCAGGCGTGCGCGCCCACACCAAGCGCACACCTTGGACATTTTTCAAGGCTTGAAATTCATCGAGGTTACTGATGCGAGGATAAACAACAACGGCAATGGTGGTGTGCACCTGGCCGCTGGCGCTGGACCGGTCGTCAAACACGCCGTCTTCCTCGGGCAGGCCGTGGCGCCACCACATGGGCAAGGTAGCCACGGTGGGTATGCCTGTCAAATCTTGCAGCATCTGCGGTGCCGGTGCGAGCAACGCCGCATCGCCGCGAAATTTGTTCAGCACAAAACCTGTGATCAACACTTGCTCATCTGGCGGTAGCAATGCCCATGTGCCATACAAGTGGGCGAATGCGCCACCCCGGTCAATGTCGGTCACCAGCAGGCAGCGCGCCTGCGCATGCCGGGCCACCCGCATATTCACAATGTCGCTGCTGTGCAAATTAATCTCGGCGGGCGAGCCGGCGCCTTCGATAACGACCACATCGTTCTCAGCCCGCAAATAGTCCAGTGCTTTGGCAACCGTGGGCCATACCGCCTCGCTACGGCTGCGCCAGGGCATGGCGGTCAGTTCGGGGTTGACTTGCCCCATCAACACCAGCTGGCTGTGGGTGTCGGCCTCGGGTTTGAGCAATACCGGGTTCATACGCACATCGGGCACAGTGCGGGCGGCCAATGCCTGAAAGTACTGCGCACTCCCAATTTCGCCATAAGTACCCGCCAAACCGGCTACCACCCGTGCGTTGTTGCTCATGTTTTGCGCTTTGAAAGGCGCTACTTTGTAACCGCGCTGCGCATACCAACGGCACAGCGCGGTGGTGAGCCAGCTTTTGCCCGCCCCGCTGGTGGTACCCAGCACCATCACACACTTGGCTGTCATACCCACTCCTTTACGGCCATCAACAACACGTCTTGCGCAGCAGGTGCTTGCACGCTTAAGCGCAGATGCTGCGGCAGGCCAAACGATGTGCAGTCCCGCAGCTTGATGCCACGGGCACGCAAACCGTCCACGGGCAACGGCAGTATCGGGACTACGCAAAAAAAGTTAGCCTCGCTCGGCAAGCATTCCCAGCCGAGCGTTGCGCACAATGCAAGCTGGCGCGCCTTCCATTGCCGCAAAGTCACCAGACTATCGGCAAGCCATTGCTGCACCTCGGGCCGCACCCATGCCGCCAACATGGCCACACCATGCGCGCCCACGGGCCACGATGGGCACAGCGCCTGTAACGCCAGGCACTGGGTCTGGGCATGCACAGGTGCTATGGCGTACGCAGCGCGCACACCCGTAAGACCCAAGGCTTTGTTAGGTGTCCAAAGCTGCCACACCTGGTTGAGCTGATGCGCACCGGGGCCTGTTGAACCTCGCAGGCGCAGCGGTTCATACGCGCGGTCTAGCACCACCGTAGCACCGCTGGCCAGCAGCGCAGCCAAGCCTTGGCTGGTTTGCCCTAGCGGACTGGACGGATCGCAAGCCCAAGCCAGAGTGCCGGCGCTGGCTTGCGCTGTCCGGCGCAGTCCCATGGCCTGAGCCGCTCTGGCGTAGTCACCATAGCCGTGTACTGGCACCAGCGCATCAGCAAAGCCCTGCTGCATAGCCCACGCCGTGATGCGGAAGATAAACTCACTGGCGCTTGCCGCCAACAGCACGCGCTCAGGTTCTACGGCATGAAACTGCGCAAGTTGCGCACGCAGTTGGGTATAGGCCGGATCGGGGTAATGCGTGGCATCCGCAGTTTGCACAGCATGCGCTGCCTGCGGACAAGGCCCGCAGGCATTGGCATTGGTAGAAAAATCAAACGGTACCGCCCCCAGCGCATCTGGGCCACCATGCACCGCAGCGTGTAGAGCTGGCAAAGTTAAATACATATTGCTATTGATAATATAGCTGCTTGCGCAATTAAAACGCTGGCTATCACTGTTATGCATGAAAATTTTATAGCCAGGGGCATATCACTTGCCACCACCTCACGCCCGCCAGCATGCAGCACATACACACCGGGCTTGTTGAGGCGCACACCCAACGCCAGTGCCATCGCCGCCATGGGCCAGCCGCTGTTGGGCGACGGCGTGTGCGCTGCTTGTGCAGGCAGTTGCATCACCAGCCTGGGGCGCTGCCACAGCATCAGCACAGCGGTGATGCGTGCGGGCAGCCAGGACAACACATCGTCTGCGCGGGCGGCCCACTTGCCTGCCCACTGCCAATAGCGTCCGCTGCGCATGCCGGGGTAGCCCCACATGGCATCAGCCGTGTTGGCAAAGCGGTACAGCGCTGCGCCGGGCAGGCCCAGCACCACAAACCAGAAAACAGGTGCCACCACCGAGTCGTTCAAATTTTCTGCCAAGGTTTCTATCGCGCTCTCACGCACCTGCACCGCGCTGAGTTGGCTGACATCACGGCTAACCAACCTTGCCAATTGTGCTCTCCCCGCGTCCAGCGACAGTGCCAACGCAGTCTCTACGGCACGCACCTCTTCACGCAGCATGCGCCACGCCAGCAGTGGCTTGAGAAGCAGTGCCAGCAGCACCGTGGCGATGAGTGCTGGCAACATGGTCAACAACCTTACCAACAAATAAGTCACTATTAAAATAATAGCTGCTTGCGCCAGCCAAAAAAGGGTTCCAAGGCTAAAGCTCTTGAAATTTCTGATCTTGTTGCTATCTTCACACTCAGGTACAAACTGCGCAGCAGCCCTGCTCAGGCTGCGTCCCATCCACACCACGGGGTGCCATGCAGCAGGCGGCTCACCCCACGCAGAATCAATGGCAAAGGCCAGCAGTAGCGCCGCTGCCATAACGGCCCATGGCAAGCCAGCCCAAAGCATACTTACTGTCCCGCGGTGATGCCCAACCGCTGGAAAAGCAATTGATCTGCCAGTATGTCTGGGTTGCCCGTCGTGAGCAACTTTTCACCATAAAAAATCGAGTTGGCACCTGCCAGAAAGCATAGCGCCTGCAATTCTTCATTCATTTGCTGGCGACCTGCGGACAGTCGCACTCGGGCACGTGGCATGGCTATGCGTGCTGTCGCAATCGTGCGTACAAACTCAAACGGGTCGAGGTCAGGTTGATCTGCAAGTGGCGTGCCCTTGACTTTGACCAAGTGGTTAATGGGCACGGATTCGGGGTACGGATTTAAATTAGCCAGTTGGGCCAAAAGTCCTGCACGCTGTTCGCGCGATTCGCCCATTCCAACGATGCCACCGCTGCACACATGAACCCCTGCATTGCGCACGCGATGCAGGGTGTCGAGACGGTCTTGGTAATCTCGGGTCGTAATAATGTCGCCGTAAAAATCGGGGGCGCTGTCCAGGTTGTGGTTGTAGTAGTCCAGGCCAGCATCGCGTAGTTGTTCAGCATGACCATCGGCCAGCATGCCCAGTGTGCAACAGGCCTCCAGGCCCACTTCTTTGACAGTTTTGACCAGTTCGGCTACCGCTTCGATGTCGCGGTCTTTGGGTGCGCGCCACGCGGCCCCCATGCAAAAACGCGTGGCCCCGCTGGCTTTGGCCCGCTGGGCTGCATCACGCACCGCAGCGACACCCATCAGCTTCGTGGCTTCTACGCCTGCATCAAAATGCACCGACTGCGGGCAGTAGCCACAGTCTTCGGGGCAACCGCCAGTTTTGACTGATAGCAAAGTAGCCAGCTCAACTTTGTTAGGGTCAAAGTTCTGGCGGTGGACAGTTTGGGCGCGATAAAGCAGCTCATTAAACGGCAGCGCCATGATGGCTGACACATCGTTTAATGCCCAAGTAGGTTGAGTTGTCAAAGCACTCTGTTCCAACTTGGGTTTAGGGCGTGCCTGGAAGTAAACAGGCTGCTCTTTGGTTAATACGGCTTTCGTCATCGTTGAGGCTCCAAGTTTGTGAGGGGCAACGCACTGGAATGCCCCCATTGATTATCAAACACTATGTTTGCCAAAGTTTCGCGCTTTGCCCAGTTTTCGCGAGCCAGCATGGGTTCATCATAAAACGCAGGCACAGGCCCTAAGCACAGCAGCGCGATGGGCTCCGCACCGGCGGGCAATTGCAGCAACTGCGCGACATCGGACGGCGCAAACAAAGACACCCAGCCCATGCCCAAACCCTCAGCGCGCGCGGCAAGCCACAGGTTTTGAATAGCACAACTGGCCGATGCCAAGTCCATGTACGGCATGGTGCGGCGGCCAAATATATGCTGTTCACGCGCGTTTGTCAGTACCACCGCCAGCACCTCAGCAGCCTCCAGCAAACCCTGAACTTTGAGTTGCATAAACTCGTCCTCACGCTGGCCCAAGGCGCGGGCGGTAGCGATGCGCTCCAGCTCTACCAAGCCGTGCAAGCGCTGGCGCAAGCTGGCATCGGTCACACGAATAAAGCGCCAAGGCTGCATAAAACCTACACTGGGCGCGTGGTGCGCAGCGTGCAGCAGCTTGGCCAGGACATCCGGCGCTACCTGTCCACCCACAAAGTGGCGCATATCGCGGCGCTCAAAAATGGCCCGGTACACCGCCTGCTTCTCTGGCGCAGAAAAGGCATCGGGCTGCGAGCGCAGTGGGTCGGTAGATACCAATTTTCAGTCCTCAATACCGCGCTGCGCAGGTATGCCTGCGTTAAAGGCGTGTTTGATCTTGGTCATCTCGGTCACAGTGTCGGCCAGCTCGATGATCTCGGGCGGGCAGCGGCGCCCCGTGATCACCACATGCACATGCTTGGGCCGGGCGCGCAGCGTGTCCAGCACATCGTCCAACGGCATCCAGCCGTAGATCAGCGGATACGTCATTTCGTCTAGCACCACCATGAAGTTGTCGCCGCTCAAAATAGAGGCTTTGGCTTTTTGCCAGCCATCACGCGCCAGTTGGGCTGAGTGCTCCAGGTCTTGGCTCTTCCAGCTAAAGCCGTCGCCCAAGCCTTCAATGGCGATGCCCAGTTGCTCAAACATGCGGTGCTCGCCAAAACGGGCGCTGGGAACTTTCATGAATTGGTATATCTTGACACCCTTGCCATGCACATGAGTGCGGCCAAAGGCACGCAATGCCAAACCAAAAGCAGCCGTGCTTTTGCCTTTGCCATCGCCGGTATTGACTATCACCAAGCCACGCCTCTCGCCCTCGGGTTTGTCATAGGGTTTGTGAACAGGGGGTGTTTCTATTTGCATCGATTTTTCTTTCAGTTCATTTTAGGTAGGGCAACATACATGGAGCCCACCTTTTGCACGTCAATACGCTTGTCAAACACGGTCTCCAGGGCGCGGTGCGTAGTGACGTGCACGCAGGCACCGTGGTGCAGCACCTGGCCTTGCGCCATGATAAGCATGCTGTCGGCCTGCAAGGCCACAGATATCTCGTGCAGTACGCTGACCACGGTTTTGCCTTGGGCTACCAGGCTGCGCACGGTGTGCAACCAGTCAGTTTGGTGTGGTGGGTCCAGGTTGGCCAAAGGCTCGTCCATCAGCAGCACATCAGCCTGCACAGCCAGCAGCCGCGCCAGCAGCACGCGCTGGCGCTCGCCACCTGACAAGCTTCCCAGCGCGCGTGCGCGCCAGTCCCAAGCCTGCGTCATCCTCAAAGCGTGCTCTACCGCAGTATGGTCGGCCGCACTGGGCGCGGCCAGCCAGCCCTGGTGTGGCAAGCGCCCCAGCATGGCGACATCGTATGCGGTTAGATCGTCTGCGCCACCTTCGTTTTGGCCTAGCCATGCCAGCCGCTGCGCCCGCGTGCGGGCAGACAGGTGCGCCAGGTCTTGCCCCAGCAACCGCACCTCGCCGGCATACGGCAGCAAGCCCGCCAGCACCTTCAGCAATGTGGACTTGCCAGCTCCGTTGGGACCGACGATGGCTGTCCACTGCCCGGCCTCCAATTGGGCATTCACACCACGCAATACCAAGGTGTTTACAAGCTTAGCCGATATATTCGATGCGTGAACAGCTATTTTTTTCATAGCATTTTTCCATCACTTGTGCGCTGCCCCAATGCCTGCCCACGGTGCATGAGCCACAGCAAATAACCACCGCCCAAGATAGCTGTCAGCACCCCCACAGGCAGCTCTTGCGGTGCCATCAGCCATCGGGCCAACAGGTCGGCAGTGCCGAGCAATACGCTGCCCATCAGTGCCGACAAAAACAGCAGCGCGGCAGAGCGTACTTTCACTGCTGCGCGCACCACATGCGGCGCGGCCAAGCCCACAAACGCAATCAGACCAGTTTGTGCGACCGCTGTGCCAGTGGCCAAGGCCAACACGACCACCAAGGCTGCGCGCAGTGGCGGCAACTGTAGCCCCAGGCTTTGCGCGGTGGCTTCGCCCAAACTCAAACCATCCAGCACACGGCTCAAAACCACCGCCACCGACAGGCAAGCCAACAGCGCAGCGCCCATGATGCCGCAAGCCGCCCAGCCCACAAAACCTGTAGAGCCCAGCATAAATGCCTGCATGGCCTGCAAAATATCGGGCGATGCCAATGTGATCAAGGACGTGAGCGCGCCCAGCACCACACCCACTACCACCCCGGCCAGTAGCAGCCGCAGCGTGTGCCCCACGCCTTTGGCCAACAGCAAAGTCAACATCACTGCCAGGGCAGCACCAGCGAACGCAGCCCCGGTCAAACCGAGCCGCGCCATCCATTGCAGCGTCATAGGGCTCACCCCCATCAAAGCCAGCGCCAGCGCTACGCCTACTGAGGCACCTGAGGCGCTACCCAGTAAATACGGATCGGCCAATGGGTTGCGAAACAAGCCCTGGGCCACCGCCCCGGCCAAGCCAAGCAAGGCACCCGCCAACAGAGCCCCTAAAGTGCGCGGCAGGCGAATCTGCCAGACGATTTGGCTAGACAAAGGGTCGTCCAGCGTGCGCCACAACCTGTCAAAACCGGCGCTGCCCACACCCGCGCCCAATACCAGCAGCAAGACACTGGCTAGCAGCAGGCTGGCTGCAAACCAGCTACCACGCGGCCACTGCCATGCAGCAACAAAGGACTGTTTAGTGGACATGCAGTGTGCTGCTGGTTTTACGCGCTGCAGGCCCTGTGCTGGCGGGCAGTTTATCCACCAAGCACTGCGCCATGATGCGCGCGGCCTCGGCCATACGCGGGCCAGGGCGCACCAGCACATCGGAGTCTTCTGGCTTGAAAACGCATACCCGCTGCGCACGGATGGCCTGCATCGCGCCCCAACCGGGCCGGTCGGTCATACCTACGTAGTTGCGATCCCCCACCATGATCACATCGGGATTGGCACGCACCACAAACTCGGGGTTGAGTTTGGGAAACGGCCCAAGCTCCCTTGGCACAACGTTGCGCACTCCCAAGCGGCTAAGCGTCTCGCCGATGAAAGACGATTCGCCCGCTGCAAATGGCGCGCTGTTGACCTCAAAATACACCCTAGTGTTTTTTACCGAAGCAGGCAGGGACTGCGCCGCCGCCGCCACCCCCGCATCTATCACGCGCCACACCTGCTGCGCGCCCTGCTCGGCTGGAATACCCAGCAACTGCCCCACCTTGCCCAGCACGCGCCTGACATCGGCATGTGTCTTGGGCTCTAGCGTAATCACCTTGATACCCAGCGCCGTCAAACGCTCGTGCGAGCGCGAGGACACCGCCATCAACACGACATCGGGGCGCAGCGCCACGATGGCTTCGATGTTCGGGTCCAAGCCACCGCCCACTTGCGGTAACTGTTTCACCGAGGCCGGGTAGTTGGAATAGCGGTCTACCCCCACCAGGCGCTGGCACTGGCCCAGCGCACACACGCTCTCAGTCAGTGAGGGCAGCAGGCTAACAATGCGCAGCGGACTTTGCGCAAACGTGACGGTGATCTGGCGGTCGTCCACTACCTGCAAGGCCTGCACAGGCAAGTGCCAGGCCAGCAGCAGCCAAACGGCTGATAAGCCCATTCGTATCGCGCGTTGTGTCATGCGGCACCTTTCAAGGTCAGCGGTAAACCCGCCGCCATCAACGTCACGCGCTGGCACACCTGCGCTGTGTCCTGGTTGAGCCGCCCCAGCGCGTCGACATACGCACGTACATCGCGTCCCATCGGAATAACGCCCAAACCAATCTCGTTAGAGACGATGACAACAGGACCTTTTGCCATTTGAATTGCTCTCAAAAAGAGAGCTACTTGTGCTATGTTCTGTTGCGCTAGAGACGTATTTAAGGCGGTACTTTGGTCTAAAACACCCTCTTGCGCGATTTCTGACGGCACGTAGGGCATTAGCAGGTTGGTAAGCCATAGCGTAAGGCAGTCCACCATCACCAGTGTATGCGGCGCACTGTGCGCCGCCAGCGCCTCTGCCAAGTGGCGGGATTCTTCTACCGTGCGCATGGCTGGCACACGCAGGGCCCTATCGGATTGATGGCGGGCGATGCGCGCACGCATCTCGTCGTCGTAGGCCTGGCCCGTCGCCAATAACACCGCTTTGTGCGCCGGTGACTGCGCCAACCACTGTGCGGCCAGCCGCTCGGCGCGCGCAGACTTGCCACTTCTTTGGCCGCCGAGAATAAGCTCGCTACTTGCAATGGAAATTGGTTCAGCCATGCCTTTCGCTCCACGCCATGATGATTTGGTGCAACTGCGCCACCCCGTCGGTCAGCGCGGCCGGCCCGGGCTGCAAAATATCGGGCGACTTGATTTCAAACAACTGCGCGTTTTTCACTGCACCCACGGCTTCCCAACCAGGCCGTGCAGCTACTTTCTCAGGTCTGAATTTTTTTCCACACCACGAACCAATGATGATATCGGGGTTGCGCCGCACGATCTCCAATGGGTCTGCAATGATGCGATTTTTCCCCAATGGCTGCGTGGCCAGTTCGGCAAAGCAGTCGTCTCCGCCCGCCATGCCAATCAGCTCGGACACCCAGCGGATAGCGCTCATGTTCGGTTCGTCCCTCTCCTCAAAAAACACCTTAGGTCTGCGCGGCAGCTTGGCCGCTACAGCTTCAATAGCCAGCAGTTGATCGCGCAATCCCGCTGCCAGCTCTTGCCCACGCGCAGTGCAGCCTACCATGCTGGCCACTTGGTGCATCATCGAAAATATCTCAGTCACACTGCGTTGGTTAAACACGGTAACCTGTACGCCGTGCTTGATCAACTGGCTGGCAATGTCGGCCTGCAAATCTGAAAAACCAAATACACAATCAGGCGCTAGCTCTAAAATTTTGTCAATTTTGGCACTCAAAAAAGCGCTGACCTTCGGCTTTTCTTCCCGCGCCCGCCGTGGCCGCACGGTATAGCCCGATATGCCAACAATGCGCGCCTCTTGGCCCAGCAGGTAAAGCCACTCGGTGGTTTCTTCAGTCAGGCAAACAATGCGCTGCGGGCCTGGCGTCGTTGCAGGGTTGACATCACGCCAGTCGTTCATAGTGCAGCTCCCAACAAAGCAGCCGTAGCCAGCGGGCTAGATGCAAACCAGGCGTGAAAATAGGTCGCGCGGATACTGCCGTGCGCATACAGCGCCTCGCCCGCATCCTGAGCAGGCTGCGCGTCTGGCCGGGCAGTGCGCGCCACCGGCACCAGGGCCGTTGCGCAAGTGGAGTAGTGAAAGGTATGCCCGCGCAAGGTTTGCGGCCCAATGGTTACCTGCTGCGGGCCAATAGCTACCAAGCGTTTTTGCATGGTCACAGTGCCGGGTAGCAGTCCCCACATGGAGTGCACTACGCCATCAACGGTAACAATTTTGTCAACCAAGGTCATCATGCCGCCACACTCTGCCCATATAGATCGCCCTGCGGCCACGTGGGTAGCCACGCTGTCTCGAAAAGTTGCGTTCGCCGATAGCTGCACTGCATGCAGCTCGGGATACCCGCCGGGTAACCACAGCGCATGACACACAGGCAAGGCCTCATCTGCCAAGGGAGAACAAAACACGATCTTTGCACCTAATGCACGCAGCGTGTCTAAATTCGCCTCGTATACAAAACAAAAAGCAGCATCGCGCGCCACGGCCACCGTTTTACCAGCCAACGCCAGCGGCTGTAAATGTGGCGACTCATTGTGCAAAGCAGGTGGCGCAAAGGCTACCTCCCAGCGCGAGAATGCAACCATATCCATCTGGCCTAGCGGTGTAGCGGCTAGCGCATCAGCGGCTGCGTCAAGCCGCTGCATCGCATCACCGACCTCCGACGCCACCGTCAGGCCCAAGTGCCGTTCTGGCAGCTCTAGCGCGGGGTTAAGCAGCAGTGCCCCCAGCCAATGCTGCGCGTCAACAGCGTCGGCCAGCATCTGCGCATGGCCCGCGCCCGCTACGCGGTTGGCCAGCACCCCAGCCCAAGGCAAACCAGCCCGGTAGTGTTGCAGCCCAAACGCGAGCGCACCAAAAGTACCCGCCATGGCAGACGCATCGATCACTGCCAGCACAGGCAGGCCAAAACGCTGCGCCAAATCCGCCGCACTTGGCTGCCCGTCAAACAAGCCCATCACTCCTTCAATGATGATGAGGTCCGCCTGGCTTGCAGCGTCATGCAGCCGTGTCTGGCAATCTGCCTCTCCCGTCATCCATAAGTCCAGCTGGTACACCGGCTCGCCGCTGGCTAACGCCAGCCAGTGCGGGTCTAAAAAATCAGGCCCGCACTTGAACACACGCACGCGTTTACCTGCGCGCGAATGCAGTCGCGCCAACGCCGCAGCCACCGTGGTTTTACCCTGCCCTGAGGCAGGGGCAGCGACCAAAATGGCAGGGCATCGCACGGTGGTGTTCATTAGCATTGAAGCAGCATCACGCACTCTTCAACTTAAAAACCAGGTTGCCAATTCAGGCCAACAAAAACACCTCTAGGTGCTTGGTTGTAGCCATAGGCAGTTTGGTACCTGACATTGATTAAGTTTTCAATGCGACCAAATGCCTTGAGCTCCTTAGTAATTTGGTAGCGTGCTGAGATATCTAGCAATGTATAGGCACCCAAAGTATTTGTACCGTCTTGGCGCACACCGCTGTGGGTCAGTCCAGAGCCCAGCGTCCAAGGCCCAATAGGATGACTGAGCGATAGTGATGCCAGCGACTTGGCGCGGCGGCGCAACGTATCGCCAGTTGCCTCATCCACTGGATTTTGCAAAGTCAGACTCGATCGCAACTCAGTTTTACCCACTTGCCCGTTGTAGCTAACCTCTAGGCCATTGTTTTTGCTACGGCTGATGTTTTGAAACTGTGAGCTTGCGAAGTCATATTCAAACTGATCACGGCTATGTGTGCTGAACACTGTTGCTCGCAGTACATGTGTACCTGCACTGTATTGAACTCCAAGTTCTTGTGAACGGGCTTTTTCGGGTTTCAAATTTGGATTACCGAAAGATGGCGCATAGAGATATCCCAGCGGGGGGATGTTGAATGCAGTGGAGGTAGTAGCAATCAGCTTCCAGTCGGGTGTCACTGCATAACCGTAGCCTAAATAGCCAGTGGTTTGGCTTTCCAACCCTTGGGCGTTATCACGGCGCACGTTGAGCTGCAGCGAATGGCTACCCAATTGACCTTGCACGCCAGCAAACAACGCACTCACACGTCGGTCTTTGGCATATAAACCACCATAACCATCGTCTACGTTAACGCCTTGGCGCTGCTGCTCGATGCCTGCTGTAGCCAACCAATCTGCCCCCAAAGCTATCGTATTGGTCCAATTAAGCAGACGATTTTTCGATATGTATTCATCTTGAACAGGAAACGCCGTTTGGTAGTCATTGGCATTGCGATCCCGGCTTTCAGACCACGTTAACTTGCTGAGCCAGTCAGCGGTAATGCGGTTTTGGGTATAAAACGTAGTGGCATCCACTAAATTGCGGCTTTTATGAATATCGATAGGTGCATCAAACGCGCTGTCAAAATTTCCACGCCCATCGCTGTGCGTAGTGCTTAATCCCACGGTATGGCCTTTGGCCAAATCATGCGACAGTGCTAGCGACCAGTTGTGGTTGGTATAGCCGTCATCGTCTGGGTTGGCAGTAGCGTTAGAAGCGATGCTGGTATCTAACGCGCTAAAACCACGGGTTTTATTGGTAGACAAGCCTACAGATAACTTAGTCGCGTTATCAACCCCAAAACCAGCTTGCACTGCAGCACCAAGCTTGGAGCTGCCGCGTGAACCCACTTCAATCGTCAAGCTGGCGTGTGGCTTACCGCCAGCTTTTTTGGTAAAAATTTGCAGTACACCGCCAATAGCGCCAGAGCCGTAAATAGCTGAGACATTGCCCCGCACTACTTCTACCCGTTCTATCTGATCGAGCATCAAATGCTCCAGACTTGAACCGCCACTGGCATCTTGTTTATTAATAGGTATGCCGTCTACCAAAACTAGAACTTGCACTGAGGCTGCACCGCGTAAATATGCAGTAGCCGATGTACCACGTCCGCCATTTTGCGTGAACTGAAAACCAGCTTCTTTTTGCAGTAAGGTGGTCAAGTCGCTGCTTTGGCTATTCTCTATGTCAACAGCATTGAGAACCGTAGTGTGTGGCAATGCCTCTGTTAACAGCTGGGGGTTGCGACTTGCTGTAATCACCACCTCTTTAAGTTGAGGCGTAGTTTGTGCATTAACAGCACAGGCACAAGCGCAGGCGCACGCCAGCGCAGATAGACGCAAAGTCGTTGATAGATTTTTCATTATGAGTAAAACACGAACAAATGCCCGGTACCAACTTCCCCGCTGGTGTGGGCGAATAGGCTGCACGCTCAAAAAAAAGACGCACAGCCGCCGTGTTGGCCGGTATCCGGGCTGATGGAGCGACCTTCATCACCTTCCCAAAACCCGAGGGTTTCAGTGGTGTAGATGAAAGCGGGTGGGCTTTTGATGCAAGACACCAAAAGCGTACCGTCCACTTACCGTTGCGGGGGCAGCGCTGGTTAGGCAGATCGTTACAGACCGAACCCCCCAGCTTCCCGTTGAACTGCAGCGTGTGAACCACACCGCGAGCACCAACAATACCGATTTTAGCCGTCTTGCCCTTATAAATACTGACAACTGCGGGCAGCCCTATTGCGCAATGGCAAAAATTTCTCCTAGAATCAAGTACTTGCACACTTCACCTATGGCAGATTCTTCACACATTGAGCAAATCACCGAGCGCGTCGAGCGCCTCTTGGTGCGCTACGAAGAGCTTACGCGTACCAACGCCCTGCTCTCAGCCGAGGTGCAGGCGCTCAGCCATGAGCGTGACTCTCTTAAATCGCGCTTGTCGGCAGCGCGTTCGCGCGTAGATGCATTGCTTGAGCGTCTGCCCGAGGCCGTGCAGCAGGGCGCGGGCCATCCCGAAGCTGCCTGAACAACCTTAGCCCACCGGTGCCAGCCATGACCATGAAACAACTTGAAGTCCAAATCATGGGCCAAAGCTACCTGCTGGGCGCGCCTACCGGAGGCGAGCAGCAACTACTTACGGCGGTTGAAAAAGTGGATACGGCGATGTGCAAAATTCGCGATGCCGGCAAGGTGAAAGCGCGCGACCGTATTGCCGTGCTGGCGGCGCTGAACTTGGCATTTGAGACTGACCGCCCCGTAGTGCCTGCACCCCCCAGCTCGGCTACTTTGGCGTCAATCAACGACAATGCGGCTCTGGATTCGGATCCGCGTTTGGCGGCTTTGATCGCCAAGTTGGACCAGGCCTTGGGCAACGACGGCCAATTGCTTTAGCCCGTTGATTTTTCTCGCGCTTCTTCATAGCGAATCGTGATTTTTCTCTGTACACACGGGCGATAAGGCGTAGAATAAAACTGTCTGCGGCCGTCGCTGGGCTTTATATTCCTTGTACCAATGCTCTTAGAGCAAGGGTTAGGAACATTGCACCACAGGCGTGATCGTCTCGCGTTAGACGAACCCAATGTGGGGCTGCCCTTTCCCACCTGAACCATGGTTCAGGATGCCGGTCTGGCCACTCAGCCGCAGACACCCTATTTGCTCTATGCTGGCGTAGATTTGCTTCACGCCCGCGTAGATTTGTTCGGCGTCAGCCTCGGTTGCGCCAGTCTGCGGCATCACAACTATAAGAATCCAAGCCATGACGCTAGAACCCCTGCTGATCATAGAACTACTTTTAATGGGCATGACGAGCGGCTTTTTAGCGGGTCTCTTGGGTATTGGCGGTGGCATGATCATGGTGCCCTTTATTACCCTCATCATGTCGGCACGCGGCGTCTCCCCCGACCTGAGCGTAAAAATGGCGATCGCCACCTCCATGGCCGCGATTGTGTTTACCTCGATCTCCAGCGTGCGTGCTCATCACAAGCGCGGCGCGGTGCGCTGGGACATTGTCAAAGGCCTAGCCCCCGGCATTGTGCTGGGTTCGGCCATTGCCAGTCTGGGCGTCTTTTCGCTACTCAAGGGGGCGTGGTTGGCGATTTTCTTTGGTCTGTTTGTCAGCTTCTCGGCCACGCAAATGTTTTTAGACAAAGGCAAGCCGCCACCCACGCGGCAAATGCCCACGGGTGCAGCCAAGGTGGCCGCAGGCGGTTTTATCGGCTTTATGTCGGGCCTGGTGGGCGCTGGCGGGGCCTTTATAAGCGTGCCCTTAATGACGGCGTGCAATGTGGCGATTCATAGCGCCGTAGCTACCTCGGCAGCACTGGGCTTTCCGATTGCGTTGGCCAACGCCGTGGGCTACGTCATCAGCGGTTGGGGTTTGCCAGGCCTGCCTGTGGGCGCGCTAGGCTACATCTGGCTGCCCGCGCTGCTGGTGATAGCCATGGCCAGTGTGTTGACCGCCCCGCTGGGTGCCAAAGTAGCGCATTCCATGAACATCAAACGCCTCAAACGCATCTTTGCCTGCGTGCTGTACCTGCTGGCTGCATACATGTTCTACAAGGGTTTTCACGGTTAGTTTTGTACCATTTAGGGCTGCAGCCCAGTAGAATATAGCACGAGAAGCTACTTAAACAATAGCAAATATACTTCGTTGATAGCCAACACGCAGTTAAATACTGAACCCCACTAAGCTGGAGACCCTATGTCCACATTTGTCGTCGCGCACGGTGCCTGGAGTTCAGGCTGGGCCTGGAAAAAAATGCGCCCACTGATGCGCGAAGCAGGACACACGCTATTCACGCCCAGCTACACCGGCCTGGGCGAGCGCGCCCACCTGGCCCACCCGGGCATTGACCTGAACACCCACATCACCGATGTGCTGAACCTGCTGCATTACGAAGACCTGAGCGACGTGATTTTGCTGGGCCACAGCTACGGCGGTATGGTGGCCACGGGCGTAGCAGACCGTGCGCCGGAGCGTATGGCGCAGGTGGTGTACCTGGATGCGTTTGCGCCACGCCATGGGCAATCCTTACTCAGCCTGCAAACCGAAGACAACCGCAGCCGCGTGCTGGCAGCCGTGCAGCAACATGGCGAGGGCTGGCGCGTTCCGGCCAACCCCATGCCCGCAGATACCAGCGCCGAAGACTTGGCCTGGGCCACGCCCAGACGGGTGATGCAGCCGCTCAAAACCTTTGAGCAAGCCATCGCACTCACAGGAGCCATCGACACCCTGCCCCGCGCCTATATCTATTGCAAGATTCCCGGCCCCGGCGATGTGTTCCGCCAGTTTGCGCAGCGTGCCCAGACCGAGGCGGGTTGGCAGTATGCCGAGCTGGAGGCTAGCCACAATCCGCACATCACCATGCCGGGGACTTTGATGCAGCTATTGCAGCGCTTGCTGACCAAGTAGTGCTACGTAGCTGCGTACGTGAGTTAATAAGCGGCTACAGGCCCCTAGAAGCATGCGCAAGCAGCTATGGAATATGAAGCAAATGATGTGACGGACATGGCTCTCGATGGAGCCGTTGTACGAGGTGACCCATATACCCTCATGGCCTCAGACCCTTATGAACCCACGCACCCATGCCCCTAGCTGGCCCACATAATATGTGTGAAAGTCCTCTACTTCAATGTTGTAAACGCGAGTCTTGAAATTTATCAAGTGACCGGCCGAGTCAACCAGTTCAAGAGGCACGTGCTCTTCACCAAAAGCTATTCGCCCATCGCGCAAGTCAACAAGATCGCCTCGGAAATCGTTATATCGAATGTACTTACCCAACACCCAACCGATATCAGTTTTTTCGGTTTGATATATTCGCTCAACGCAGTATGCGCTGGCGAATGTGCCATCAGGTAGCTCAAACTCCTCTCCCGGCGAGATATCGCACAGTTGCAGCCACCCCCGGTCTTTCACCCAAAACGGATGGTTACCCGTAGCAACTATTTGATCTACTTTATCTTGCGTCCCAAATATCAGCAGGTATACATCTTTATCCTCGAATTCAAACGTATTGACCACACGCTTATAGGCCTGTTCCCCTTTCATTTCAGGTTGCGCCAACACTTTGTCGCCAACACGCAGTTTCTCAATAGGTACTAGCCCTTTGTCCGTATGCACAAGAGTGCCAGCAACAAAGCATGCACCCGCAGATCTTGGATTATTTACACAGGCAACAGGTCTCGCATATCCCATTTTGAAATCCACGCGAATAACTGACGGTTCAAAATCACTCGCAACAGAAATTTTAGGCAATAAACCCATGATAGCCCTTGTCAATAGAGCGTAAGCAGCTATTATTTTCATAGTATTTCTCTTATTCCGTGCGCAATGTATCAGACTCCACCCATTTCACCAAGCGGTTGAGGTCGAGTGATTCTGGTCCATAGCCTATGCACTTGTTTAAGTGCTGTAGCACCCTGCAGCTTGGGCCATGGCACTACCTACTCCTTCGCAGGCACATCCGGCACCATGCGCAGCAGCCGCTCAAAATCTTCGCGTTTACCCAATGCAGCCTCGCGGCGCAGATAGTCCAGCGTGAGGAAAGAGGCCATCTTTTCAGACGCTGCGCTGGCAATAAACTGGTTCACGGATATGCCGTCTTTTTTAGCGAACTGCTTAATGCTCTCGTGCACAGAGTTAGGCAAGCGGATGGCCAGTGCGGTCATAGTGGTTTCTCCTTTAACTGCTGCAAAAATTGTCCGGGTGTCATGGCTACTACGCCCAGCGACGGGCTGCGTGCAAAATCTTTAGTATTATGCGTAATGATGCTAGTGGCACCCGAGGCCACGGCACATTCCAACACCATATCGTCGTCTGGGTCACGCAAAAATGGTCGCCACAAAAAATACACATCCTGCAAATGGGCAATGGATGCCAAATAGCGCATGAAGCCTAGCGCATCGTCCTTGGTGGCACCTGTCGGCAAGTGCTCTGGGCTGGTGAGGACAGCCTGCCACTCGGTAAAGAGCGCGACCGACAAACATATTTGGATCTGCGAATGCGGCAACATTGACACCAGCTCAAAACTTGCCCCGTTGCGCGAGCGTATGGCTGACACCAGCACGCTGGTATCGATGATAATCTTTTGAATAATGGTTGCACCCATATAACCATTAGCTACACCCAGATGCAACAGGTCACGTTGTCAGTTACATAAGACGCTACCCATCACCGTAATTGCTCTGCTCTGGCGCTTTGAAGCGACCAGCATTTTGGCAATCATGGCGTTATAGCGGGTACTGCCTGCGCGCATGCACCACCGAAAGTATTTCAACCTTGCTACTGACTTGGTAGTAAACAATGTAATTGGGATGTGCTACCAACTCACGTACGCCCGGTATCTTCAGGCTGGGCTTGTACAGGTAGGGGTGATCACAGAGGTGTTCAACGGCTCTGTCGATGCGGCTGTGCAGGTCAAATGCGGCAATTTCGTTGCGTTCGCTGATGAAGTCAAGTATTTCCAGGAGGTCTAACTTTGCCTCGTCTGTCCATTCAACCAACAACATGCTTTGTTCTTTTTGACTCAATCAATGCACGCGCCTCTGCCATGACTTGATCATGTGGGATCAAGGGCTTGGTGGTCTCTCGGGCTTTTTGCACTTTAGCAAGTAGCCAACGGTCATAGCTGGCGGCTTGTTCTGTAGTGTCAAATTCAGAGACGATGGGGTCTAGGACTGCGTTCATAGGCGTAGATTAGCATAAAACAGCCCGCGAGGCACGTTAAGCCGCCAAGCGCTCCAGCACCTGCCCACCACCGTAGCTGGTTTGCTCCGGAGCCTTGCCGCCCAATGTCACTTGAATCGCGCAGTATTTGAACTCCGGAATCTTGGCAAACGGGTCCAGCGCCGCATTGGTCAGCTTGTTGATGGCGGCCTCGTAGTAGCAGAAGGGCACAAACACCGCGCCGCGCGGCGTGCCGTCGTCGGCACGGGCGTACAGCGACACCTCGCCACGGCGCGATGCAATCGTCACCACGTCGCCGGGCTGCGCACCCATGGCGGCTAGGTCCAGCGGGTGGATCAAGGCGGTTGGGTCGGGCTCAATCGCGTCCAGCACGGTGGCGCGGCGGGTCATGCTGCCGGTGTGCCAGTGCTCTAGCTGGCGGCCGGTGATGAGCACCAGGGGGTACTCGGTGTCGGGCCGCTCGTTGGCGGGGATGATGTCGGCGGGCACAAACTTGGCGCGGCCACCTTCACGCGGGAAGTCGTCTACGAATACCACGGATTGGCCGGGGTCGCCCTCGACCATGCAGGGGTAGGTGACGGCGTGCTCGCGGTCCAGCCTGTCCCAGGTGATGCCGCCAATGCTGGGCATGGTGTGGCGCATTTCGTCAAACACTTCGCTCACATGCCTGTACTGCCAGTTCAAGCCTACGCGCTTGGCAATCTCTTGGATGATCCAAAGGTCTTGCTTGGCATCGCCCGGTGGGTTGATGGCTTTGCGTCCCATTTGCACCAGGCGGTCGGTGTTGGTAAAGCTGCCGTCTTTTTCGGGGAAGGCGCTGGCGGGCAAAATCACGTCGGCCAAATAGCAGGTTTCGGTCAAGAAGATGTCTTGCACCACCAAGTGGTCTAGCGCGGCCAGCGCGTCGCGGGCGTGGTTCGCATCGGGGTCGGACATGGCGGGGTTTTCGCCCATCACGTACAGGCCTTTGACGCTGCCTGCAAGAATAGCTTCCATCACCTCTACCACCGTCAGGCCGGGCTGGTCGTCCAGCGAGCCAGCGGGCACGCTCCAGGCTTTTTCAAACGTGGCCATCACCTCTGGGTTGGTGACGCGCTGGTAGTCGGGGTACATCATGGGGATCAGGCCCGCGTCCGACGCACCTTGCACGTTGTTCTGGCCGCGCAGAGGGTGCAAGCCCGTGCCGGGGCGGCCGATCTGGCCGGTCATCAGCGACAGGGCAATCAAGCAGCGCGCGTTGTCGGTGCCGTGTACGTGCTGGCTCACGCCCATGCCCCACAGGATCATGGAGGCTTTGGAGGTGGCGTACAAACGCGCCACATAGCGAACGGTCTCGGCATCGATACCGCAGATGGGGGCCATCAGCTCGGGCGTGTAGGCTTCGACGTTTTTACGCAGTGCGTCGTAGCCCTCGGTGCGGCTGGCGATGAAGTCTTTGTCCACCAAATTTTCAGTGACGATGACGTTCATCATGGCGTTTAGTAGGGCCACGTCGGTGTCGGGCTTGAACTGCAAGAAGCGGTGCGCCATGCGTGCCAGGTCGGAGCGGCGCGGATCGAGCACCACGAGCTTGGAGCCGTTTTGTACGGCGTTTTTAATCCAGGTGGCGGCAACGGGGTGGTTGACCGTGGGGTTGGCACCGATGATGACAATCACCTCGGCCTTGACCACGTCCATCACCGGGTTAGACACTGCGCCCGAGCCGATGCCTTCCAGCAGTGCGACGACGGACGATGCGTGGCACAGGCGGGTGCAGTGGTCCACGTTGTTGCTGCCAAAGCCGGTGCGCACCAGCTTTTGGAACAAATACGCCTCTTCGTTGCTACCCTTGGCCGAGCCAAAGCCTGCCAATGATTTTTTGCCGTGCTTGTCGCGCAGATCTTTGAACTTGCCGCCCGCCAAGGCCAGAGCTTCTTCCCAAGTGGCTTCGCGGAAGATGTCCAGCACGTTATTGGGATCCATCACAAAGTCACCTTTTTTCGGCGCATCGGCACGGCGAATCAAAGGTTTGGTCAAGCGGTGTGGGTGGTGCGCATAGTCGAAACCATAGCGGCCTTTGACGCACAAGCGGCCGTGGTTGGCCGGGCCGTCGCGGCCTTCGACAAACAAGATTTTGTCGTCTTTGACGTTGTAGGTGAGCTGGCACCCCACGCCGCAGTACGGGCAGACGGATTCGACCTGCTTGTCGGGCACGGTGAGCGCGGCCTCGCGTGCGGGCATGAGCGCGCCGGTGGGGCAGGCCTGCACGCATTCGCCGCAGGCCACGCAGGTGGAGCTACCCATGGAGTCGTCCATGTCGAACACAATCTTCGCCTGGTCGCCACGGAAGGCCAAACCGATCACATCGTTCACCTGCTCGTCGCGGCAGGCGCGCAGGCAGCGGGTGCACTGGATGCAGGCATCCAGATTGACGGCGATGGCGGGGTGGCTCAGGTCTTGTCTAGGCTGCTTGCGTGCCTCAAAGCGTGGTTTGCCTACGCCAATTTTTTCGGCCCACTGGTCTACTTCGTTATTGCGGGTGTACTCTCTCTCGGGCATGTCCGAGAGCAAGAGTTCCAGCACCAGTTTTTGCGACGCTATAGCGCGTTCGCTGTCGGTCACGACTTTCATACCCGCTGTGGGGGCGCGGCAGCACGATGGTACCAATACCCGTTCGCCATTGATCTCGACCATGCAGGCGCGGCAATTGCCCACGGCCTCCAGCCCTTCTTTGTAGCAAAGGTGCGGAATGTCTATGCCTTCTTGCTTGGCGATTTGCAAGATGGTGTCGGTAGCGCGGCCAGTGACTTCGCGGCCATTCAGGCTAAAGTTCACCAAGGGCACGTCCAGCGCCATTTGTTCTTGTCGGGTTACTGCGTTCATGCAAGCTCCTGAGGGAAGTATTTAACGACGCAATCGACCGGGTTGGGTGCTGCCTGGCCCAGGCCGCAGATGGATGCATCACGCATCACCAAAGACAGGTCGGCCAGCAGTGGCAAGTCCCATTTCGGCTGGTCCATGATGTGCGCGGCCTTCGCTGTACCTACACGGCACGGTGTGCACTGCCCACACGACTCATGGTGGAAAAAGCGCATCATGTTGCGGGCGGCGTCTGATGCGGTGTCTTTGTCGGACAGCACGATGACGGCTGCAGAGCCAATGAAGCAACCGTAGGGCTGCAAGGTGTCAAAGTCCAGCGGAATGGTGTTCATCGTGGCGGGCAAAATGCCGCCGGATGCGCCGCCGGGCAGGTAGGCATAAAACTTTTGCCCATCCAGCATGCCACCGCAATGCTCGTCGATCAGCTCCTGGATGGTGATGCC
>JAYUHM010000196.1:0-4019 GCA_043766985.1 Polaromonas sp.
TGCCCTGCGGCGCATCCGGAAGCCGCGCCAGCACCAGGTGAACGATGTTCTGCGTCAGGTCGTGCTCGCCGGCGGAGATGAAAATCTTCTCGCCGCTGATGCGATAGGTGCCGTCGCCCTGCGGCGCCGCCTTGCTGCGCAGCAGCCCCAGGTCGGTGCCGCAATGCGGCTCGGTCAGGCACATGGTGCCGGTCCACTCGCCGGTGGTCATCTTGCGCAGGTAGGTATTTTTTTGCTCTTCGGTGCCGTGCGCGTGCAGCGCGGCATGTGCGCCGTGCGTGAGGCCAGGGTACATGGTCCAGGCCTGGTTGGCGCTGTTGAGCATTTCGTAAAAGCACTGGTTCACTACCAGTGGCAGGCCCTGGCCGCCATAGGCGGGGTCGCCGCTCAGGGCGGGCCAGCCGCCTTCTACGTACTTGGCGTAGGCTTCTTTAAACCCCTTGGGGGTGGTGACAGCGTGGGTTACTTTGTCCAGTGTGCAGCCTTCTTCGTCGCCACTGATGTTGAGCGGAAAAGTGACCTCGGCAGCAAACTTGCCGGCTTCTTCCAGTACCGCGTTGATGGTGTCCACATCAGCGTCAGCGTACTTGGGGATGGCCTTGAAGTCGTCAGCGACTTTCAGCACTTCATGCATCACAAACTGCATGTCGCGTAGCGGTGGGGTATAGGTTGGCATGGTGGTTCCCTTTAGATCAAAGTTTGGGTGATGGTTTAAGCTTGGGTTTTGATATTGCTACAATATTTGTAGCGGCTTGTGCTATATTCTGCTGGGCTTGTGCCCCATAACGTTGCAAAATGTTCTCAAAACCCTGGATCGCACGCTCCATGGAGCCGGGGGTCTTTAAAAAGCGTGCCTCATAGTGCAGCGCCAATATCAGGCCGTGAATTTCAAACAAAATCTGCTGTGCGTTGGCAGTGGTGTCCAGGTGGCCCACCTCCTGCGCCGCCGTAACAGCGCGGTGCATGGCGGCCAGCCAGGTTTTAACGGACGAGGCAATCGCGTCACGCACGGGGCCGGGGCGGTCGTCAAACTCTACCGCGCCGCTGATGTAAATGCAGCCCGAGTCAATCTCTACCGAGGTGCGTTGCATCCAGTTGCCAAACAGCGCACGCACACGGGGCAGGCCGCGCTCGGCTTGCAGGGCAGGGTAGAACACTTCGTCTTCAAAGCGCGTATGGTATTCACGCACCACCGATATTTGCAGTTCCTCGCGGGAGCCAAAGTGGGCAAATACACCCGACTTGCTCATCTGTGTCACCTCGGCCAGCGCGCCTATACTCAGGCCTTCCAGGCCAATCTGTGTGGCCAGCCCCAGCGCTGCGTCCACAATGGCGGCTTTGGTCTGCTGCCCTTTTTGCTGGCCCTTTGGCTGGCTCTTTTCCGACGCCCGGCCCGCACCCGCAGCTTCACGCTTGGGCAGCTCGGCAGCTTTGGCAGGTAGTGGCGCAATACGCATAGTCAGAATCAATAAAAAAGAACGATCGTGCTATTTTGCAGCAAATCTATGTCCTTTTCCTGAAAAGGGTGGTTTCTAGAGGTAAACAACTAGCGTCTGGGCGGGGAAACCCCAAGCCAGGCCCTCAAGCGATGTTTTTTCGCCCGTCGCGCTGGTGCCTAAACTCGGACAGCGCCGTGTAAACCGCCACCCGCGCCCGGTTAATGCCGCCCAGCGGGGCATGCTCGGGCAGGGCATGGCCCGGCGAGAAAGACAGCGCTTCGGCCAGAGCATCGCGCTCTGGGTTAGCTAAAAACTGCTGTTTGTCAAAAAGCAAGGTGGCTACTTTCACAAACGGAGACGCCGTCTCGGCCCACTCTTTACCGGCGTTTTCAATGGGCATGTTGCCTTTGCGCAGTTGCACGCAAAAGTCAAAGCTGGCGGGGTGGCTGGTCAAATGCGTCTGCATCGCCTCGCTCAGGTAGTTCTCGCCCAAGGTCGCAGGCAGCGCGCTGCGATGGGCCGACTTGGGAATTAAAGTGTATTTGACGGCTGCGCTGTCGCCCCACAGGTAAGGCGTGGTGCTCCAGTAGCGCAGGTCTAGCGGCGAGCTGGGGTTGGTGCGGCCGTGCTTCAAAGCCTTCAGCGCCCCGGCGTGACCCGTGAGCACCATCTTCAGCGCCAGCAAAAGAGGCGAGTTTTCGATGGAAAAATACACTGCATCGCGAAACAGGCGCACGGTGCCCAGCGGCATGGTGGGAAAGTTCATCAGCACAAAGTCCTGGCCTATGGGGGCCTCAGCTTCTTTGCCGCCACTGGTGGGCGCCATCAGCTTGATGGCAAAACCGCGAAAGTCTGGGATAGCGTCCGACTGCGGTGTGTCACTGGCGTTGGACACGCGCACCCAGCAGGCGTGGCTGAGGGCGTTTTTAAACACCCCTACTTTCAGCTCCGGGGGCAGGTTAGGCTCCACGCTGAAGGTGCCGCGCAGCACGCCCAGCGCCTTGGGGTGCGCGTCGCGCTTGGTGGCGCCTTTGGCGTAGTCGCGCTCCATCTTGCGCTGCAAAATGTCGGTCATCTCGGCAATCAACGCGGCTTCGTTGGGTTCTGGCGTCTCTAGTGCATGCGGCATGTGGGGCTCCCTCATTTAGCCCCATTGTCACCAAATTAGCCTCGCCGTGTGGTTTACCCCACCATGATTTCGCTGATCTGGATGATGGGCGAAATGTTGGTGTAGTTGGGAATATCCGCCATGATGGGCGCTGTATGCGGGCCAAACCCAGCCTGAAACGCCTCTACTGAGTCGCAAAACAAGGTGCCCGTGCACGCGTAGGTAGCGGGTGCGCCGGGCGTTCCACCGGCCAGCCCTTTGTCCACGGTGTAGGACTTGAGGTGAGCGCCCATCTTGCTTTTTACCATCGGCATGTGCGAGTCGCAGTAGTAGACGTAGTCAAAATGCTTGTCTGGGCCGTTGGGGTACATCACGCTGACTTTGATCATGGCTCGTCTCCAAAAAAGGGGTTACAACAAGGGGAGCCTGACTTTACTCGCCAAAACGGTGGCGTGCAAGCAGGTATTGAGGTAAGCGGTACGCTATAAAAAAAATAGCTCTTTGTGACCTGGTCTATTGGGCTTAAGCCTGTTTTACATACTAAATAGGGGGGTAAACACAGTTACAGGCAGTTCGCTGGCCTTCCGTTTGGCCTGCCAAACCCGCCCACACCGCCCAGCCACGGATAATGCCTACATGACCCGTACCCCACACTCCCCATCGTCCACCCCCATGTCCACGCATCAAAGCGTCCCGGTTTCCACTACCGAGGCCCGCTTCGACCAGCTGCCCCTGCCCCCTGCGCAGTTAGCCAACCTCACCCAGCTCGGCTACCTGGCCATGACCCCCATCCAGGCGGCCAGCCTACCGGCAGCGCTGGCGGGCAAAGACATCATTGCCCAAGCCAAAACCGGCAGCGGAAAAACCGCTGCCTTTGCGTTAACTTTGCTGGCCAACTTGAACACCAGACGCTTCGCCGTGCAAGCCATGGTGCTCTGCCCCACCCGCGAGCTGGCCGACCAGGTATCCACCGAGATCCGCCGCCTGGCCCGCGCTGAGCAAAATATCAAGGTCGTCACCCTGTGCGGTGGTGTGCCACTGCGCGGCCAAACCGCCAGCCTGGAGCAAGGCGCACACATCGTGGTAGGCACCCCCGGCCGCATCATGGACCTGCTGGAGCGCGGCAGCCTCAAACTCGACGCGCTCAACACCCTGGTGCTAGACGAAGCCGACCGCATGCTCGACATGGGCTTTGTCGACGACATTACCGTGGTGGCCAAGCAGTGTCCCAAAGAGCGCCAAACGCTGCTGTTCTCTGCCACCTACCCCGAAGAAATTGCCAAACTCAGCAAACAGTTTATGCGCGACCCGCTGACGGTCAAGGTCGAGCTGCAACACGCAGGCAACCAAATCGAGCAGCGCTGGTACGAGGTCAAAAGCAGCGAGCGCCTGCTGGCCGTGGGCCAACTGCTGGCCCACTTCAGGCCCGAGACCACCCTGGCCTTTTGCAACACCAAGCAGCAATGCCGCGA
>JAYUHM010000197.1:0-4013 GCA_043766985.1 Polaromonas sp.
CGGCATCAAGGAGGAGTCGTGGGCTTAGGCCAACACGGGGGACAGCCGCGTAGCTGAATGCACCGCCGACCAGCTCCCGTAAAAGAAGCTGAATGCACCGTCGGCCTGCTCCCATACAAAACAATGGCAAGAGAAGCCACGCTCAGAACACACGGGAAATAGAGCCTGATCAGCTGGGGAAAGATCAATAAGTCAACAGCATAAGGTCAGCGGCAGGCTTGGCCAACTCAGGTTTTAGGCAAGCGTGCCAGCAGCACAATACCGGTCACCACCACCAGTGCCCCGGCTAATTGGGTGACGGACAGGCTTTGCCCCAAGAAAACCCAGGCCAGCAAAATCACGGCTACGGGCTCTATGTTCATGGCGCTGGCGTTACGCGCCATGTCCAGGCGCGGCATCCAGATAAACCACAGCGAAAACGCCGTGCCGTAGCACACCACCAGCCCCGCCAGCCCCCACCAGCCCGGTGCGTTGTGCGGCCAGGCCATGCCGCCGGGTAGCAGGCCGCTGCCGCTAAAGCCTGCCGCCAGCATGCAGATAAACACCAAAGACATGGTCCACAGGCTGCGCAGCACGCCGGGCACGGTAGGCAGGCGGTTTTCGGCAATCCACAGGGCAAAACCCATCAGCACGGCCGCTGCAAAGGCAAAGCTCACCCCCAAAGCAAACCCGCCGGATGCAGCCACCTGCGCGCCCACGGGCACTGCTAGCCCAGCGCCGGGCGCTTGCAGCCGCGCCACCACGTCCAAGGCCAGCGCCAGGCCCAGCAAAATCAGCCCCATGCACAGCAGCGATTTGCCGCTAGGCCGCTTGCCGCCCAGCAGCCACGACAGCAGGGCGTACACCACTGGCATGGTGTTAAACACCAACAGCGCCAGCGCCACGGGCACGCGGGCCACGGCAGAGTACAAACACAGGCTTTGCAGCGCTACCAGGCCGCCCACCAGCAGCACCCAGCCCAGGCGCGGGCGCACCGCCGGCATGGCCACACGCTGCCACGCCACCACGGCCAGCAGTACCAGCGCGGTCAACCCCGAGCGCATCAAAATAGCCGTGGTAATGCCCACGCCGTTGTCAAACGCCACGCGCGCCGCCACGTGGTTGGCGCCAAAGCACACCCCCAGCGCCAACAGTAGCAAGATGGCGTGTGGACGGCTGAATGGGGTGGCTTGCATATGCTTAGTTAATATAATTTTAATAGCAGCTTGTGCTATATTCTATTGGGCTTATGGTCTATTTCATGTGTAATTTAGGTTCAAACTTGCTGCGCAGCACGCTGAAGTAGGCCTTCACATTGCGCACCTGCGCATCGCCTGTAAACACCCGTTGTACCAGCGCGTGGTAGGCCCCCATGTCGCGCACGTGCACCACCAGTACAAAGTCTGGCCCGGGGCTCACGCGGTAGCACTGCTGTACCTCGGGCTCGGGCGTAATGCGCGCCTCAAACGCCTGCAGCACCTCGGCGTTTTGCTGCGTCAGCGTGACTTCCACAATCGCGGTCAGGCCGTGGCCCACGCTGGCCTTGAGCTTGTCGGGGCTGAGGATAGCGATATGCCGCTCGATCACCCCCAGGCCGGTCAGCCGCTTGACACGCCGCAGGCAGGTAGGCGGCGAGACGTGCACGCGCCCAGCCAGGTCTTGGTTGCTGATGCGGGCGTCGGTTTGCAGCAAATCCAGAATGCGCAAGTCAATCGCATCCAGATCTACAGATTTATTATTTAATTCCATTTACGTATATTTTATGAAATATTTATATATTTCATAATTTTAATGAAATTTAATTCCGTATTTGTGGCATTTTTAATCAGATATTATTTTCATCGCGGCATACGATAGCCCCATCCCATTCAAAGGAGTGCATTATGTGTGGCATCGTCGGCGCGGTTTCTTCCCGCAATATCGTCCCTATTTTGGTCCAAGGCCTGCAGCGCCTGGAATACCGAGGCTATGACTCCTGCGGCGTGGCCGTGCACGCGGGCGGGCTTAAACGGGCCCGCACCACTGCACGCGTGGCAGAGCTAGAGGCGCAGATAGCGGCCGACAAGGCCGCAGGCCAGGCCTTTGAAGGCCACACCGGCATAGCGCACACCCGCTGGGCCACCCACGGCGCGCCTGCGGTGCACAATGCGCACCCACACTTTAGCCACGGCGCGGGCGAAGCAGGTGACAAACCAGGCAAGGTTGCCTTGGTACACAACGGCATCATTGAGAACCACGAGCAACTGCGCAAAGACCTGCAGGCCAAGGGCTACGTGTTTGTCAGCCAAACCGACACCGAAGTGATCGCCCATTTGGTCGACTCGCTCTACGATGGCGATATTTTTGAGGCTGTGAAAGCTTCGCTCAAGCACCTGCACGGAGCCTACGCACTGGGCGTGTTCCATAAAGACGAACCCCACCGCGTGATCGGTGCACGCGCTGGTTCGCCATTGATTCTGGGCGTAGGCGCAAAAGCCACGGGCAGCGCACAAGCCGACGAAAACTTCTTGGCCAGCGACGCGATGGCCTTGGCCGGCGTGACCAACCAAATCGTCTACCTGGCAGAAGGCGACGTGGTGGACATGCAACTGGGTAAATACTGGATAGAAGATGCTAGCGGCCAGCACGTAGAGCGCGAAGTCAAAACCGTACAAGCCTACAGCGGCGCGGCTGAGCTGGGCCCCTACCGCCACTACATGCAAAAAGAAATTTTTGAGCAACCACGCGCCATTGGCGACACGCTGGAAGGCGTAGTGGGCATCACGCCCGAGCTGTTCGATGTGCCCCACAACAAGCCCGGTGAGGGCGCCTACAGCACCTTCAAAGCCATCGACAACGTGCTGCTATTGGCCTGCGGCACCAGCTACTACAGCGGCAGCGTGGCCAAGTACTGGCTGGAGTCGATTGCCAAAATCCCCTGCCAGGTAGAGATTGCCAGCGAATACCGCTACCGCGACAGCGTGCCCAATCCCAACACCTTGGTCGTCACCATCACCCAGTCTGGCGAAACCGCCGACACCCTGGCCGCCCTCAAGCACGCCCGCAGCTTGGGCATGGAGCACACGCTAACCATCTGCAACGTAGCCACCAGTGCCATGGTGCGCGAATGCAAACACGCTTACGTCACGCGCGCGGGTGTGGAGATTGGCGTCGCATCCACCAAAGCCTTCACCACCCAATTGGCAGGCTTGTTTTTGCTGACCTTGGCCTTGGCGCAAACCAAAGGCCGTTTGAGCGACGCGCAAGAAGCCAGCTATTTGGCGCAGATGCGCCACCTGCCGGTGGCGCTGCAAAGCGTGCTGGCGCTAGAGCCGCAAATCATCGCCTGGGCTGATGACTTTGCCCAATGCGAAAACGCCCTCTTCCTGGGCCGCGGCCTGCACTACCCCATCGCCCTGGAAGGCGCGCTCAAGCTCAAAGAGGTAACCTACATCCACGCCGAAGCCTATGCCGCCGGTGAGCTAAAACACGGCCCCCTGGCCTTGGTCACCAGCGAAATGCCGGTAGTGACCGTCGCCCCCAACGACGCCCTGCTGGAAAAACTCAAAAGCAATATGCAAGAAGTACGCGCCCGCGGCGGTGTGCTGTATGTGCTGGCCGATGCCGATACCAAAATAGAAAACGCCGAAGGATTGCATGTCATCCGCATGCCAGAGCACTACGGCGCCCTCTCGCCCATCTTGCATGTGGTGCCGCTGCAATTGCTGGCGTACCACACGGCGTGTGCAAGGGGGACGGATGTCGATAAGCCGCGTAACTTGGCAAAAAGTGTAACCGTAGAGTAAACGGCGACGCAGTGTTTGTCCTCAATCCCGATACCCAGGCAGCTCCCGGTCCAGCACCCGCATCATCGCGTCAAAGAACAGGCGCTCTCGCTCCTCACGCGGGTGGCTGTCATGCGGGTTAGGCATCTGCACGCGGTCAACCACTTCCTGGCTGAGCACGGCGAGTTGCTGGCCGGTGCCCGTGGCAGCCGCCATGGCGATCAGCTGCATGCGGCAGACGCGCTCCAGGCGGTAAATGCGCCGGTAGGC
>JAYUHM010000198.1:0-3986 GCA_043766985.1 Polaromonas sp.
GTCATCCGCCTTCAGCGGCAAACCGGTGCCCGTAGTAGCCCGCTTCTCGATGGGTGGCGGCAACCCCAAGGCACCGGACAACGCCAAGAGCCAGCGCAATATGTCGCTGCAATTTGATCTGCCAGATAGTGAGACTTGGCAAATGGGCAACATCTCTTCCCCGATCTTCGGCGCAGCCACGCCCCAGCAGCTGCTGGGGCGGCTTGTGTCCCTGACGCCTGATGAAACAACGAAAAAGGTCGATCCGGACAAGGTCAAAGCATTTGCAGACGCTAATCCGGAGGTCTTGCTGCAGGGTAAGTACTTCGCCAGCCAGAGCGTGCCAGCCAGCTTCGCCAAAGTCAACTACTGGGGAGTGCATGCCTTCGGTTTCACCGACGTGGCAGGCAAGAAACAGTTCGGCAAGTGGGTGTTCGAGCCCGTCGGCGGTACGCAAGGCCTGAGCGACGATGAAGCCAAGGCCAAAGGTGCCGAGTTTTTGTTTGATGACTTGCGCCAGCGCGTGGCTGGCGGCGCAGTGGCCTTTGACTTCGTGGTGCAGTTGGCGCAGCCAGGCGACAAGATCGACAGCGCAGTGACACCGCTGCCAGACGATCGCAAAAAGGTCTCGGTCGGTCGTTTGACGGTCAAGTCTGTGTCAGCCGATGCTACAGGTCCCTGCGTGACCATCAACTACAACCCGATGGTTTTACCTAAGGGTGTAGAGGCCTCTGCCGACCCGATGCTCGCCGCCCGCGCCGCGCCGTATGTGGTGTCACTTGGTCGCCGTCTGGTTGAAGGTGCCAAGCAGTAAACCGAGGCAAGCGTTGCATAACGCTGCGCTTGCCAAGTAGGCCAAACTGCTGTCAACCCTGTGCGCAGGCCGGGCTGGCAAAACCCTCGCGCAGTACATGCACAATACGCTCTTGGCATTCTGGCCCATGGCAGCATCACGGTACACGGCCATGGCTTGATTTACGTCAGCTTGCTTTTATTGAAAAAACTGCCCTAGGGCGGTTTTTTCGTTCCGAGCCACAGTTCACCAAACAACGCGGCAAAGGAAACGTGATGCTGAAATTGTGCTTCGTTACACCCTTCATACAGGTTGTAGACCACTCGCCAGCGGGTTTGGCAGGTAACATGGACGCAAACCCTGTTTTATAATACAAACCGACCCCTAGCCCAATAGAATATCGCGGGAGAAGCTACTAATAATATAGCGATACGAATCTCCATAATCACCTGTTTACCCGGTATGATTTCGCCATGGGCGACACCACCGATCACACAAAAACGCAAGGCCACAGCGCCACCGCAGCCCAAGTGACCAGCTTTATCAGCCGCTGGCAGGGCGTGCAGCTTACCGCCGCCAGCGAGCTGTCCAGCTCCCAAACCTTCATCCTCGACCTGTGCGCACTCTTGCAAGTGCCCACGCCCTTGCCCAGCCAAGAGCAAGACTACATGTTCGAGCGCCCCATCACCTTCCAGCACGGCGACGGCAGCACCAGCCCGGGCCGTATTGACTGCTACCGCCGCAGCGCCTTCGTCTGGGAATCCAAAAAACTGCGCAACACCCCCGTAGCAGGCAAGCGCTTTGACATCGCCCTGCTGGCCGCCCGCGCCCAGGCCGAGAACTACGCCCGCGCCCTGCCCGCTACAGAGGTGCAGCAAGGCCGCCCGCCCTTCTTGGTAGTAGCCGACATCGGCCACGTGCTGGAAATCTACGCCGACTTCACCCAGAGCGGCGCCACCTACACCCCCTTCCCCGACCCGCGCCACCACCGCATCACGCTAGCCGATCTGCACGACGAGGCCATCCGCGCCCGCCTGGCGCAGATATGGCTAGACCCGCTGGCGCTAGACCCCAGCCGCGCCAGCGCCCGCGTGACGCGTGAGGTGTCCGAGCAGTTAGCCAGCCTGGCCAAGTCGCTAGAGCAGTCGGGCCACCGCGCCGACCACGTGGCCGCCTTTCTCACCCGCTGCCTGTTCAGCATGTTTGCCGAAGACGTGGAGCTGCTGCCCAAAGGCAGCTTTGCCGGGCTGCTGGAGGCCCATGGCAAAGAGCCCGCCACTCTGCAACGCATGCTGCAAGCCCTGTGGGCAGACATGGACAGCGGCGGCTTTAGCGCAGCGCTGGCCACCCAGGTGCTCAAGTTCAACGGCAAGCTGTTCAAGCAGCCCACGGCAGACGGCTACTCCCTGCTGCTCAATGCAGACCAAGTCAAGCGCCTGGCCAAAGCCGCCCGCAGCAACTGGCGCGAGGTGGAGCCCGCCATTTTTGGCACCCTGCTAGAGCGCGCCCTGCACGTGGACGAGCGCCACGCCCTGGGCGCGCACTACACCCCCCGCGCCTACGTAGAGCGCCTGGTGCTGCCCACGGTGGTAGAGCCCCTGCGCCAGCAGTGGCAGCTAGCACAGGCCGCTGCGCTGGTGCTGGCCAGCGAGGCAGCTGAGCTATCAGGCAAAGCGCAAGACAGCAAAATGCAAGAGGCCCGCGAGCAGATCAAACAGTTTTTGCACCAGCTATGCACCCTGCGCGTGCTAGACCCCGCCTGCGGCAGCGGCAACTTTTTATACGTCACGCTAGAGCACCTTAAGCGCCTGGAGGGCGAGGTCATCAACCAGCTAGAAGCGCTGGGCGAAAAGCAAGGCACGCTAGGCCTGGAAGGCGAAACCGTCAGCCCCCGCCAGCTACTGGGCATCGAGCTAAACGAGCGCGCTGCCGCGCTGGCCGAGCTGGTGCTGTGGATAGGCTACTTGCAATGGCACATCCGCACCCGTGGCAACAAAGCCGTGGCCGAGCCGGTGGTGCATGATTTTGGCAACATCGAAAACCGCGATGCCGTGCTGGCCTGGGACGAGATGGACTTGGCCTACGACGCGGACGGCAAACCCATCATGCGTTGGGACAACGTTAGCTTCAAAAAACACCCTGCTACGGGTGAGGATGTGCCCGACGATAACGCCATGGTTCCGCAGTGGAACTACGTTCGACCCAAGCAGACTAAGTGGCCTCTAGTTGATTACATCATTGGCAATCCTCCGTATTTGGGCGCTCGGACTATTCGTAAAGCGCTTGGCGAGGGCTACTTGCAAGCATTGAGAAAAGTGCATCCTGATGTCCCAGAAAATGCAGACTTTGTCATGTACTGGTGGGATAAAGCGGCCAAACTGGTAAGCACAGGGAAGGCAAAGCGCTTTGGACTGATTACCACCAACAGCTTGCGTCAGTCGTTCAATCGCGTTGTCTTAGAGAACTACTTGCCTAAAAAATTGAGCTTGATTTATGCAGTGCCCGACCATCCTTGGGTGGATAGCAGCGATGGGGCTGCGGTCAGGGTCGCACTCACTGTAGCGCAAGCTGGTAAACATGATGGTCTATTGTGTGCAGTCATTAAAGAAACACCAGCTGAGTTCGGTGAAGTTGCAGTTCAATTTATTGAGACTCTCGGGTTAATTTCACCCGGTTTAACTGTTGGCACTGACGTAGCATCAGCTCCAGCACTACAGTCTAATGATCGTATGAGCTGCGTTGGTTATCAACTCACTGGCAAGGGCTTTGTAGTTGACGAGCAACAAGCCCGCGAGCTAGATCCAGCGTTTACAACACCACGCGCGCGCATTCGTCCGCTTTTGACCGGACGTGATGTAGTGCAAGAGCCTCGCTCATTGTTTGCAATTGATTTGTTTGGTCTCACAGAACTAGAACTCCGTTCACAGCTACCCGCTGTTTATCAATGGATTTACGACCGTATTAAACCTGAGCGCGATCAAAACGCACGCCCAGCTCTGCAAGATCGTTGGTGGATTTTTGGTGAAGCACGCAGTACGTTCAGGCCCGCACTGGCGGAAATCCAAAGAGCCATTGTTACATCACTAACGGCGAAGCATCGAACTTTCCAATTTGTGCCTGCTAGGAGTCTGGGCGGCAGAAGCCAGCACAACCGAGTCCACCAGCGGTGAGGGTAGAGCGTTATAGATAGATGACTGCAAGCTACATCGCCTAC
>JAYUHM010000199.1:0-3976 GCA_043766985.1 Polaromonas sp.
CGTTAACGACTGCATTGATCAACGCCTAGCCAATTTTGGAGCTCCTGTGGAGTGAACTGGACTCGGCTAAATCGTTCTGCCGCCCAGACTCCTAGCGGATCCGGCATTTGTTGGCCCACCTAGGTCATACTCTAGTTCAGTTCGCGTATTAGATGTGGAAACGTATGGCAATGCCGCTGCGAGGAGTATCGGGGATGGACTTACGCCAGACCATATTCCGTCGTTTGCCGCAGTGCGAGCGTCTAAGGAACAGCAACTCGGTCGTCCATTGGATCCGTTTGAGGTCACTCAACTGCGCAACAATACGAATGCATTGGTCGTTGATACGGCCCTTCATCTAGAACTATCGGAAACTTTTGGTGGCCGCAATAAACCTGCTCAGATTGCAAACGATTCAATCAACCTACGAGCTGCAGCAGAAAGAGATCTGTCAGCATATACCCAACGATTATTGGATAATGGTTATTCTCCACAAGCTATACAAAATGCAGCGAAGGCATTGCACGACGCAAACGTAAAGGCAGGACTCTATAAATGAAATCAGTTGAAACGTTACTAGGAATCGGGAAACAAGGGCTACTTCAGTTCTACGGTCTCGGCGATCATGCTATCCCTCCGAAGCAAGACGGTCGCAGCTATCTGGAGCTACCAACTGTAGGGCTTTCGTTTGTTTTATCTGATGACGATCAAGTAATGGCTGTTCATATGTATAGTGAAGGTCATCATGGATATTCTCAATACAGTGGTCTTATGCCCTTCGGCCTCGGTTTCACTATGGGTCGCGATGCCGTGCGAACGCTGCTTGGTATGCCGGAAAAGACGATGGTCGCTACGGAAGATCCTTTACTTGGCAAAACGATGGATAGGGATATCTATACACGCGGCCAGTATTCGGTGTGCGTAGAGTATGTGCCGACTATGACTGGATTGTCGTTTGTAACAATTTCGCAAAAGTAAGGAGTAAAGTGATAGAGCTAAGCGGCCATGAGGGCCACCCATTTTCCATTTCAGCCTGATCTGGAACGCAAATACCTTTACAAGGTGCATTCACCGCGCTAGCGTTTACGCGCGCTCTTGGCACCTTTTGCATCCTTGGATGCTGGTTTAGGCTTGTCGTCCGGCGCGATAAACCCAATCGGCCTTTTGGGCGGCTCTGGGGGTGTCATCAACTCACGCAGCGTGTCAAAAACCTGGCGCAGTTGTGCCCTGGTATTGCGGCTGAAGGTCTCGTGCGACATGGCCAGTGACTCGGTCTTGTCCTGCAGCGTAGCGAGCTGCTTGGCCAGGTCAGCGTGGGTAGCGGACATGGCGCGCACCTGCACAAAGGCCCGCATGATTTCGATATTGATAGCAATGGCGCGCGGACTGCTTAAAACTGACGACAGCATGGCCACTCCCTGCTCGGTAAAAGCATACGGCGCATAGCGCCTGCCGCCATAGCCAGAACTTGAGGTCACAAACTGTGACCTCAAGTTGGCAAACTCCTCGGCATCCAACTGAAACATGAAATCCGCCGGAAAACGCTCCAAATTTCGTTTGACGGCTTGTACCAGCACCTTGGTTTCCACCCCATACAGCGTTGCCAGCTCCGCATCCAGCATCACGCGCTGGTTACGCAGCAGCAGTATATGGCGCTCAATATGCGGCTGTGGCGTAGCAAGCGCAGGGCTTTTAGACGGGGTGCTCATGCAAATGTCTCCTGGATGGGATGTTAGATTGTGCAGCAGAGATTGTCAGCCAACTACACTGCTAATCGCCACAGTAGTTAACATTTTTCCTACTTACAGGTTGCTATGTACATAATAGCTGCTCACGCTATATTTCATTGAGCTAGAGGCTAATTTACTCGGTGAATCGCCAATAGCTGGACGACTTGCGCAGCCTGCGCCAGATCGGCGTAGACGGCCTGCCCGGGGGCAGCCTGCAAAGCCACACCGTGCGCGCTGCCGACACCTTGCAGTCCATCGCCCAGGTCTACTTTGGCTCGCCCGCCTACTGGTACCTGATAGCCGATGCCAACGGATTGAGCGGCACCGAGCGCCTAGCCGAAGGCACCACCCTGGCCATCCCTAACAAGGTGGCCAACAGCGCCAACACGGCAGACACCTTCAAGGTCTACAACGAGAGCGAGATCATCGGCAGCACCAGCCCCGAGATCCGCACCGTGGCCAAGAAGAAAAAGTGGTACCAAAAGCTGATCCAGATCTTGATCATTGTGATCATGATTGTGGCGGTGATTGTTACGGCCGGGGCGGCGCTGGCCATTGCCGGCGCCGCCACCCCGGGTCTGCTGGCGATAGGGGCCTCGCTGGCCACCTCCTTGGGTGCGGTGGGGCTGACTGGCGTCGCCGCCGTGGCCGCTGCCGCAGGCATTGGCGCAGCGGTGTACGCCACCGCCAACATCCTCACCCAAGGCCTGGCCATCGCCGCCGGGCTGCAAGATGGCTTTAGCTGGAAGCAGGTCGGCAAGGCCGCTGTCACCGGTGCCGTCACCGGCGCTGCCGCCTTCCTGGCGGCCCCGGCGGCAGGAGCCAACGCCTTCAGCTGGGGCAACGTAGCCCAGCAAGTGGCCATCGAGGGCGGCAAGCAGATGCTGCTCAACGACGGCAAGATCACCAGCGTGGCCGGGCTGCTGGGCGCTGCCGTCTCGGCCGGCGCACTGGGCCAGATGGGCGCGTTTGGCACAGCGCTGGCCAACAACAGCCGCACCCTCACAGCAGGCCTGTCCCTGCTGGAGAACAAGCTGCGCGGACGCGGCGACAACGCCATGGACTGGGTGGGCCTGGCCACGGCGGCGGTGTTTGACAGTGGATCAAAGAGAGATGCCGCCGACGCACGGGCCCAGGGCGCGACACCAGAACAAGCGGCCCAAGCCGCGCAAAACAGCAGCAGCGGCAAGTACACCACCGCCACCGGCGAACTCAACTGGACCACCGTCGCCGCCAAGGCCATAGGCACCCTGGTGATTGCCGACCGCCGGGGCGAGGACGCGGCGCTGAACTACTTGGGCAGTGCGGTGGGTGACTATGCGGTAGAGGCGGGGGGGAAGTATCTACACAGTATTTATGCCTGCCGTATCTCCACCCAAGCTCTACAACCCGCGCCATCCTGAGCGCACGCTGCTGTACCAAACGGTAGCCGAGCACTACGAGACCTGGCTCGACCTTGCCAGTGCCGGCCAGTTCGATGGGCAGGGCGCCTTGCGCACCCCCAAGCCCTATGTGCGCAAGGCGTTTGGCAAATACCTCGAATGCGGCATCTTCGCCCACGGCTTTGCCCGTGCCCGCTGCGCTGACTGCGCGCACGACTACTTTGTGGCCTTCTCCTGCAAAGGCCGGGGTGTCTGCCCCTCGTGCAACACGCGGCGCATGGTGGAGACGGCGGCGCACCTGACTGATCATGTTTTTCCGTGCCTGCCGGTGCGCCAGTGGGTGCTGTCTGTTCCCAAGCGGCTACGCTACTTTATGCAGCGCGATGGAGCAGTGCTCAACATGGTGTTGCGCATTTTCTTGCGAGTCATCACGCAAAGCCTACAGGCGCACAGCCCGGATGCAGCGCATGTGGACAAGGCCGCCCTGCACATCGGCGCTGTCGCATTCATCCACCGCTTTGGCTCCAGCCTGAACGAGCATGTGCATTTTCATGTGGGTGTGGTCGATGGGGTGTTTGAGGCATTGGCGGGCGGCGCTGATGCTGGCGTTGACACCGACACCCAAGCTGTGGCCGACGATCAATCCGCACCCAGCAAAGTGATTTTCCACCCGGCCAGCGGCATCGATGAGACCGCCGTGGCCCAAGTGCAGGCCACCTTGCGCACGCGCATCCTGCGCGCCTTCGTGGGCCGGGGCCTGCTGGAGAGCTTTGAGGCCAAAGACATGCTGGCCTACCGGCACAGCGGGTTCTCGGTGGATACCAGCGTGCGCATCGAGGCGCACGACCGCGCTGGCCTGGAGCGACTGCTGCGCTACTGCGCGCG
>JAYUHM010000200.1:0-10445 GCA_043766985.1 Polaromonas sp.
AGCCGTTAACGACTGCATTGATCAACGCCTAGCCAATTTTGGAGCTCCTGTGGAGTGAACTGGACTCGGCTAAATCGTTCTGCCGCCCAGACTCCTAGCGGCCTAAAATCTTCTAAATAACATTGCAATCTCGCACCAGCAAGGCCAGAGCGTCATGCAAGTTGTAATCAAAATCGCTTTGCAGTTTGGGTTGCGCCTCGTGCATAAAGTCGGCCCACAGCTTGGCATAGTCGTTTTGGTGCTGCTCAGGGGCGTGGGCTTGAATGTACTGGCGGGCCAGTTCCGGTTGCAGGCCGGTTTTGCGGATCTTGCGAATCAAGGCCGTGGCCGATTTCTCGGTGAGCAGGGTTTTAAGCGGCGCACCAGCTGCCATGCACAAGAACAAGGTGAGCAATGAGCTGTCGTCGTTATGGCCACCGGTGGCTTTGGTCCACGCTGCCGAGCTTTCGCGGTCGTAGTGGTCTACCTCGCTCAGCGCATCCTCTATCCAAAAGTAGCGGCCTATAAAGGCAGGCGTCTGGTCAAACAGTTTTCTGACCGGCAGGCTGGGGTCCAAAATTTTGCCAGCATCTACTGCGATGGATTGCTGCACGGCCTGCACCACCGCTTGGTATTCGGCGGGCAGGTTTTTGGGCAGCGTGATGGCCAGCATTGGCGCTACGCCGCCGGGCTGGCCAGCCACTTTAGCCACTTTGGTTTTACTGCGCAGTGCCACGATGGTTTTTTCAAAGGCCACCCAGTCGGGCATTCTGGTGCGCTTGGCGGTGTGCATCAACAGCGCGGTGCGGATAACGGCTTCGGCATCTTTGCCAGCCTCTTGCAGGTCGGTCGCTTCCATGCACAAGGCATCGGCCATCCACAGGGCGGCGTCGATCACCTGGGCTACTTGGCTGCGCTGGGCCAGCTCGGCCTGGTAGTCGGCCAGGCTGCGCAGCGCCCACTTGGCAAGCTGGGGGATGTGCGCATCCGTAAAGCCGCCAAACTCGTTCATGCCAAAGTGGCTGCTGGTGGGCATGGCAATCAGGGCCTTAAGCATGTCGGAGCCGCCTTTGGAGCGGGACAAAAACGAATGGTCTTGCAGCGATTGCGCCGCCCGCTGCAAATCGCCGCTGCAGCTGCTCTCCAGGTACAGGCTTACCAAATTCACCATGCGGTCTTTGGCTTTTTCAATCTCGGGGCGCAGAAACTCGCTGCCAAAATAGCGCGCTATTTGCACCATGCCTTTGGGGGCGTCCACGCGGATGGCATCTAGCGTATCCTGGTCAATGATGCCGCCTTGCAGGCCAAACGCCAGGGCCTTTTCAAAAAATGGCCGCGCGTCGTACAGCGAAACACCCGACAGCGCGGCAGCGGGCAAAGAGGGCGAGGACTTGGGCATAGGCAGGCGCGCCACCTAGATGGCAGATTCTTCGTCGGACTCGCGCGCGGCGGGCGTAGCCTTGCCGCGGTCGGTGTCGCCGGTTTCAAACTTGCCGTCGTCCTCTTCAGACTCACCTTCGTCACCCACGCCCAAATCGTGCGCACGGGCTTTGGCACGCAGCACCATCAGCATTTCAATGAACAGGTCGGGGCACTGGTAGCGCAGTATCCAGGCCAGCTCCATCCAGTCCTGGTCAGACACTTCGTCTTGCTCCACGCGCGGTTTGGCGTAGGCCGAGGCCAGCAAGGCGGTCTCGCTCAGCATCTCGCCATCGTCTTCCATGTGGTCGAAGGTGCCTGCGCGGGCAAAGGCTTCGATGCGGCTCCACTTTTCTGAAAAATAGTCGGCCAAGGCGTCACTGCCACCTTCCAGGTCGCCGATGGCGGTTAAAAACTCCACCGGGTCTGCGCCCTCGCGGAAGATGATGGAGTTCACCATGCCGCGCAGGTGGGTGCGTGACAGGTCTTTGTACTGCTTTTCAATCACCACAGCGCGGGCAAACTGCATCGGCGTTACCAGCAGGTTGATGACCGATTCTTTGGAGTTGTCGTACTCGCGGATGACGGCCAATATGTCTTTGGGTGGCAACTGCTCCAGCACCACCATCAGGGCTTGGTCGCCCTCGGTGTCGGCCAGCGCCACCAGGGCGTGCTCGGCACCGACGATGTCGCCAGCGGCGATCAGGCTTTGGGTTTTGGTTATGAGTGCCAAGTGGTTCATCGGGGTGTCCTTACGGGTGTCGTTATCAAAGGGTCAGTCCTTGCGGTCAAAGCCTTGCTCCACCATCCAGTCGGCGCCAGCGTCTTCACGGGCGCGGGCATCGGTTTCTTTGTTGCGGTCGTCATCGGCATCAAACTCACTAAAGCGATCGTCGCCGCCGTCGCCATCTCGGCTTTCGTCGTCCCCGTCTTCGTCGCCCGCACCGTGCTCGGCCGCCATGGCGGGGTCGGCCTTGTGGTACATGTATTCCAAGGCCGCAGCCACGGTCATAAACCAGTCACCCATTGGCTCTTTCAGCACGCGCTGGGCCAGGTCTTGCGCCCACGGGGCCAGTTGCAGCGCTTGCGCCACCTCGCTCCATTCTGGAAACTCGTCCGACTCTTGCGTGAGCAGGTGGTCCATGACAGCGGGCAGCTTGAAGGTAAATGCCTGGTGAAACACCACCGCCACCATCTCGGGGCTCAGCGTCATCATTTTGAGTAAAAAAGCAATCTCTTTGCGCTGTGCGGCCAGGCGCTGGCGCAGCACATTGCCGCCTTCCGAGTCGTAGGTGAGGTCGTCAATTTCTGCTTGGTAAGCCGAGCGCAGCTCCCGGAAATAGGAAGAGAGGCTCATGCGGCGGGGTTTTTCATAGTCAGGGGATCAAAGTAACTGGCCCAAATCTCGCGGGCGGCGTCTATGGGGCTGTCCAGCAGGTTGCGGCGGCGGTTATCGTCGTAGGCTTGGCGTTGCTCGGCATCGGACAGTACCTCGTAGGCCTCCTGCACTTCTCGAAAAAGTTGGGCGGCATTGGCGGCGGTGTTCTTGTCGGGGTGCAAGAGCGACGCCTTTTGGCGAAACGCTTTTTTAATGTCGGCCAGCGTCGCATCGCTGCCAAGCCCAAGGGCTGCGTAATGGTCGTTCATGCGGGCTTTTGGGCGGCTCTCGGTAGGGTAACTGGCCATTTTAGCCGTTGTTGGGCAAATAGCGAAGCACCCGGGCTGCAAGGTGCACGCCATAATGCGGGTATGAGTCCATTAAACGCCCTTCCGTTTATTGCCGTCGATTGGGGCACCTCCTCGTTTCGGGCGGCGTTGATCGCCCCGGATGGCGAGATATTGGACGAATTGGCCGAGCCGCGGGGTATTTTGAGCTTTAAAAAGGGCGAATTTGCTAACTATTTAATAGCTACTTGTGCCCGCTTTACCGCGGCTGGAGGCCGATTCTTCCTGTTGTCTGGCATGGTGGGCAGCAAAGACGGCTTGGCCGAGGTGCCCTACTGCCCCTGCCCGGCAACCGCGGGCCACTTGGCGCTGATGGTGGGCTGGGCGGTCAAAGACCGCGTGGCCATCGTGCCCGGCGTGCGCAGCGAGTACTTTGACGTGATGCGCGGTGAAGAAACCCAAGTATTTGGCGCAGCCGCCGTGCTGGAGACGCAAGACGCGCTGATGGTGCTGCCCGGCACGCACAGCAAATGGGTTAGCCTGGAGGGTGGCGCCATTACCGGCCTTAACACCTTTATGACGGGCGAGTTTTACGCCCTGCTGGCGCAGCACTCGATACTGGCCAAAAGCCTGCCCCAACCGGGCAGCGCGCCCCACAGCGCCAACCCGCCGCTGGATAACACCGCGTTTATTCAAGGCATTGAGTACGCCACCACCAGCGAGAGCTTGCTCAACACCGCCTTCAGCGTACGGGTCAAATCCTTGTTTAACCAACTTCAGCCAATCCAAGCTGCCAGCTACCTGTCGGGCTTGGTGATTGGCGAAGAGCTGGTGTCCATGCAGCTAGACCCTGGCACCCAGGTGGTGGTGGTCGGCGCGCAGGCGCTGTGCGAGCGCTACAGCCTGGCGCTGGCCCACCTCGGCATAGAAACCCGCACACTGGGCACGCAGGCGGCGTGGGCCGGCCTGCACAGCATTTATACGCAAATGTCTTTTAACCGGACGTGAGCGTTGGCGGCAGTCTATTTGAATCTTAACGCTGCATATTTAATAGCAGTTTGTGCTTTATTTTAAAGGGCTAGAGGCTTAAATGGCATCCAACACCGTTCAATTTGGCTTGCAAGGCAAGGTCACCGTTATTACCGGCGGTGCGCAGGGCATTGGCGAGGCCTGTGCGCGCCGTTTTGCCCGCGAGGGCGCGCACGTGGTACTGGCCGACGTAGACGACGCGCGCGGCCAAGCGCTGGCCAACGCGCTGGGCGCACTGTACGTGCACTGCGACGTAGGCGACAGCGCGCAGGTCAACGCGCTGGTGCAGCGCGCCGTGGCCCAGCACGGCCGCATTGACGTATTGGTCAACAACGCGGGCATCTTCAAGGCCGCGCCGTTTTTAGACGTGACCGAGGACGACTTTGACGCGGTGATTCGCGTGAACCTGAAAGGCGCCTTTTTGGTAGCCCAAGCGATATCAAGGGTGATGGCCAAAGCCGGGAGCGGCAGCGTCATCAACATGAGCTCGGTCAACGCGGTGATGGCTATCCCCAGCATTGCCAGCTACAACATGAGCAAGGGCGGCATTAACCAGCTCACCCGCGTGATGGCGTTGTCGCTGGCCGACCATGGCATACGGGTCAACGCCGTGGCGCCCGGCACCATCGCCACCGAGCTGGCCGCCAAAGCCGTGCTAACCAGCGACGAGGCCAAGGCCCGCATTCTCAGCCGCACCCCCATGCGCCGCTTGGGCACGCCCGAGGAGATTGCCGACGTGGTGGCCTATCTGGCCAGCGATGCGTCCAGCTACCTTACGGGCGAGATCATCACCGCAGACGGTGGCCGCACGGCCCTGAACTACACGGTGTAGCTACCGGTGTAGCTAGCCAAACCTGTCTTACAGGTCCTGGAATTTGCTGCCCATCCAGGTGTATTCAGACTGGCGAATCTGCTGCACTTTGCTGTTGATTTTTTTCACCGTGGCGAGCGCGCGCTGGTGTGCAACCAAGCTATGCGCGTGTATTGGGTCAGCGTAGAAGTGCGCTGGGTCGTGGGCCACGCCCCAGTCCACCATCGGCAGGCTGGAAGGGTCTGAAGGCGAGCATTGGGCATGTGCATGGCTTTGCGCATCCCACTGCTGATCGCCCATGGCGTGCAGGCCGTAACCCGACAACTTGTTCTCCATCCGCAGCAGCTTGCGTGCCTCGCGCGACAAGGCGTCGTCCACCCCATACGTGTCGGTCTGGTACCAATGGGTGTCCAAAAAAACTTCGCCCAAGGCATGCACCATGTTGGGAGGCGTGGTGTCTAACAGGCCGGTTAAATAGGCCGAGGAGGTGGCCACAAATCGCATGCGCGCTGGCAGCGACAGTGCGCGTAGCAGGCCGACAAACAGCAGGCCTTTGGTGTGGTAGTCGCCATAGCCCATGCGTGCTACGTCCGACGCCTTGGTGTGCGCAAAGTCGGCCACGCAGGCAAAGGGCAGCGAGCGCACGTAGTTGTGCACAGCCAATGCTTTGGAACGGTTGTCGCTGCACAATTGGGTTAGCCGCGTTGCAAGGATACGCATTTTCACCGTGGTGAAATCCAGCTGCGGCGTGACGCGCAGCCACATTAGCCGCGCTTCAGGGCTGACAGAATCCAGTGATCCAGACACCGCAAAATCGTTGGCATTTTGAAACATGGTGCAATTAGACCCCGTGTATCCGGTGCTCTCAAGCCAAAAGTGCAGCACACGTGAAAAACTGCGCAGGTTCAAACGTATTTGTAGCGCCCGAATTTTGCGCTGTACTACATTTCACATAGATTTTTTCAGACTATGACTACAGAAGTTACCCCAGCCCAATGGTATATGGCACGAGCAGCTATGAAATATGCAGTACTGGGATTCAAACTGGAGGTGGGCAGCGCCATTCAATCGCCGTTGAGCGGGCAGCCAATTTAATCTCATCTGCCCCCGTTTATCTATGAGTCCATTTATCCACGCTGGCGAGATCATCACCGCTGGCGGTAGGCGCATGGCGCTGAACTACGCTGTAGCTTTGTGCAACTCAGGTAGTGATTTTCTGCAATGCCATGTCTATGAGCCCATGCAAACTGGCCAGTTGCTGGCTGCCCACCAGCTCACCAAGCGCGGCTTGCGCTTGTGCCCAGCGCTTGTACGCGCGCTTGCACAACTGCACCCCTGCTGGCGTCAAGGTCAGTAAACGGCTGCGCGCATCCACACCCTCGCCCATAACCAACCAACCCTGTGCAATCAGCGGCTGCACATTCCGGGACAAGGTTGATGTGCTCAGCGCCATGTGCTGGGCCAGCTCGTTCGGCTTGAGCGGGCCAAAACGCCCCACAAACCCCAGCAGCGCAAACTGCGTCATCTTCAGGCCACATTCGGCCATATAAGCGTCGTAGTGCGCGTTCACCTTGCGGGCCAACTGCCGCGTTTTGTAGGCGCTGCACTGGCCAAATAGTAGCTCTGTGGGTTGGATATTTGCGATATTTGCCATAGCTTGACGATGCACTATACGCTTACCAAGTCGCGCTTTCGATGCGGCCTAGCCACAGGTACATAAGCGGCATCACCAGCAACTCAAAACCCATCGCCACAATAAATGGCGGCACCGGCCAACCCGTCAACAGCACGCTGGCAGCGCGCGCCACGCCCGACAAAAACAACACGGTCAGCAAAATACGCAGCAAGGTACTGTGACGCAGCGGGTCGCTTGCTGCATAAATCACCAGCGCCGCATAGCCCGCCCAGACGGTACCCAAAAAGCGCCAGTTATTGTCTAGGCTGGGCGCCACCCATACCTCGGCGGGCAGTTGCGCACCAATTGCTTTGAGCGAGCCAAGGCCCATAAACACCTCCATCAATCCCGTCACCAGCGGGATCATGGCCATCACCCGCACAGTCCATTGAAAAGCTTTCATAGTGCACACTCGTAAAGTTGTAGGTACAATAATTGTATATGCAACAATAAACAGGATCAAACCATGACCCCACAAGAAACCATGACTCTTTGGAATGCCGAGTTTGAAGCCAGGATGGCGGCGATGAAAAACGGCGTAGGTCCAGGCATAGCCCGCCCCGAGCAGTTTGCTGGCAAAAACCGGCCTGGAGCAAATGCAGGCCATGCTGGCGGGCGAGCTGCCCTCCCCGCATATTGCCCACACCATGGACTTCACCATGATGGAGGTGGCGCTGGGCCGCGCCATGTTCCAGGGCACGCCCCAGCTGAAGCACTACAACCCGCTGGGCAGCGTGCACGGTGGCTGGTACGCCACGCTGCTGGACAGCGCGGTGGGCTGCGCCGTGCACACCATGATGCCCGTGGGCCGCGCCTACACCACGGCAGAGCTGAGCCTCAACATCGTGCGCGCCGCCTCACACCAGAGTGGGCCGCTGCGCGCTATAGGCACCGTTATCCACTGCGGCAAGCAGTTGGCCACGGCCGAAGGTAAGATTGTGGGTGCTGACGGCAAACTGTATGCGCACGCCACCACCACCTGCCTGGTGTTTGAGATGCCGCCGCGCTAAATTTTTAAAGGATTGTGTATGCGACTTCTCCACACCATGCTGCGCGTAGGTAACCTGCAGCGCGCCATCGACTTTTATACCCAGGCCATGGGCATGCAGCTGTTGCGCACCACCGACCGGCCCGAGCAAAAATACTCGCTGGCCTTTGTAGGCTACGGCAACAACCCCGAGCACGCCGAGATTGAGCTGACCTACAACTACGGCGTAGACAGCTACGAGCTGGGCACCGCGTACGGCCATATCGCGCTGGGTGTACCCGATGTGTACGCCGCCTGCACCACCATCAAGGCCAAGGGCGGCAACGTCACCCGCGAACCCGGCCCGGTCAAAGGCGGCAACACCGTCATTGCCTTTGTTACCGACCCCGATGGCTACAAGATTGAGCTGATTGAACGCAAGGCTTGATGCCTTAAATACTATTAATGTAATAGCAATCTGTGCTATGCTCTATTGGGCTAACAGCCTATTTGACGGGTAAAACTGTGCTCAACGACTCTTCCAACCCGCCACCCGCCTCCATGCGCGCGGCCATAGTCTGTTTATGGCTCTCCGTGACCATCGTCGCCGTGCTCACGCTCGCGTCGTGGGCCAATGTACTGGGCTTGCCCAATACCCCCAGCCTTACGGTCAACAACCTGCTGACCTTAGCTTTATTGGTTTTGATCGCCATCAAAATTTCCGCCCAGCGTGGCTGGGCGCGCTGGTTGTTTGCGGTGTTGTATGTTCTTGGCTCACTGGCAACCCTGTATTTGGCATTGTTTGTACCGCAGTCGTTTCGTAACCTGCCCGCCATGCTGCAAGTCACGGGTTTGGCGCAGTTGGGTTTGCAAACCGCTGCCATGGTGCTTATTTTTTTACCGCCGTCCAGACGGTGGTTCAAGGCGCAGCGTAGCCTGGCTTAGGTTTGGCTGACGAACCCAGATCGCTACTATTTTTATAGCTGCTTGTGCTATGCTCTATTGGGCTAATGGCCTATTTCTATTACAAACTACGCCTGCAGCGTGGTTGCAGCAGCCGCCAGTGCCGTTACCCTCGCCCAGTCACCTAAAGCCAATACATCTGCTGGCATAAGCCACGAACCGCCTACACACACCACGTTGGGCAGGGCCAAAAATTCTTTGGCATTCGCCTCGTTCACGCCACCAGTAGGGCAAAACTGCACGTCAAAAAACGGGCCGCTCCAGGCCTTGAGCATGGCCGGGCCACCAGCCTGCATGGCGGGGAAAAACTTCAGGTGGGTGTAGCCAGCCTCTTGCGCCATCATGATCTCGCTGCCGGTGGCGACGCCCGGCAACAGCGCCAAGCCCGCGTCACGGCAGGCACTGCCCACGGTAGGCGTAAAGCCCGGGCTAACGGCAAACCGCGCTCCCGCAGCAGCGGCGGCTTGCGCATCTTGTGGGCTACGTACCGTGCCCGCGCCCACCACGGCCTCAGGCACTTCTTTGGCGATGCGCTCAATGCACTGCAAGGCCACGGGCGTGCGCAGCGTGACCTCCAGCATGCGGATACCCCCCGCCACCAGCGCGCGGGCCAGCGGCACGGCGTGGGCTACATCGGTTAGGACGATGACGGGAATAACGGGCGCATCGCGCATCACCTGCAATGCCGTTAAGGCGCTGGGCAGCTCTGCAAAAATACGTTTCATAGCCATGTGCAGGCCCCTTGCTCAGCCGCCAACGCGTTGCGGCGCATGGCGGTAAATAGCTCGCGGCCCATGCCCAAGCTGTTGGATTGCATGTGCGCCGTGGTCATCGTGGCCAGTGGGCGGGCTGCCCAGTCGGCGCCGCTGACCAAGGCTTGCAAGCTGCCAGCGGGGGCGTCTAGCCGCACCACGTCGCCATCGCGCAGCTTGGCCAAGGGGCCGCCGGCCAGCGCCTCGGGGCTGACGTGGATGGCGGCTGGTACTTTGCCGGATGCACCGCTCATGCGGCCATCGGTAACCAGGGCCACGCGGTAGCCCTTGCCTTGCAGCACGGCCAGTGGGGGGGTGAGCTTGTGCAGCTCGGGCATGCCGTTGGCCTGCGGGCCTTGCCAGCGCACCACCACCACGATGCCGTTGGCGCCATTGGTTTGGCAAGCTGTTTCTACCGCACCGGTTTTAAAAGCGGCCAGCATGGCCTCCTGGCTGTCAAACACCATGGCCGGGGCTTCGATGACATGCCGGTCGTCTGGCACTGACGACACTTTGATAACGCTGCGGCCCAAGTTGCCCTGCAGCAGCTTCAGGCCACCGCTGGCGCTGAAGGGGGCGCTTACGGGGCGAACGACAGACTCGTCCTGGCTTGGGCCAATCTCGCTCCACTGCAAGCCGTGCGCTGTGGCCGCGGGCTTCTTGGTGTAGTCACGCAGGCCAGTGGCTACGGTCAATACATCGGCATGCATAAAACCGGCGTCCAGCAGCTCGCGAATAATGTAGCCCGGGCCGCCTGCGGCTTGGAACTGGTTTACATCGGCGCTGCCGTTGGGGTAGACGTGCGACAGCAGCGGCACTACGTCAGACAGTGCGGAGAAATCATCCCAGTCGATCACAATGCCGGCAGATCGCGCCACGGCCACCCAGTGGATGAGGTGGTTGGTGCTGCCGCCGGTGGCCATCAAGCATGCAATAGCGTTAACGATGCATTTTTCGTCGACTATCTTTCCAATAGCAGCATTGTTCTTAGTGGCCGCTAGCACCGTCTTCACCGCCTCGCGCGTCAGCAGCTCGCGCACATGCAGCCCAGTCGCTTCGTCGGGGTTGATAAACGCCGTGCCGGGCACATGCAGGCCCATGGCCTCCAGCAGCATTTGGTTGCTGTTGGCGGTGCCGTAGAAGGTGCAGGTGCCTTGGCCGTGGTAGGCCTTGGACTCGGCGTCC
>JAYUHM010000201.1:0-3907 GCA_043766985.1 Polaromonas sp.
ACATCACCTGCTGCCAAGTAAAAGCCTGTAGGTCGCTTCGCACCTGTTTGAGAAAAAGCACTACGAATATCTAAGTCTTTATCCACTGTGGCGTTAATCCTAACGCTGTACGTCTTGCTAGAGTCGGCCCGAACATTATTTTTTATTTTCCCAGGAAACCATTCGTGGCTGTTAAATTTTCTGCCGGCAAGAACGCTTTTGTACTTTACAAAGTTAGCCGGCGTGAACGCGGTGTCATGAATGCCCTGTTGGATAGTCAGTACGGTGCGGTCAATATCTCTACCGCTGTCTGAATAATTTTCGTTCGGAAACCCGTTTTTGGTCTCCTTATTTGCAAAGAACGCACCACCTCTCATTTTTTCATATGCCGTAATGACATCAAAGGCTTGAAGTAGCGCGGCTTCACTCTCGGCCACTGCATACATTGTCTGCTTTAGGCGATTAGTATGAAGCTGCAGTCCCTCCGGCGACAGCACGGCCTTGGCATCCTTACTTTCAAGATGCATCCTGACAGCAGCTAACGACGCCTCAAATACAGCGACATCATTATTGTCCTTACCGATCGGTTTGCAGTAAACCAATTTACCGACAGAAGGCAACGGATCGCCGCCAAAGGTCTCGGTCATCGGCTTGATAACCTGTCCCTTTTTTTGGTTAAACAAATAAACGAGGCTGTTTCGTTCGATCAAGCCGTACGCAAGGTGCGTGTCAACTGCCAACGTAATATCTTTGCCGTTTTCGGAGCCACACTTAGCGTAGCCTTTTACATCGTAAACTGGTAAACCGACTTCAATTGCAGCTGCAGTGCTTGGGGAGGCCCCACTTGCGGCGCTACCGTCGGTGACACCGCTTACACCGCCAGTGGACGCGCCGCCGCCAGCTGGAATGTTACTACCTCCGCTGCTGCCTCCGCCGCAGGCAACCAATGCTGAGGTAGTAAGTACACCGCTTACCAACCAAATCAGCAATGAGTTTTTTACATCTAAACGTAAATATTTCATTTGTGTACCCCTATTAAAATAATATGATAATTAACTAAACTCTAAGAGCGCATTAACTTTAACATCGCCACACCCATACTTTCGCCGACTTTGAAGTAGCTCTCGCCGCTGTAATTCCAGTGATGTATGAATCCTATTTCTGGGGATGTATTCGGGTAATGAAATGGGCGCGTATCAACAGTGATGACGTTACCCGCAAATTTTGGGTATTTGATGGGGTCAGACACGTTACCTTGCGCATTAATCAAGTTCAGACCGTTGATGTCTTTATCAGCGTCTGCCAGGCCAGTATTACCAACTGCTACCAACAAATTGGGCAAGTTAAGATCCTTGCGCAGATCCTGAATTAGATTGACCATGTTAGTCTCATACTGGGCAACATACCCAAGCTTGTAATTTACGCGGTCATTCCAACCCTGGTGCCAGCCAAGGCCGATAACCTCATAGCCATTACCGTCATAGTCTGGATAGTATTTTTTAATATCAGATAACACAAGTTTTACTTTTCTCACCATCTCAATGTAGTACGCACCGGTAACATCAGGCGTTTCAGCTGAAGTTGTGCTCGGGAAACCAACACCTAAGCCAACGGAACTTGGCGGTCTGAAGTCAACTGCGAGCGACTTACCGCCCCATGACGTCTTAATCAGCAACACTTTGTCTTCAAGTCCACTGCCGACGGCATGACCAAAGCCGAACTCCGGCCCAATGTATCCCTCACCTATTTCCAAATCTCTGTTGGTGCCAGAACCGAAACCTACGGTTAACTTTCCACTGCGTGTCACAGTATCGCTGTTGAGCGGCTGGACGTCTAAGGAAACAACATATACGTTGTCGCGTTTGGCCCAGCCTGAGTACGTTTTCGTGTCGGCTTTGACACAACCGTAGTAGTCGGCGTCCACTTTGTAGCTTATCGTTTTGGCCGGATCGACCAGATAACTGTATTTGCTTGGGTTAGCGTTGACCATTGCGCGCAGGCTTCCCATGCCACCCAAAATATTTGCTGGGTAACCTCTCGTGCCGTCTGCCCTGAGAGGGCACTGTATTGTGGCGCGGTCTGGGTCGCCTCCACGATCTGTCTTGCCAAAACCTACCATATTTGACTGACCTGCCAGGATAAATATCTTTAGCTTTCCGTTATTTATAGTTATTGGGGCGCTTGTTGTCGGCACCACTGGCGAGGATGGCAGAACGGCCACTGGGGGTGTCGTCGGCAGTGAGACAGCCGGAGGCGTCGGCGGCGGTGTCGTGTTTGGAGGCACCGTCAGTGATTTGGCAATTGGAGCCGCTACCGCTACTGAAACGGGAGCTTTCATTTCTGACTCTATCGCGCCGCCGCATCCTGCAGCGATCGCCGCGACTAATAGAAAGCTGACAAATTTAAAGGCCCGGAAGTTGCCTCGTGAGAGTTTATGTAAGTGCATGGTCAATTCCTACTTCTAACAATCAAGTTACTGCTGAGATGGGTGATCACGTGATCGCTACAATCGCTGATCAGACGCTAATACTGAAATCAGTAAAAAGTGCATGTGTAAAGTTTGCATGTTTTCAGGGCAAAAGTCATGTTTTGTCTTGGCGCAAGCATATAGATATTGTTTCTAATTGTTAATTTTGGTAACGAGTGACACAGCGATTTCGTAGCAAAACAGTTTCAACGACATCTTTCAATGCGGGACAAAAGCTGGGTGTTGAACGTGACGGCGCGTTGTTTACCGGCACGACCCGCTTCATTGCTTACGTCCGCGTGATTTGCACTCGCGACCGGCCGCTGATGGTGCGGCTTGACGAGATCGAAGGCAACGAAACACGCGTGGGGTACATGTTTTGAGCGGTTTTTCGACGTTTTTAGAGCCAAATCACCTCTTAGCCCAAGCGTTTATTGCCTGTGCAGCTATTGATTTAATAGCAAATGGTCGGGATGCGCCATGAACGCGCGGTTTTTCATCGACATGCCGTTGCAGCCCGGCGCCCTGCTGCGCCTGCCCGACGCCGCCGCCCGCCATGTGCAGGTGCTGCGCCTGCAGCCCGGTGGCCGCATCACGCTGTTCAACGGCGAAGGCCACGCTGGCCAGGCCGAGGGCGCGTTTGACGCGATGGTCGAGCGCATGGGGCGCAGCGACGTGGACGTGATGGTGGGCGACTTCACCGCCTCCGCGCGTGAAACCAGCCGCGCCGTGCACCTGGCCGTCGGCATGCCCGCCAACGAACGCATGGACTGGCTGGTGGAAAAAGCCACCGAACTGGGCGTGGTCAGCATCCAGCCCTTGATCACCGAGCGCAGCGTACTGCGCCTGAGCGGCGAGCGCGCCGACAAGAAACAGGCGCACTGGCGCGGCGTGGCCACCGCCGCCTGCGAGCAGAGCGGGCGCAACCGCGTGCCGGTGATGCACAGCGTGCTGGCGCTGCCCGCGTGGCTGGCCAGCGCCGCTGCGCAGACCGGTACGCGCCTGTTGCTGTCACTGGGCACCGGCACACAGCACCTGCCCGCCGCGCTGCCGCCGACCGGGCCGGTGACGTTTTTAAGCGGCCCCGAAGGCGGCCTCAACCTGGCGGAAGACGCGGCCGCTCGCGCCGCCGGTTTTGCCCCGGTCACGCTGGGGCCTCGCGTGCTGCGGTCCGAGACCGCGCCGCTGGCGTGCCTGGCCTATTTGTCGATGTTGAACTGAACCCCATGACCGAAAAATTCCGAGACGCTGTGTTAATCCGGCCTGTGAACCCCCAAAAAACATCAAGCGGTCACCGGGTCGGCGCTATCGCCGCCACCTTGCTGCTGCTGGTCAGCCCCCACGCCGCGTGGGCGGCCGGCAGCGTTGCCCTGGACGACCTGACCACCACCGAAGTGAGCGCCGCGCTCAAAGCCGGCAAAACCACATTGATCATCCCCGTGGGCGGCACCGAGCAGAGCG
>JAYUHM010000202.1:0-26181 GCA_043766985.1 Polaromonas sp.
AAACAGCCACGATAATCACTGGCGGCAAGGCTTTTTTGCGATGAACGACGTAAAATTGCTGTACAGTACTGGCAATACAGCCATTCACTGTATGAATAAACAGTTATGTTCAAAGAACTTTTCAACGAAAAGAAAGCGGCTCAAGTGGCTGCATTCTTTTTGATTCAAGCTAACGCAGGCCTAACGATACTAAAGCTGATGAAGCTGATGTATCTGGCCGAGCGCCGCTCGTTTGAAAGTTACGGAGAAGGCCTCGTGGGAGACCGCTTAGTATCCATGCCGCATGGGCCCGTGCTGTCCATCACTCACAATTACATGAACGGTGAGTTGCCTTCAGCTGTTGGTGGTTGGGACACATGGATTGTTGATCGTGCTGGTCATGAGTTATCGCTCAATGAATCCAAAAGCACCGCTTCAGTTGACGACTTGCTCGAACTCAGCGATGCTGACGTGATGGTGCTTAACGATACGTGGCAGCAATTCGGTACCATGACTGGTTGGCAGTTGCGTGATTACACACATGCACATTGCCCAGAATGGAAAGACCCCGACGGCTCCATGATCCCCATGAAGCCCGAAGACTTGTTCAGTGCGCTGAAATTTTCACCCGAACAAAGCGGAGCCTACTTAGGCCGTATGAAACAGCAAGCTGCCATTAACGCAGCACATATCAGCTTAGCTCACTGAGCGCCACATGGTGACTTGGGTGCCCTGCGCTGGGGCCACGCTGCGCATGCCATCTGGACCAGCCAATGGCTCAGGCAAACATCTTTTTGTCGTACTCAACGATCCCAAACCGTTCAACAACTATGGCCCTTCGGTATGTATCGCCATGGTCAATTTGTCTAGCGTTCCCGCACAGGGCGTGATGTTTGACCGTACCTGCATCTTGCAGGCCAATTGCCACCCTTCTGTGCAGCACGACAGCTATGTATATTACAAAGGCACGCGCATTGAACAATTGCGCGACGCACTCCAGCGTCTGGCGCAAGGTGTGTATACGGCTGGCGAACCACTTGCGCCACCACTACTACAAGCCGTTAAAAACGGGCTGCTCTACTCACCCTTCACTAAACGCGAATTCGAGCAACTGGGTATTTGATTTCGCTAGAGTGCCCGCCTCATCCGCGCCAACTTAGCCAGCACATCCTCCGCAGTACGGTAGTGGCCAAGGGCTTTGGTGCATGGTCCGCACATGATGGAGAAGACACCTCAAGCGTAGGCATCTTATTCAACCCTCACGCCGCCTTCAATAAAAAATCCACCCGCACCGCGTCATACCCAAACTCAATCTTCCCATCGGCCGTCTTGTCCAGCACGCCGCAGGCAAGAAGAGCTTGCACGTCGCTGTGTACGGCTTTTACGTCGCGCTGGGCGCAGCGGGCGGCTTCGCGGATGGTGACGGGGCCTGCGCCGCTTAAGGCTTGGATGAGATCAAAGCGCTTGCCGCCCAGCGTGTGTATGAGCGCGCGGGCAGACGAGAAACTGTAGCGTGGTTTGCGGGCAGTGCCGGTTTTCATGGCTTGTACCGCGTCGGCCAAGCTGTCGGCAAGGGTTGCCACATCAATCGTTAGCGTGCTCATGGTTGTACCTCTCAACATCTTTATAAATAAGCAGCAAATCGGCTGCCGGCAGTGGATTGGCAAACCGCATCACGCCACCTACTAGACTTTGCCGTCACAGCGGATATTTTGACAACATTTTCTTTGGCGCCAAAATATTCGGCCCTTAATGCATTGGCAGACTCCGTGACACCAGCACTGTCTGTGCATAAATCACACTTTTCACCAGCCCATGGCAAGCCCGCTTGAAAGTCCGATTTAGAAAGTCTATGCTTGCAGGCTTGCTAGCTGTCTAGCCACCTTTAAACCCATGTACTCACACCCTATGCGCCACACCTTTACCTCCCTAGCCCTAGCCACCACCCTGCTCACCGCCTGCGGCAGCAACGTCGTCAACCCGGTCACTGGCCAAGCCGAGCGCTCGGTGATGAGCGAGGCGGATGAGATTGCGGAGGGTAAAAAATCGCATGCGCAGGTGCTACAGGAGTACACGGCGCTGAGGAACCCGCGCGTGCAGGCCTATGTGAACGATATTGGCCAGCGCCTGGCCAAACAGTCGCAGCGGGCTAATTTGCAGTGGACATTTACTGTGCTGGACAGCCCGGAGATCAACGCGTTTGCGCTACCGGGTGGCTATGTGTACGTGACGCGCGGCATCATGGCGTATTTGGACAGCGAGGCTGATTTGGCCGGTGTGGTGGGCCACGAGATTGGCCATGTGACGGCGCGCCACGGTGCGCAGCGGGCCACACGCCAGCAAAATGCGGGTATTGGCGTGCTGGCGGCCAGCGTGCTGGGCGCCGTGCTGGAAGCCAAGGGCGTGGGCGGTGCGGGCGACCTGCTGGGCGGCGCGGCGCAAAACGCGGCGGCGGGCTACGTGGCCAAGTATGGCCGCGAGCAAGAGCTGCAAGCCGACGGGCTGGGGGCCGACTATTTGTCGCGCGTGCAGTTTGACCCGCGCAACATGATTGACGTGATCAACGTGCTGAAAAACCAGGAGCGTTTTGCGGCCGATCTGGCCAAAGCGCAAGGCCGCCAGCCCCCGGCGCAAAACAGCTACCTGGCATCACACCCCAGCAACGACCAGCGGCTGGACACCATTACCAAGCTGGCCGCGCAGTACAAAACCACCGCGCCCTACCAAGACGAAGGCCGCGCGCGCTACCTGCAAATGATGGAGGGTGTGGCCTTTGGCGAGAGCGCCGAGCAGGGCCTGACGCGCGGGCGCAATTTTTACCACGAAGGGCTGAACCTGGCCATTACCGCCGCGCCGGGCTGGAAGATTCAAAACGAGGCCGAGCAGCTGACCTTCGTTAACGCAGCGGGCGATGCCGGGCTGATCATGCAGGTAGTGCCGCCCAAGGCGGGCACCACGCACGAGGAGATTATTCGCAACCTGGTAAAACCCGACTCGGGCCGCACCGAGGCGCGGCGTTTGAACAACCTGCCAGCCACCCACTTTGTAGGTACGCAGAAGGCCGCCAACGGCCAAAGCAAAAACATTGAGCTGACGCTGGTGACAGGCGCCACAGGGGCCAACTACGCGCTGGTGTACGCGGCCAAAGACGCGAACGTGTTGGCCAACAACCGCGCGCAAATGCAGGAAGTAGAACGCTCATTTCGCCCCCTATCTACGGCCGACAAAGCCGCTGCCAAGGCCTGGATTTTAAAAACCACGCCCATGCCGCGCGGCGGCTTTGCCGAGCTGGCCCGCAGCTCACCACTGGCCAACCCGGAGCAGCAGCTGAAATTGATCAACGGTGTGTATGCCAGCGGCGACATCAAGCCTGGCGCGCCGGTGAAGGTGGTGGTGCAGTAAGCACCGGCGCTACAGTCACCTAAGCATTGACCTGTAATGCTACAACATATATAGCATCTTGTGCCCCTACCTATTGGGCTTGTGGGCTATATTGCTGGAAAATGGTGCGCCAAGCCTGGCGGGCGGCTTTAGCGCACGTCAGGCGCGTTGGGCAATCCGTTACTGCGCAGCTGGCCTTCGCCCAGCGGAAAGTGCTGCACCAGCAGGCTGGAGGCTTCTTGCAGCGCCTGGGTTAAGCCGTCTTCAAACTTTTGCGCCTTCAGGGCTGTGGCAAGGCGCTGCGTGATACCTTGCCACTCGGCGTTGCTGACCTTGGCGTTCAGGCCGCGGTCGGCCACAATCTCCACCGCGCGCTCGGCCAGCAGCAGGTATATCAGCACACCGTTGTTGTGCTCGGTGTCCCACACGCGCAGCTTGCCAAACATCGCAATCGCCCGCTCGCGCGGCGTGGCGTCACGCCACAAATAGCTGCTGGGCATGCCCGCCTCAACGCAAATACGCACCTCGCCGGTGTGGCGCGCCTCGCTGGCCGCCACATAGCCCTCCAGGCGTTTAAGCAGCTCGGCAGGCACGGCGCGGCGGGTGTCGGCGTCGTCCATCCAGCGGTGGCGCAAGATGCGTTGCAGGCGCGCCAGCATGCCCATGCGCCGCGCTGTGGAATGGGATGGGGAATGGGAAGGCGTGGTGTGTTTCATAGTGCCGCCTTAAAAATCGCCACTGGCACCGCCGCCGCCAAAATCACCACCGCCGCCAGAGCTAAAGCCACCGCCGCCGCCACCCCCACCAAAACCGCCCCCACCGCCTGACCAACCACCCCCGCCATCGCCACCCCGCCCATAGCCCCGCCCGCCGGTGGCAACGCGGCTCATGCTGGACATCAACGTAAAAATGAGCGCCACCACAAAGGCAATGCCCGCCAGCGCCATGCTGGCCGTGACAAAAAACGCCAGCCCGCCGACAGCGCCGCCAGTGACCAAGGAGCCCAGCTTGTTGCCAAAAATGCCTTTGGCGATGGCCCCGCCAATCGGGATGGCAAACAGCAAAAAGATCGCAATATCCATCCACTGGAAGCCCGAGCCCAAGGTGTTCAGCCCGCCGCTGCCCGGCTGCGCGGGGGCCGGCAGGGCCTCTTTGTCGATGCGCTGGGCCAAGCGGTCGATGGTGGCCGACAGGCCGCCCGCGTAGTCGCCGCTGCGCAGGCCGGGGGCCAAGGCCTCGTCGATGATTTGTTTGGCGGCCAAATCGGGTATCGCACCCTCCAAGGTTTTGGCTACCTCGATGCGCAGCTTGCGGTCGTTCTTGGCCACAATCACCAGCACGCCGTCGCCTACGGCTTTGCGGCCAATCTTCCACTCGTTGGCCACGCGGTTGGCGTAGCTGGCAATGTCTTCGGGCAGGGTAGTAGGCACGATCAGCACCACCACCTGGCTACCACTCTTTTGCTCCAGCGCCGCCAGCTTGGCCTCTAGCATTTGGCGCGCCGCGGCGTCTAGCGTGTTGGTGGCGTCCACCACCCGCGCGCTGAGTGCCGGCACGGCTTGCACGCCTTGCGCCTGCGCGCCCAGGCCTGCCCAGCAAAGCACCGCGCAGCAAATAGACACTATAAATTTCATAGCGGCTTGTGCTATGTTCTATTGGGCTGGTGGCCTAAAACACTTACTTTTTCTCAAAATTGACGGTGGGCGGCGCGCTGATCTGCGCCTCGTTGGCCACGGTAAACGTGGGCTTGGATTCGTACTTGAAGACCATGGCCGTCAGGTTGGTAGGAAAGCTGCGGGCCAGCACGTTGTATTCGGCAATGGTCTTGATGTAGCGGTCGCGCGCCACGGTGATGCGGTTTTCGGTGCCCTCCAGCTGCACGCGCAGGTCACGAAAGCCCTGGTTGGCCTTGAGGTTGGGATAGTTTTCGGTAACCACCAGCAGGCGGCTGAGCGCGCCAGACAGCTCGCCCTGCGCGGCCTGAAATTTCTTGAACGCCTCGGGGTTGTTCAGCGTCTCGGGCGTCACGTTCATTGACGTGGCCTTGGCCCGCGCCTCGACCACCTTGGTCAGCGTGTCTTGCTCAAAATTGGCCTCGCCTTTGACGGTGTTGACGATGTTGGGAATCAAATCGGCGCGGCGCTGGTACTGGTTCAGCACGTCGCTCCAGGCGGCCTTGGTCTGCTCGTCCAGCCGTTGAAAGTCGTTATAGCCGCAGCCCGTCAGCAGGGCGCTGGCCGCCAAAACGAGGATACCCAACACTTTTTGTACAACAGGTTTCATACCAACTCCTAGGTTAATTTAGCCGCAGTGACACGCGGGCATTTGCAACACAGGCCACACGTTAGCATAGATGGATGCGAATTTCCCCCAATCAAGCCCTGGCCGCCGCCCAGCACCGCCCCGCGCCGGGCCAAAAGCTGCCGCATTTGCTGATAGCCGGGGCCACCGGCGTGCTGGGCAACGCTGTGCTGCGCCGCCTGGTGGGCATGCAGCGCAGCAGCCACACCCATGTGCTGGCCACCCTGCCCCTGGGCAAAGGCATGCGCCATGTGAGCGCGCATGTGGTGGCGGGGCAGGTGGCGCAGTGGCCCGCGCTGCCACCCGGCACGGCGTTTGACACCGCCATGGTCATGTTTGACCCACCGCGCATGTTCTACGACCGCGAGCGCGCCCTGTGGACGCCGCAGCCCGAGCAGCTGGGCGCGCTGGGCCAGTGGCTGAAAAGCTGTGGCGTGCGCACCCTGGCCGTGGTATTGCCGCACGCGCAGGGTACCCTGCCAGAGGCACTCAAACGCGGCCTGGCCAACCTGGACGAGCACGCCCTGGCTGCACTGGGCTTTGAGCGATTGCTGATCGTACGCACCGCGCAAAAGCCTGTCGCCGCAGCCCGCCGCTCACATCCCGAAAAACTGGCCGCGTGGATGCTGGGTATCTTCAGTTTTATGGTGCCCAGCAGCGAGCAGCCCGTGCGCGCCAGCAAGGTGGCGGAGTTTGTGGACTTGGCTTTGCAGCACTTGCCCCCAGGCACCTGGGTAGCCGCGCCCGAGCTGGTGTGGCGCGCGGCGCAGGGGGATGGGGGGCAGATGCGGGCGGTGGTGAGGGATTGGTTTTCGGGGGCTGTGTGATCGCTGTGCTTTGTCCTGCTGAACTTTGCTAGTTGCATTGCTGGCGTGTACTTTCGAGATGTGTCTCGTTGTACTGGCAACGCTCGCTGCTACGGCGCAGTGCCCACGCCACCCGAGCCCCGGCCCGCTTCGCGGGAAGCATCTGCAGTACTCAAAATTTGGGGAAACGTCGAAACTCGCTGCGCTCAGACACCGACGTTTCTGATCCCAAATTTTTCCGTGCTTCGAGCCCGGGGCTCTTATCGGGTGGCGTGGGCACTGCACCGCAGCAGCGCGCTTTCACTGGGTTGAGGGCATTTTTTTGTGCGGACTTGGTTATTTTTAGCGTTTGGCCGCATGAATTAATGCCACATTAGCCTGTAGCCCAAATAAATATAGCATGACCAGCTATCAAAACATTAGCGCCTATTTCACCAATGAACGCCTCTGGTTAGCGCAACTGACCATACCAATCCCTAGTCACTGATTCACAACGTAGAATAAGTTTTTGGCAAAACGCAGAACTGACTACGGAATGAATATCTCAACACTGATCATTGAGGGACACGACACGCAATTGAATGCAATCGAAGTGTTGATTCCACTTTCACATGTTTCGCGATGGACGAAAGGGGACCCAAGACGTTTCGGTAAAGTCTATGCATCATCAGGATTTTCAGTAATAGTCGCTGATACCGAGAACCCGGGAGCACTGGTAAGCCGGATTCGAGAGTTTTTGGCATCGTGCATAGCTAAAGGCTTGGTGTTCTCAGCGCAAAATTTGACAGCCGAGTTATCGATCGGTTTTACGGTTGGTGATTCTGAACAGTACGTTGCGGGAATAGAGTTTTCGCCAACCGACCTGTCAATGTTCGCGGAATGCGGTATCGCACTAAGCGTCACCGCTTACCCAACATCAGATGAAGCAAATGCCGCATAACAAATCAGCCCAGATCGGTACTCTGTCGCAAGCAACTGGCCTCAAACCTTAGCCTGCTATGCGTAAAGTCCCTGAACCGCTGTACTCTGAAGTTTTTGATCTTTCGATTGAGCTTGTTAATGCCTCAGAACGCAACGATACGACAGCCGAGGAAAGGGCCTTTATGCGTCTAAATGAGCTGCATGCCTTGCATATGTCGCGGGGCACTGCAGACCCTTTCCTCACCGAAGCGTTGGCTGATTTCACTGAGGATGACCGCAAGGCTGTCTGGTTGTACCGGGTAGCTATTGAGCAACAAAGGCACTTTCCAGGAGAACCACTCCATACAAAGCAAATTGACCTGGCTTCGCGTTTGATCAAGCTCGGAGACCACGAAGAAGCAAAGGGGCTTCTCTTGGAAGCGATACAAATTGCTCGGAATTTAAAGGACACAGAGGCTATTGATCAAGCAGAGGACTTGTTGACTGGCTTTGCAAACTAACCTCTACGCCAATTAGCTCTTTGCTCAACCAAAACCCTCATATTCGCGGCAGAGCGTGCGCTATGGGTATGCGCCCCAATCAGGGCTGCGGGCTGGAAGCGCGGAGCTTTTGGGGATCAGAAATTTAGATGTCTGAGCGAAGCGAGTTTCTAAATTTCCCCCAAAAGCGAGCACTGCACATGCTCCCCGCGAAGCGGGCCGCAGCCCGGGGCGCATGCCCATAGCGCACGCTCTGCCGCGAAGCCGCGTGGTCTAAGAACAGGCGAAGCTACACAACTTTGCGCTTATACACAGCAGTAAAACGCGAACTCCAAGAGAGGGAAAGCTACCACCCCAACCCCAAATGCAGCGGCAAATACACCGCCATGCCGCCCACAATGCAGCCCAGCGTGCTTTTGCGCCAGTAGAACACCGCGATACCGGCAGCCACGGCAAACAGCCGGGCATCTTTGAACGTGCTGATCAACGCGCCCTGCGACATCACCATCTCGGGGATGATGACGGCGGCCAGCGCCGCGATGGGGGCGTACTGCAGGCCGCGCTCGGCCCAACGCGGCAGGTTCCAGTCGCTCTTGGAAATGAAGAAAAACGAGCGCGCAACCACGGTGACGCAGGCCAGGCCCGCGATGGTCAGCAGCGTCCAGCCGTCGGTCACGCCCGGGGTCATGCGCCGCTCCGTTTGTGGGCTGGCGCGGGGCGCAGCTTTTCTAGCGACAAGCACACCACCACCGCTACGCAAATAGCCACCAAAATATTGAGCTTGAGCGGCAGCGCAAACGCCGCCACCGCCGCCGCCCCGGCAATGCCCGCCGACACCATGCGCAGACGCGAGCTGGCCAGCGAGCAGGTGATGCCCAGCAGGGCCAAAATACCCGCAAAGCCCAAGCCCCAGTGCTGCGGAATAAAGTTGGCCAGCACAATGCCAGTCACGCTCGCGCCTACCCAGCTGCCCCAGTTGACAAAGCAGTTGCCCGCCAAATACGCCTCCTGCGCTCGCAAAGCGGCGTGGTCATCTCGCGGCGCCGGGTGCGCATGGCGACGGGTAAACATCACGTAGCTTAAGTCTGCAGTGAAGTAACCGCTAACCAACCGGCGCCACAACGGCTGGTGCATCACGTAGGGGCGCAGGTGGATGCTGAAAACCACAAAGCGCAGGTTGACGCAAAACCCGGTGGCCAGCACCACCCACAGGGGCGCGCCCGCGACGATGAGCGGCATGGAGGCGAGCTGCGAGCTGCCGGCAAAAACGAACAGCGCCATCGACAGTGCCTCGACCAGGCTCAGGCCCGACTTCATCATGGCCACGCCGGTCATCAGGCCCCAGGCGGCGATGCCGGGGGCCACGGGCAGCATGTCGCGCACGCCTTGGGCAAACTCGGGGTGGCGCCACAAGGGCTGCGCTAGCGCTGGGCTCTGGGGGCTGGCTGCATCGCTTGCGGGGTGCTGGGCGTCACTCAAACCGCTGCCCCACTTGCAGGGCAAAGCCACGCAAAAACTCGGCGGCGGGCAGGCGCTTGCCGCCCGCGCGTTGCAGCTCGGTCAGCAGCAGCGCGCCGCCCTCGCACTGCACACCTATGCCATCGTCATTTATGTGGCAAATGGTACCTAAGCCCAATGGAATATAGCACGAGCAGCTACTGATTTGTGAGCGGATGATTTTGACCGTCTCACCCAAAATCTGCGCCGTGCAGCCCGGGGCCGGGTCGAGCGCGCGCACTTTGCGTTCGATGGCGGCGGCGCTCTGCGTCCAGTCGATGCGGGCTTCGGCTTTGTCGATTTTGTGGGCGTAGCTGATGCCCAGGGCGGCGGATTGCGCTGCTGCTTGGGCGGCGTCGAGGCCGCTGGGTAGCTGCGGCTGGGCGGTGCGGGCTAATTTTCCGCTGGCAGCCAACTCCAAGGCTTCTACGATGCAGCGCCCGCCCAGGTCGGCCAGCTTGTCGTGCAGGGTGCTGGTGCTGTCGGTGGCAGCGATGGGCAGCTGCTTGACCAGCAGCATGTCGCCGGTGTCCAGCCCGGCGTCCATTTGCATGATGGTGATGCCGGTGTGGGCGTCACCTGCCTCGATGGCGCGGTGGATGGGCGCTGCGCCGCGCCAGCGGGGGAGCAGGCTTGCGTGGATATTGAGGCAGCCCAAGCGGCTACGAGCCCCCACGCTTGCCACTGCGTGTGCTGCGCTGCCCCCCAGGGGGGCTTTCGCGTCTAGGGGCGGCCCGTCGCCGCTCATCACATCCAGCACCCACTGCGGCAAGATCAGCCCGTAGGCGGCGACGACCATCACGTCGGCTTGCGCGGCTGCAATGGCCTCGCGCGCGGCGGCCGCGTCGTCCGGGTATTTGCCGTCCAAGCGCAGGCTGCGCGGCTGGGCTACGGGTATGCCGTGCTCTAGCGCGCACTGCTTGACGGGCGAGGCGTGCAGCTTCATGCCGCGGCCAGCGGGGCGGTCGGGTTGGGTGAGCACCAGGGGTACCTGGTGGCCCGCGCGCAGCAGTGCGTCCAGCGCTACGCGTGCAAACTCGGGCGTGCCGGCGAAAATAATATTCATGCGATGCGCTATTTAATTAATAGCAGTTTGTGCTATGCTCTATTGGGCTAGCGGGCAGAAAGGCTTGCAACATTAACCGCGCTTCTCGTCCTTGGCGGCTTTTTCCATTTTGTGTTTGATGCGGTTGCGTTTGAGCGGGCTTAAATATTCCACAAACACTTTGCCAATCAAATGGTCCAGCTCGTGCTGTACGCACACGGCCAGCAGGCCTTCGGCCTCAATCTCGCGGTGCACGCCCAGGGCGTCTTGCGCGCGCACTTTTACGGCAATGCTGCGCTCTACGCCGTCGTAAATCTCGGGCACGCTCAGGCAGCCTTCTTCGCCTTTGTGTGTCTCGGGGCTCAGCCAGGTAATTTCCGGGTTGATGAGCACCAGCGGCGCGTCGCGCTCGTCGCTGACGTCGATGATGACCAGGCGCTCGTGCACGTTCACCTGCGTGGCGGCCAGGCCGATGCCGTTGGCGTCGTACATGGTCAGCAGCATGTCGTCGATCAGCTGGCGAATACGCGCATCAATCTCGCCCACGGGCTTGGCCACGGTGTGCAGGCGCGGGTCGGGAAAACGCAAAATGGGGAGGAGCTTCGGAGCGGTCATGGGTAAAGATCGAAAAAATCGAAGAAAAATTGAAGTAAGGGGGCACTGCATCCCCACGGCGGGGGCTTTAGTCGCAGCGCGGGCGCCACTTGGGCTTGGCACGGGCGTAGCTACATTGCAAAACTGATGTATTTTCGCCATTTTTCAAGCCACCAGTGCACGCAAGGATACATAATTTGCATTTATCCTTGCCAAATCAACAGGTTAAATCGAGAATTGACAGTGAATTATAGGATTTAAGGCGAGAGACTTTCATGACGAAGCGCATTTCTAGCTTGACCGTTTCAGCATTTTGGGCCGCTACCGCTGGCGTGGCATTGGCAACAGCCAGTGCGGCCTCGTGGGCCCAATTTGTAACCACCCCAGCCCAAAAGGCCACCGCACAAAAGGTGGCCCAGGCAGGTATTCCCCTGAACGAGCTCAGCCCCAACGCACCCGACAACTACACCGTCAAGTCGGGCGACACGCTGTGGGCGATTTCGCGTTTGTTCCTCAAAAGCCCGTGGCGCTGGCCCGAGCTGTGGGGCATGAACATGACCGAGATCCGCAACCCGCACCTGATCTACCCCGGCCAACAGCTCTACCTGGACAAAAGCAGTGGCCGCGCCGTGTTGCGCGCCCGCTCGGGCGTGGGCGCGCCCACCGACACCGTGCGCGTGTCGCCCCGCACCCGCACCAGTTCGCTGGCGGATGCGTCTATCCCCACCTTGCCGCCTAATTTGATTGAGCCGTTTTTGGCCGAGCCGATCATCATTGACGAGGCTACCTTGCTGCGCGCGCCACGGATTGTGGCCACGCAAGAAAACCGCGTGCTGCTCTCGCGCGGCGACCGGGCCTACGCCCGCGCCCAAACCGAGGGTGATTTAAGCACCGCCAAAGACGCGTCAGACAAGTACCGCGTGTTCCGCAACGCCACCCCGCTGAAAGACCCCAACACCGGCTTGATCCTCGGCTACGAAGCCCAGTATGTGGGCAATGCCGAGCTGGTGCGCGGCGAGACCTTGCGCGACGCGAAGAACAAAGACGGCAAAGACATCAAAGAGATCGTGCCGGCCACCATTGACATCATCAACAGCAAAGAAGAAATGCGCGTGGGCGACCGTTTGCTGCCTGAGCCCAAGCGCGAATTTGCCACCTACACGCCGCGTGCGCCGGAGCAAAAAATCGAGGGTGGACGCATTGTGTCGGTCTACGGCAGCGCGGTAGTCAATGCAGCGCAAAACCAGGTCGTGGTGATCAACCGCGGCAAGGCTGACGGCGTAGAAACCGGCCACGTGCTGGCGATCTTGAAAGACGGCGAGACGCTGCAAGACCGCACCGAGCCCAGCAAACCCGAGATTAAATTACCCAACGAGCGCAATGGCTTGCTGATGGTGTTTCGCACCTTCGACAAACTGTCGTATGCGCTGATACTGCAGATCACCGACGGTGTGCGTATTGGCGACCGCTTGGCGAACCCGCGCTAAGCCCCGCTTTACCTATTGCGCGGCATGCAACGCGACGAACTCGCCGCGTGGTTGCGGCTGACGCTGGCCCCAGGCATTGGCAATATGGCCGCCCGCAAGCTGCTGGCGGCCTTTGGCCTGCCGATGGCGGTGTTTGAGCAAAGCCCCACTGCGCTACAGCACTTTGCCAGTGAGGCCCAAGTGAGAGGCCTGAAAACCCCGCCTGAAGGCCTGGACGCCCTGACCCAAGCCACCCTCGACTGGCTGGCTGGCTCGCAGCGCGACGGCATAGAGCGCCGCATGGTCACCCTGGCCGACCCGCTGTACCCCCGCGCGCTGTTGGCGCTGGACGACCCGCCTTTGGTGCTGTATGTGACTGGGGCCCAAGCCTTATTTACACAGATAGCTACTAAAGAGATAGCAAATGACATTGCCATCGTGGGCAGCCGCAACCCGACGCCGCAGGGCGAGCTGAACGCCCGCAGTTTTGCCAAAAGCTTTGCCGCAGCGGGCATGCATGTGGTGAGCGGCCTGGCCCTGGGCGTGGACGGCGCCGCCCATATGGGTGCGCTGGACGCGCACGACGAGTCGCCCAGCACGGCGGGCAGTACTATCGCCGTAGTGGGCACGGGGCTGGACCGCATTTACCCTAAAAAGCACTATGAGCTGGCGCACCGCATTGCCACCCACGGCCTGATCGTAAGCGAGTTTCCGGTGGGCACGCCGCCCATAGCGGCCAACTTTCCCAAGCGCAACCGCATTATCTCGGCCTTCACGCAGGGCACCCTGGTGGTGGAGGCTGCGGTCAGGTCTGGCTCGCTGATCACCGCGCGCCTGGCGGCCGAACAAGGCAAAGACGTGTTTGCCATCCCAGGCTCGATCCACTCGGCATTGTCCAAAGGCTGCCATTTGCTGATCAAGCAAGGCGCCAAGCTGGTGGAATCAGCGCAAGACGTGCTGGAAGAGCTGAGCTACCCGGCAGCGGTTGGCTTGGGTGCCGCTGGCATGGGAGCGGTTGCCAAGGCGTCTGGCGGCACCGAGGCGCTTTTTGACGACGAGGCCACCGGCGACACTGCCGCGTTGATCAAGGCCATTGGCCATGACCCGGTGAGCTTGGATGCGTTGATAGCCCGCACGGGCATGGACGCCGCTACGCTGCAAGCCCGTTTGCTGGAGCTGGAGCTGGACCATCAGGTTGCGCGCCTGCCGGGTGGCCTGTTTCAGCGCCAAATGGCGGCGTAGGATTGCCTGCGTAGAAGTGGCTGCCTAAGCCGGCGGCTCAGTTCAGCAGGCGTTCGGGGTTGGCGTCCAGCTTGGCCAAGGCGTCGCGGGTGGCGCGCACGGTCAGCGTCTCGTCTTCAAACGGTGCTATCAGGCCGGCCTGCAGGTAGGCGGCCAAACGGCGCAGCTGGAACAGGTAGGTTCGGCCAGAGGTGCTGGCAAACAAATGCAACTGCCCGCGCTCACTGCGCCAGGCGTACTGCACACGCGTCGGTTTGCCGTTGTGGTCCAGGTTAAACCAGGTGCCCACGTCCAGCTCCATGGCCCAGGCACGCATGCCTTCGGTCGGGTCACTGCCGCCCGCGGTAATGATGTCAATACCGCTGATGTCAATACCCAGCATCAGCTCAATGCTCTCGGCGTCCAGTGGCAGGTCGCCCACGTCGTCCTCCGAGACAAAGTCTTCCAGGTTTTTCAGGCGCTTGGACATGGCCTCAATTTGCTTGGCGTCTACGGTCTCGGCTTTGGACATGAAGGCGTCGGCCAAGGTGTCGCTGATGATCTTGATTTGCTCGTCTTGTTTGGCGGTGTCAAAGCCCAGCATGGCCATGCCCGAGCGCATGCGCTTGAGCAGTTGCGGCAAATCCTGAATGACCCTGGCACGGTCGGCGCGGTTGGGCTTGGCGCTGGCGGCCCAGACCAAATCGGCCGCTACCTGCTTGAGGTTAATGGTGTCTGCGTGCTGTGGCCCCAGCTTGATCGCGGCGATGGCCAGCACCTCGGCCCAGACTTTAAAGAAGAACTCACGAATCTCGTCGCGCACCTGCATGTCGTCCAGCATTTTGCGCAGCTCAATGGTGTACTGGATGGCGGCGGTTTCTTTTTGCTCCATCTGCTGGGCCACCGACACCACGCGCTGGGTCGACGCGCCTTCCGTCAAAAACTTGGCGATGAATTTTTGAAACTCGTCATACACCAACTGGAACACGCGACGCCCGGTCTCGGGGTATTGCTCAATCACCTGCACCACGCGTTTGACCTCGGTCTCCAGCGCAGCGGTACTGACATCGGCCTCAAAGCCCAGCACGCAAGAGCCCAAACGGTCGATCAAGCGGCGCGCCGGGTGCTGCAAGCTGCCAAAAAACTCCGGCTCCGACAGGGCCAAGCGCAGCACGGGCATTTGCAGGCGCGCAAACCACACGCGGATGGCAGCGGGAATACGGTCTTCGGCCAGAATGCTTTGAAACATCAAGGCCACGATTTCGATGGTGGCTTTTTCTGCGGTAGTGGAGGCGGCTTTTTTCAGCGTGGTGGTTTCTTCGCGCAGCGCGTCCGCGGCCTGCTCGGGACGCATACCTTCCGAAAAACCGGCAAAGGCCACCCCACCGGCGTTGTCAGCCGCGCCCGGTGCGCCAGCGCCGCCGCGCTGCGTACGCACGTAGCCCGACACGCGCGGCGCCATGGCCGCAGCCAATTGCGGCGATGGGCCGTAAGACCGGGTATCGTCGTAACCGACCACTTTGTCGGTCAGCATGCGCTTGAGCTGACCAATCACACCTTGCGCCCGCATTTTGGCGCGCGCAAGCGGTGTGGCCGAGGTCATCATGCGGGTTTCTTCATGCGAGGCTTGGGCATACTGGGCCACTGCAGCGCGACCGGCGCGCGCCACCCCGCCGGAGGGCGTAGCAGCACCAGCACCAGCACCAGCACCAGCACCACTTCCATAAGCGCCTTGGTTCGCGCCGACCGCGCCCGGCTGGCCATTGGACTGACCGGCCCCAGCGCCGCCTGGGCTTCGAGCCCCGCCACCGGTAACGCCACCTGGGCCCATCCCGGAAGGCCCGCCGCCAGCACCCGCAGCGCCCATAGGGCGACTGCCGGCTTTAAGCTCCAGCCCCGAAGGCATGGAGTCGCGTAGCTCTGCACGCTCGGTTGGCAGTGCGTCGGTGCCAGAGTTGCTGACCACCGCACTGGGCGTGCGTTTAACCAGGGGGCGCAGGTCAATCTCTGCCATCACGCCCTTGGCCACTAAAAACTCATTGGCGGCGTGGTACGCCTCTACCATGCGTTCGCCAAAAGCTTGGTGAATCAGGTCTTGTACGCTCATCCAAGCCTCACGGGTCAGTCCCGAGGCAATCCAACAGTCCACAAGTATTTGGGCGCTGGTCTCGGGCCTGAGCATGTCGTGCCGGTCGATCTCGGGGGTATTGTCAAGCTGGCGGATGCGCAAGGTGAGGTCATTGAACTCCCACGACGCTTTGTCCAATATACGCAGCGCCAACCGCGACGACAAGATTTTGTTTTCAACGACGTCATTGCCCATCAGCTCAAAAGTCAAAGCGCCGGTACTGGTGACTGTTACGGCCGCTTGGGGCAGCATGGCTTTTTTCCACGCAGAGGCCACCGAACTGGTCCAGACGGTTTCACTCTTTTGGTAGGCAACCCAGGTATCGCGACGCTCCTGCGCCTCACGCGCGTTCGCGCTTTTGTCCAGCAGTGCCGTAATCTTGGTGCGCAGCGCCTGCGCTATGTCGTTCAGGATTTCAACCGATTTAACCAAAAACAACTCGCGGGCTTGCCTGGCCAACGCGGCGCTTGCCAAAGAGGTGAAAGGAGGACGGGTTGCCACGGTAGATTGTTGGTGTCGTTTACGGGAGCGATGGGCGCCAGTTATGCCTGCTTACAAAACTATACCCGCAAAATGCCCGCCCCGGCCATTTTGTGCATCAGATCTGGCTATATTAAACCGTGGCTCCCGCATTAGGGTCGTTCGGATCTTCGTCCTTTTTGGTGCCGGTTTTGATCAAATCTTCGCGTTTGATCCCCAGCCACATAGCAATAGCCGCTGCCACGAAGACCGACGAGTAAATACCAAACAGGATGCCGATGGTGAGCGCCAGGGCAAAATAAAACAGCGTGGGGCCGCCAAATAACAACATAGACAGCACCATGATTTGCGTTGAGCCGTGGGTGATGATGGTGCGACTGATGGTTGAGGTGATGGCGTTGTCGATGATTTGCGTGGTATTCATCTTGCGGTAACGGCGAAAATTCTCGCGGATTCGGTCAAAAATCACCACCGATTCGTTCACCGAGTAGCCCAGCACGGCCAGCACCGCCGCCAGCACCGACAGCGAAAACTCCCATTGGAAGAAAGCAAAAAATCCCAAAATAATAATCACGTCGTGCAAGTTGGCCACGATGGCCGCCACGGCGTACTTCCACTCAAAGCGAAACGCCAGATAGATCATGATGCCCGCCACCACCATGGCCAGCGCCTTGAGGCCATCGGTGGCCAGCTCTTCGCCTACCTGCGGGCCGACAAACTCTGTGCGGCGCAACACGGCGCCCGAGTCTGCCTGCTTTAAAGCAGCAATCACCTTGTCGCTTTGTTGCGCCGAACTGACGCCTTTTTGGGCGGGCAGGCGAATCATCACTTCGCGTGCCGAACCAAAGTTTTGCACTTGCACGTCGGTAAAGCCTTGCGCAGCCACCAGGCCACGCAGCTTTTCCAGGTCGGCCGGCTGGGAGTAGCCCACCTCCATCACCGTGCCGCCCGTAAACTCCACTGACAGGTGCAAACCGCGCGAGAACAAAAAGAATACGGCGGCTAAAAACGTGATGAGCGAAATGGCGTTGAAGATCAACGCGTGGCGCATGAAGGGAATGTCCTTGCGGATTTTGAAAAATTCCATGGTGCTAGTCTCTTATTTCTTGGCTTTGGCGGCGGATTTTGCAGCTGCTTTTGGGGCGGGCGGTACAGACTCACCACCATCCCCCAGCACCAAGCCACCCGCGCCTTCGGTTGCCAAGCCGCCATCGGGCCGCCACACGGTACCAATCGACAAGGTTTTGAGCTTCTTCTTGCTGCCGTACATCAGGTTGACCAGGCCGCGCGAGAAGAACACCGCTGAGAACATGCTGGTCAGAATGCCTACGCAATGCACCACGGCAAAGCCGCGCACGGGGCCCGAGCCGAAGGCCAGCAAGGCCAAACCAGCTATCAAGGTGGTGATGTTGGAGTCCAAAATAGTGGCCCACGCGCGGTCGTAGCCCGAATGGATGGCCGCCTGCGGCGAGGCGCCGTTGCGCAACTCTTCGCGTATGCGCTCGTTGATCAGCACGTTGGAGTCAATCGCCATACCCAGTGCCAGCGCCATAGCCGCCATACCGGGCAAGGTCAACGTGGCTTGCAGCATGGACAGCACGGCGACCAACATCAACAAGTTGACTGCCAAAGCCAGGCTCGAGAACACGCCAAACATCATGTAATAGATGCACATGAAAGCGCAGATGACCAGGAAGCCGTAGGTCACGCTTTTAAAGCCTTTGTCGATGTTCTCGGCACCCAGCGTGGGGCCGATGGTGCGCTCTTCGACGATTTCCATCGGTGCTGCCAGCGAGCCTGCACGCAGCAGCAAGGCCAGGTCATTCGCCTCGTTGACGGTCATTGAGCCGGAGATTTGAAAGCGGTTACCCAACTCGCCTTGGATCACCGGGGCGGTCAACACCTCGCCTTTGCCTTTTTCAAACAGCAAAATAGCCATGCGTTTTTTCAGGTTCTCGCGGCTGGTGTCGCGCATGATGCGCCCGCCTTTGGCGTCTACCGTCAAATCCACCTTGGGTTGCTGGTTTTGCGAGTCAAAACCCGGCTGCGCATCGGTCAGGCTCTCCCCGGTCAAGATCACTTGCTTTTTCACAATCACGGCGCGGCCATCGCGCTCCAGGAAACGCTCGGTGCCAAACGGTACGGCGCCGCGCCCGGCCTCCGCCTCGCGCGCCTCAGCGCTGTCGTCTACCAAGCGCATTTCCAGTGTGGCGGTGCGGCCCAAAATGTCTTTGGCTTTGGCCGTGTCTTGCACCCCGGGCAGCTGCACCACAATGCGGTCCAAGCCCTGCTGCTGAATGACCGGCTCCGACACACCCAGCTCGTTGATACGGTTGTGCAGGGTAGTAATATTTTGCTTGATGGCTTGGTCTTGCACCGAACGCGCAGATTCGGGCTTGATGGTGGCCGTCAGTTTGTACTCGGCGCCATCCGGTGCGTCCACCGTTTGCAGTTCTGCGAACTGGTCTTGGATCACGCGCTTGGCAGCCTCTAAAGTGGCGGCGTCGCGCAGTTTGATTTCAATGGTCTGGCCGCTTCTGGCAATGCCGCTGTGGCGCACGTTTTTCTCGCGCAGGGTGCCGCGGATATCGCCGGTTAAAGACTCAGCCTTTTTAGTCAACGCCGCTTGCATGTCCACCTGCAGCATAAAGTGCACGCCGCCGCGCAGGTCCAAGCCCAAGTACATGGGGAAAGCATGCAGCGCCGACAGCCAGCCCGGCGAGCGCGACAACAGGTTCAGCGCCACGACATAGGAAGGTGACGACGGATCGGGGATCAGCGCTTTTTGGATCGCGTCTTTCGCCTTGAGCTGGGTATCGGTGTCGTTAAAACGTGCCTTGACCGAGTTGCCATCAAACGTAATCTTGTCCGGCGTAATCTTGGCATCGCGCAGCGCTTCTTCCACACGAAACTGGGTGGTGCTGTCGACTTTGACGGTCGATTTGCCACTGGAGACCTGCACGGCAGGTGCTTCGCCAAAGAAGTTGGGCAAGGTAAACAGCGCCGAGATGACGAGCACCGCTGCCATAACGATGTATTTCCACAAAGCGTAACGATTCATAGGGACGGCCTTCTCATGTCTATACACAGACGGCGAGCCGCAGGGCTCGCCGTCTGTTGTGTTGTGCTACCACCCATGGGGTTGGCAACAGCGTCTTGGGATTTACTTCACCGTGCCTTTGGGCAACACTTGCACTACGGCGCTGCGCTGGAGCTGGACTTCTACGCCCTGCGCCAGTTCTGCGCTAACGTAGCTTTCGCCCAGCTTGGTTACCTTGCCGATGATGCCGCCCGCGGTGACGATTTCGTCACCCTTGGCCAGCGCATCGATCATGCTGCGGTGCTCTTTTTGCTTTTTCATTTGCGGACGGATCATCACAAAATAAAGCACGACAAACATCAAAACCAGCGGCAGCATGCTCATCAGGCTGGACTCCATACCACCAGAGGCGGCAGCGGCGGGGGCGGTTTGGGCAAAAGCAGATGAAATAAACACAGGAAAACTCCAAAATGACAGGTACAAACTATGGCTTACTCGCCGGTCGGCGACGCAGCGGCGCAACCCTTGATTGTATGCCGCCCGTAGGCTTTAAATTGCGCGAGGGTTTTGGCCTGACCGCCGCGCCTTGGCCGCGGCGCAGCCGGGGCGCGGCCAAGGCCGTTGCGCAGCCCTGCAGGGGCAGTTTTATCAACGAAATAGCCTTTCAGCCCAATAGAAAATAGCACAAGCAGCTATCAAATACAGAGCTAACCCGTCACGCAGCCAAGCGGGACGACACTGGCTCGCGCAGCTGGGAGGTCAAGGACGCCCACTTTACCCGCGCTGCCTGCACATTGCGCTCTTTCACATGACCGTAGCCTTTGATAATCTCGGGGATCCGCGCGATCTCTACGGCCACACCAGCGTTGTCGGCATTCAGCAAGCCCAGCACTTGCTCCATGCTGGCTTTGTATTCACCAATCAAGGCCCGCTCCATCTTGCGTTCGGCGCTATAGCCAAAGATGTCCAGCGCCGTGCCGCGCAGGCCTTTGAGCTGGGCCAGCAGCTTGAAGCCGGTCAGCATGGCCGGGCCAAACTTTTGCTTTACCAACTGGCCTTTGTCGTTCTTTTTGGCAATCAAGGGTGGGGCCAAGTGGTAGTTCAGCGTGTAGTCGCCTTCAAACTGGGCGGCAATTTTGTCCAGGAAGCTGGTGTCGGTGTGCAGGCGGGCTACCTCGTACTCGTCTTTGTAGGCCATCAGTTTGTAGAGGTATTTGGCTACCGCCTCGGTCAAGGTTTTGTTGCCTGCAATGGCCACGCGGTCTATAAAAGCTTTGTATTCAGCAGCGTACGCGGCGTTTTGGTAGGCCGTCAACAGCTCTACGCGGCGTGCTACCAAAGTGTCCACGCTGTCGCGCTTACTTGGCATAGCAATGACTTGCGCAGGAGTAAGCAGTCGCTCCACACCGGCCCAGTCGTGGGCGGCGCGGCGGCCCCAGGTGAAGGCTATTTTGTTTTGTTCGATGGCCACGTTGTTCAGCTCCATGGCGCGCATGATCGAACCTAAGGCCAAAGGCACCCAGCCTTTTTGCCAGGCGTAGCCCAAAATCATGGGGTTGATGAAGATGCTGTCGCCCATCAGCTTGGTGGCCACGGCATCGGCATTGAACACGCCTACGCCCTCGGCCCCTACCGCCTGGGTAATCATCGCTACGCATTGATCAGAGGGGTTTTGCCATTCGCTGTTTTTCACAAATGCCGCCGTGGGCGTGCTGTGGCCGTTGAGCGCGACTTTGGTTTTGCCAGGGCGCATGCGCAGCACGCTTTCTTTGTTGGCCGCTACCAGCGGGTCGCAGCCAAAGATCAGGTCTGCGCCGGCCATGCCAACCCGTGTGGTTCGGATGTCGTTTTGCGTATCGGCCACGATGATGTGGCTCCAGGTGGCACCGCCTTTTTGCGCCAAGCCCGCAGCATCCTGCGTGACGATGCCCTTGCCTTCCATGTGGGCAGCCACGCCCAGTAGCTGGCCAATGGTGATGACACCCGTGCCACCCACGCCTGCCACCACCATGCCGTAGGGCCGCGCCGTGCTGGGCAACTGCGGCTCGGGCAGCTCGCCCAAGGTGAGCGGGTTGGCAAATGGATCGCTTTTGGCGTCGGTTTTAGCTTTCTTCTTCAGCTGCCCACCCTCGACGGTGATGAAGCTGGGGCAAAAACCTTTGACACAACTGATGTCTTTGTTGCAGGTGCTTTGGTTGATGGTGCGTTTGCGGCCCAGCTCGGTCTCCAGCGGCTCCACGCTCATGCAATTGCTTTGCACGCCGCAGTCGCCACAGCCTTCGCACACGGCTTCGTTGATGATGACGCGGATGGCGGGGTCGACCATCTTGCCGCGCTTGCGGCGGCGGCGTTTTTCGGTCGCGCAGGTTTGGTCGTAGATGATGACCGTGGTGCCCTTGATCTCGCGGAACTCGCGCTGCACGGCGTCCAGCGTGTCGCGGTGCAGCACTTGCACGCCGTCGACCAATTTCACACCGTCGTACTTCTCTGGTTCGTCCGTGACCACTACTATTTTAATAGCGCCTTCTGCCCGCATGCTCTGGGCTATCTGCACTACCGAGTGGCCTTCGGGCCGCTCACCGATGGGCTGGCCACCGGTCATGGCCACGGCATCGTTGTACAAAATTTTGTAGGTGATGTTGACGCCCGCAGCGATGGACTGGCGTATCGCCAAGGTGCCGCTATGGAAGTAGGTGCCGTCGCCCAGGTTGGCAAACACATGCTGCTCGGTGGTAAACGGCTGCTGCCCCACCCAGGGCACGCCCTCGCCGCCCATTTGGGTAAAGCCTACCGTGCTGCGGTCCATCCAGATGCTCATAAAGTGGCAGCCGATACCGGCCATGGCGCGCGAACCTTCGGGCACCTTGGTGCTGGTGTTGTGCGGGCAGCCCGAGCAAAACCAGGGCTGGCGGTCGGCGTCTTTCAGGCCGGCCACCTCGATGCTGTGCATGGCCTGCTCTTTGGCGGCGATGACGGCCAGGCGGGCGTCGATGCGGGCGGTGGTGTCGGCATCAATACCGAGCTTTTTCAGGCGCTTGGCGATGGCTTTGGCGATCAGCGCGGGCGAGAGGTCGGCGTTGGCGCGCAGCAGGGTGTGGGCCGTGGGGTTGGCCAGGCTCCACTCGCCGCCGTTATGGCCAGCGTCGTCGCCTTCGTCAAACTTGCCCAGCACATTGGGCCGCACGTCGCTGCGCCAGTTGTACAGCTCTTCCTTGAGCTGGTATTCAATGACCTGGCGCTTTTCTTCGACCACCAAAATCTCTTGCAGCCCAGTGGCAAATTCGCGCGTCAGCTGCGCCTCCAGCGGCCACACCACGCCGACCTTGTGCAGGCGAATGCCAATGCGCTGGCAGGTAGCGTCGTCCAGGCCCAGGTCCGCCAAGGCTTGGCGCGTATCGTTGTAGGCCTTGCCGCTGGCCATCAAACCGAAGCGGTCGTTTTTGCCTTCGATGGCGTTGTAGTTCAGCCGGTTGGCGCGTATGTAGGCCAGCGCCGCATACCACTTGGTATCAAACAGGCGCTGCTCTTGGTCCAGCGCGGCATCGGGCCAGCGGATGTGTACGCCGCCTGCGGGCATCACAAAGTCGGTGGGCAGCTTGATCTGCACGCGGTCGGGGTCAATCATGGCGGTGGCCGACGACTCGACAATCTCCTGGATCGTCTTCATGCCCGCCCACACCCCTGCGTAGCGGCTCATGGCGAAGGCGTGGATACCCAGGTCCAATATCTCCTGCACACTGGCCGGGAAGAACACCGGCAGGCCGCAGGCCTTGAAGATGTGGTCGCTTTGGTGGGCGGCGGTGGAGCTTTTGGCGACATGGTCGTCACCGGCCACGGCGATCACCCCGCCCCAGGGCGTGGTACCGGCCATGTTGGCGTGCTTGAACACATCGCTGGTGCGGTCTACCCCGGGGCCTTTGCCGTACCAAATGCCAAACACCCCATCAAATTTATGCACGCCCGGCGGTGCAAAGCCCAGCTGCTGGGTGCCCCAAATGGCCGTGGCGGCCAGCTCTTCGTTCACCCCGGGTTGAAAGACGATGTTTTGCGCTTTCAAATACTTGGCAGCGCCCCACAGGGCCTGGTCGTAGCCGCCCAGTGGCGAGCCACGGTAGCCAGAGACAAAACCCGCCGTATTCTTGCCCACCTGCTGGTCGCGCAGGCGCTGCAGCATCGGCAGCTTGACCAGCGCCTGCACGCCGCTCATGAAAGCCCGCCCGTAGTCCAGACTGTATTTGTCGTCCAGGGTGACGGTTTCCAGCGCTTTGCGGATGTGTTCAGGCAGCGGAGCGTTCATAGACTGGTCTTCCTAATTGTGCTACAGAAGTGTATGCCTGATTGCCAGGTAAGTCTTTGCTTTTGTCGCCTGGTAGTGGCGCCTACGGGAAAGGATATTGCTTAATTCTACGCAGCAATGCAATAAATGGTGTGGTCAGTTGTCGCGCACGCAACGCGACACCAGCGGCAGCAGGGGATAGCGCACGATCGCTTCACTCAGCGTGGGCCCCAGGTTGAACTCTGCCTCCATACGGGCGTTGCTGTACTCGTTGGCGTTGGGCTTGGCGCTGGCTGGCGTGCTGGCCTGTTTGCTGCTGCGGTAGAGCACCTCGTAGCCACGCGAGCCGCTCAGCGCCACGGAGTCGTCCACAAATTTGGCCGTGAACTCGATGCCGTACTCGCAGCGGTAAAAAGGCAGAGGGCGATCTGGCATGGAGCCGCTGCAGGCACCCAGGGCCAGCAACGCCCCGGCGGAAAAGATCATCTCAATGGTGTTTTTCATACTACTGTTTTTATAGCTGCTCGTGCTATTGGTTATTGGGCATGTGGCGTATTTTTACCTAAATCACGCTGTCTGGCTATTTGTTGATATGTATCAATACGCCAACGTCTGCGCGGCATAAGGTCAGCACATGTTCAAACCCTATTAGGGGGACACCATGGTTCGCATCAGCGCTGGCATCTTACTGTCGCTCAGTCTTACTTTAGCCGCTTGCACGCAGGGCAACAACCCCCCGGCGCCGGTCAGCGCCAGCGCTGACACCGGCGGCTCTGCCAAGGGTGATTTTGGCCCTCCGCAGGGCGAGCCCATCAAGGCCGTGCTGACCAGCCCTCCGATGGTGCCCCCTGCCACCGGGCGTAAAGCGCCTGCCAAAGTGATCGTCGAGCTGGAAGTACGTGAGCTGGAAAAGGAAATCTCAGAGGGCGTGCGCTACACGGTGTGGACATTTGGCGGCACGGTGCCCGGCAGTTTTATCCGCGTGCGCCAGGGCGACACGGTAGAGTTCCATTTAAAGAACCACCCCGATTCCAAAATGCCGCACAACATTGACCTGCACGGCGTGACCGGCCCGGGTGGTGGCGCGGCGTCCAGCTTTACCGCGCCGGGGCATGGCTCGCAGTTCACCTTCAAGGCGCTCAACGCTGGGCTGTATGTGTACCACTGCGCCACCGCGCCCGTGGGCATGCATGTGGCCAATGGCATGTACGGGCTGATTTTGATCGAGCCGCCCGAAGGCCTTGCCGCCGTCGACAAAGAGTACTACGTGATGCAGGGCGACTTCTACACCGCAGGCAAATACCGCGAGAAGGGCCTGCAAGCCTTTGACATGCAAAAAGCCATCGACGAGCGCCCCACCTATGTGCTGTTCAACGGCTCTGAGTCGGCACTTACGGGTGATAACGCGCTGAAAGCCAAGGTAGGTGAAAAGGTGCGCCTGTACATTGGCAACGGCGGGCCTAACTTGGTGTCCAGCTTTCATGTGATTGGCGAAATCTTTGACAAGGTGTGGTTTGAAGGCGGCAGCAAGTTCCAGGAGAACGTGCAGACCACTTTGATCCCCGCAGGCGGTGCGGCCATTGCCGAGTTCAAAACCGAAGTACCCGGCACCTACGTGATTGTGGACCACTCGATATTTCGCGCCTTTAACAAAGGTGCCCTCGGCATGATGAAGGTAGAAGGCCCCGAGAGCAAGGCCATTTACTCGGGTAAAGAGGTGGACTCCACTTACCTGGGCGACAAGCAAGCCGACCTGAGCAGCGTGGCGGTGGCCACCCGCGCAGCCGCATCTGGCACGCTGAGCCTGGAGATGCAAGTCAAGGCTGGAGGCGCCCTGTTCAACGGTGCCTGCTCGGTCTGCCACCAGGCCAACGGCGAGGGGCTGGAGGGGGTGTTCCCACCCTTGGCCAAGTCCGACTTTTTGGCTGCCGACAAAGACCGCGCTATTGGCGTGGTGCTAAATGGCTTAACCGGGCCCGTGGCAGTCAACGGCAAAGTCTACAACTCGGTCATGCCGCCCATGAGCCAGTTGGCTGATGACGAGGTGGCCAACCTGTTGACGTACGCTGGCAACACCTGGGGCAATAGTGCGGGCGCGTTCAGCGCCGAGCAAGTAGCCAAGGTACGCGCCAGCACGCCGCGGCCCAAAGGCGCTGCGCATTAGCCACGCTGTTTAGGCGCCCACGCTATGCCCGTCTTTCAACAGCACCACAGACTCAGCTGCAGTTTGTGGCTGGTGGTGGCCTTGGGTGACGGCTGCGGTCTGGGCTGGGCAGCTGCGGGCAAAGCAAAGCCGCAGCCCTTTGGCTACCGCGCTATTTCCGGTGGCACCATAAGCACGCTGCTGCCGCCCGACGGCAAACAAGCGCCCGTGACCGTGCCGGACTTTGCCATGCGTGTGCTGCCCGTCACCCATGCAGAGTTTGCCCAGTTCACCCAAAAGCAGCCGCAGTGGCGCCGGTCGCGCGTGGCTAGGAGTCTGGGCGGCAGAAGCCAGCACAACCGAGTCCACCAGCGGTGAGGGTAGAGCGTTATAGATAGATGACTGCAAGCTACATCGCCTACCA
>JAYUHM010000203.1:0-10305 GCA_043766985.1 Polaromonas sp.
TCGGTGATGGGCGGCGAGCAAGCCGCCCGCACCATGCAGATCGTCACTGACGCAGCCATGGCACGCAAAGGCATCGCGCCGGATGCCGAAAAATCCAAAACCCAGTTTGACCAGATCGTCACGCTGTTCAACTCCCAAGCGGATGCCTTCTATACCTCCGGCCTGCTGCTGGACGACGGCGTGATCGACCCGCGCGGTACCCGCGCCGTGCTGACACAGTGTCTGGAGATGTGCGCTGCAGCGGACAAGACGCAGTTGCGGCCTATGCAGTTTGGCGTTGCAAGAATGTAGGAGACCCATATGCAATACACCCACGAGCACCAGGAAATTCAGGGCACGCTCAAGCGCTATATTGACGAGCACATTAACCCGCACGTGGACGCGTGGGAGGCGGCGGAGATATTTCCTGCGCACCAGGTGTTTAAAGACCTGGGCAAGCTGGGCCTGCTGGGCCTGACCAAGCCTGAGGCCTACGGCGGGATGGGGCTGGACTACAGCTATGCGGTGGCGATGGCTGAGACGCTGGGGCATATCCATTGCGGCGCGATACCGATGGCCATTGGCGTGCAGACCGATATGTGCACGCCTGCGTTGGCGCGCTTTGGCAGCGAGGAATTGAAAAAGCAATTCCTCGCGCCCTCCATAGCCGGGGATATGGTGGGCTGCATTGGTGTGAGCGAGCCGGGGGCGGGCAGCGATGTGGCTTCGATCAAAAGCTATGCCAAAAAAGACGGTGACGACTACCTCATCAGCGGGCAAAAGATGTGGATCACCAACAGCTTTCAGGCCGACTGGATGTGCATGCTGGTCAACACCAGCGAGCCGTCTGCTACGGGGCCATCGCATAAAAACAAGTCGCTCATCATGGTACCGATGCGGGACAGAGCCACTGGCAAGATGACCCCGGGCGTTGAGATGGCGCAGAAGATTAGAAAGATTGGCATGAACGCCAGCGACACGGGGCTGATTTACTTTGACAACGTGCGCGTGCCGCAGCGCTATTTGCTGGGCAAAGAGGGTGCAGGCTTCATGATGCAGATGGTGCAGTTTCAGGAGGAGCGCCTGTGGGCGGCGGCCAGTTGCCTGCAGGGGCTTGCCAATTGCATTGAGTGGACGGTAGAGTGGGCGCAGCAGCGCAAGCTGTTTGGTGCCAGTCTCGCCGACCAGCAGTGGGTGCAGTTCAAATTGGCCGAGATGAAGACCGAGGTAGAGAGCCTGCGCGCCCTCACCTACCGCGCGTGCGATTTGTATGTGGCGGGGCAAGACGTGACCGAGCTGGCGTCCATGGCCAAGCTCAAGGCCGGGCGGCTGAACCGCCTGGTGCCCGACGGCTGTTTGCAGTTTTGGGGTGGTATGGGCTTTACCTGGGAGAACAAGGTCTCGCGCATGTACCGCGATGGCCGCCTGGCCTCGATAGGTGGCGGCGCAGACGAGGTGATGATGGGCATCATCGCCAAGATCATGGGCATTGCCAAACGGCCAGCGGCGTGAATACGATGAGCCATACGCTATGAGCACGACGCTGTTGATCACCCGCGCGGGCGACTGCGAGCACTGGACATTGAACGACCCGGCTGCGCGCAATGCGCTGAGCGAGCCGATGGTGGAGGCCCTGTTTGCGGCCTGTGCGCGCGCCACGCAAGATGGCTTGTTGCGCTTCATCGTTCTGCAAGGTGCTGGTCGCACGTTTTGCGCAGGGGGCAGTTTGGGCGGCTTTGCCAAGAGCATTGGCCAGGCCTTGAAGCCCGGTGAGGGTGACCCGCTGATCGCCATGAACGCACGCTTTGGCGAGCTGCTGCTGGCGCTGTGCCAGTTGCCTCAGGTATTAGTAGCTGCGGTGGAGGGTGCGGCCATGGGCGGTGGCTTTGGACTGGTGTGCTGCGCAGACTTTGTGCTGGCTACCGACAGCGCCGTGTTTGCTACGCCCGAAGTCACTCTGGGCGTAGTTCCTGCGCAGATTGCGCCTTTTGTGCAGTGGCGCCTCGGCGATAAAGCGGCGCGCGCCCTGCTGCTGACGGGTGCCAAACACAGCGCGGCACAGATGCAGACGCTGGGCTTGGTGGATGCGGTGGTGAGCAGTGAGGCGAGCGGTGAGGTGAGCGGCGAAGTTAACGCAGTAGCTAACAGCGAAGTTTTAGCCGCCGAGGTGCAAACACGCATCGCCGGGCTGCGCGTGGTTGCGCCAAAGGCCGTTGCGGCATCCAAACGACTACTTTTTATGCCTTTTGTGCCAATAGCCCAAGGTATACGAGCACAAGCTGCTATTGAATTTGCAACAAGCCTGCGCTCCCCCGAGTGCGCCGAAGGCTTAAACGCCTTCGCACAAAAGCGCAAAGCGAGGTGGGCAGTATGAGCGTGACTACCATCGCAACACCACGCAGCATCCGCCGTATTTTGATTGCCAACCGGGGCGAGATTGCGCGGCGCATTATCCGCACGGCGCACGCCATGGGCGTCGAGACCGTGGCCGTGTACTCGGATGCCGACGCAGCCAGCCTGCCTGTGCGTGAGGCCACCATGGCTCGCGCTTTGCAGGGCAACACCTCGGCAGAAACCTATTTAGACGTGGTCAAAATCATCGCCACAGCCCAGCAGGCTGGCGCTGATGCAGTGCACCCCGGCTATGGCTTTTTGAGCGAAAACGTGGCCTTTGCGCAGGCTGTGATGGACGCAGGCTTGGTGTGGATCGGCCCACCGCCCGCCGCTATCCACGCGGTGGGCAGCAAGGCGGGGGCCAAGCAACTGGCGCAGGCCTGCGGCGTGCCCTGTCTGCCCGGCTACTTTGGTGGCGACCAGTCCGACACCACCCTCACCCATCAAGCGCAGCAGCTGGGCATGCCACTGATGGTCAAGGCCAGCGCAGGCGGCGGTGGACGCGGCATGCGCCTGGTCACGCAGGCCGAGCAGTTTGCGCCGGCCCTGCACAGTGCACGCGCCGAGGCCTTGGCCGCATTTGGGTCGAGTGCGGTAGTGCTAGAGCGCGCTCTGCTTGCACCGCGCCATGTCGAGGTGCAAATCTTTGCCGACGCGCACGGCCACTGCATCCACCTGGGCGAGCGCGATTGCAGCGTGCAGCGCAGGCATCAAAAGATCATCGAAGAGTCGCCCAGCCCCGAACTCAGTGAGGCATTGCGCACGCAGATGTGCGAAAGCGCCGTGAAGCTCGCGTTGGCTGCTGGCTATGTGGGCGCAGGGACGGTGGAGTTTTTGGTGGAGGGGGCTAATTTTTACTTGATGGAGATGAATACCCGGCTGCAAGTCGAACATCCGGTCACTGAAATGCGAACCGGCTTGGATTTGGTGGAGTGGCAAATCCGCATTGCGCGCGGCGAACGGCTGCCATTGCAGCAAGCGCAGGTTGCGCTGCAAGGCCATGCCATTGAAGTACGTCTGTGCGCAGAAGACGCGGCGTTTGTGCCGCACACTGGTAAGGTGCTGCGTTTTATTCCACCCCCAGGCGCGGTACGTTTTGACCACGCGGTATGTGAAGGCCTACAGATCTCGCCGCACTACGACTCGATGCTGGGCAAGCTGGTCGTGCATGCGCCCACACGCCCAGAAGCTATCGAAGCGATGCAAACCGCGCTACGCCAATGCGTGGTGCTGGGCCTGCCCACCAACCGAAGGTTTCTGCTGCATTGCCTCCAGCACGCAGAGTTTCGCGACGGGCAGGCAGACGTTGCATTCTTGTCCCGTCATGCAGGTGCGATCCGTCAAGCACTACAAAAAGAAGAGCTGCTTACGCCTTTCTCTATTGGGCTAGAGGGTATTTTCCATTCTATTTCTGGTGCAACGCTAGCCTGCGCCTACGAACGCCCAGTGCGCCTGCGTATCGCCGGGATGCTGCATGACATCACCCTGCCCACCGACACATCGCGCAGCATGCCTTCTACCGCAACGGTGTACAGCGCACAGACGGCGCAGCGCCGTTGGCATGTGCAGCAGGGCGGCATCGACCTGTGGATAGAAGACGCATCGTTTGACCCACCGCAGCGCGCTGCCTCTGCCGCAGCGTCAGACATACGCGCCCCCATGAACGGCAAAGTGCTGGCCATCGCCGTGCAAGTAGGCAGCAGCGTGCAAATGGGCGACGTACTGCTCACCATCGAGTCCATGAAACTAGAGCACGCCATCATCGCCCCACGCGAAGCCGTGATCGCAGCCGTGCAAGTCAGCCCAGGCCAGCAAGTAGCGCCGCAACAGGTGCTGCTGCGTTTTGCACCTGAGGGGGCAACATGAGCAGGCTGCCAACCACAACCGAGCACACCGCAGTGCGAATGGCCCTGACCGCGCTGGTAGAGCGCTTCGCCAAAACCGAAATCGCCCCCCACGTCAGCGCCTGGGACGAGGCAGGCGAGTTCCCCCGCGCCTTGTACCGCCGCGCCGCCGAGTTGGGCTTGCTTGGTATCGGCTACCCGCAGCACCTGGGCGGTGGCGATGAGGACGGCCAGCCCACACCCATGGCGGTCAAGCTGGGCATGTGGATCGCGCTGGCGCACTACGGCACCAGCGGCGGCGTATTTGCATCACTCTTCTCGCACAACATCGGCATGCCGCCCGTGCTGGCCTATGGCAGCGCCACCCTCCAGCGTGAGGTATTGCCGGGCATATGTAAGGGCGAGAAAATCTCTGCCCTGTGCATCACCGAGCCCGGCGGCGGCTCTGACGTGGCCGCGCTGCGCACCACGGCAGTGCTGGACGGAGAATATTACATAGTGCAAGGCGAAAAAACCTTCATCACCTCAGGCCTGCGCGCCGACTGGCTTACCGTGGCCGTGCGCACGGATGCACAGCGCGGCGCAAGTGGCATCTCCATGCTGCTCATCCCCGCCAGCAGCCCCGGCATCACCCGCACTAAGCTGGACAAAATGGGCTGGTGGTGCTCCGACACCGCGCACATCCGCTTCGACGCGGTGCGCGTGCCCGCCCGCTACCTGCTAGGCGGCGAGGGAACAGGGTTCAAAATCATCATGGGCAACTTCAACGGCGAGCGCGTGGCCATGGCCGCGGGCGCATTGGGCTTTTCCCAGGCCTGCTACGACGAGGCGCTGGCCTGGGCGCAGCAGCGCAAAACCTTCGGCAGCGCGCTGGTAGACCACCAGGTCATTCGCCACAAGCTGGTAGACATGCAAATGCGCATCCGCTCTACCCTGGCATGGCTAGAAGCAGTTGCCGCGCAGCACGACAGTGGGGACACGGGCAGCGACTGGGTAGCCAGCGTCTGCCTGCTGAAAAACCACGCCACCCAGACCATGCACTTCTGCGCCGACCAAGCCGTGCAGATATTGGGCGGTATGGGCTATATGCGCGGCACGGTCAGCGAGCGCATCTACCGCGAAGTCAAAATCATGATGATTGGCGGCGGCGCAGAAGAGATCATGAAAGAGCTGGCCGCCAAGCAGATGGGTGTGTAGGCTCTGCCACAATCAAGGCATGACTAAAAAATCCACATCCATCGACCTGCCCCTGGAACCCGAATTCATCGCTGGCCTCAAAGACATCTTTGAACACAAAATCGTTTTCAATCGCACCCTGGGTTTGAGAATTACCGAGGTATCGGCCAGCAAAGTGGCCGCTCGCATCGAGATGAAACCCGAGTTTGTTGGCCACTACGCCCACAACCGCGTGCACGGCGGCGTCATCAGCGCCAGCCTGGACTCGATTGGCGGCTTTGGTGTGATGGCAGCTATTGGCGCACGGCACAGGGACGAGCCCGTGGCCAAACGCATCGAGCGCTTTGGCAAACTGGGCACCATTGACCTGCGCATCGACTACCTGCGCCCCGCCATCGGCGAATGGTTTGAGCTGCGCGCCGAGGTGCTGCGCTGTGGCTCGCGCGTGGCCAGCACGCGCATGGAGTTTTTGGGCGCTGATGGCACACTACTGTCGTTTGGGTCAGCTGCTTACATCGTGTCTTGAGATCAAGGCGATGCCTTCACGTAGTCCGACACCACCTTCCATTTGCCATCGGTGATCTGCGACAGGCGCGATGCATCGCTACCCAGGCGCTTGGTAGGCGAGAAGGTGGCGGGGGCGCTGCCAAAAATATCGGGCGGGATGCTCATCGTGTCCATGGCTTTGATGAAGCTGTCGGTCGTCAATATCGTACCCGCTTTTTGTGCGGCCTTGGCAAACGTATCGACGATGTTGTAGCCGTAAGCAGAGAACACGGTGGGGTCATCAGTGAACTTGGTTTTGTATTTGTTGGCCCAAAAGCGCAGTGGCTGCGAGGCCTCGTCCAGGTAGGGGTTTTGCACGGTCATGGTGGCGTATAGGCCGTTCATGGCTGCGCCGCCCAGCTTGTGAATGAGGTCGGTGTAGCCTGCACTGGAGGCCAGAAAGACCGGGTTAAAGCCGGTTTTGCGCGACTCGCCAATGCCGCCAATGGTCTCGCGGATGATGGTACCCAGCACCACCAGGTCGCACCCTGCAGCTTTCATCTTGGCCACTTGGCTGGAGAAATCAGTAGCGCCGCGCTTGAACGAGGTGCGCTCGGTAAGCTCCATGCCCATGGTTTTAAGGCCTGCTTCGGCACCGCGCACCACCTCCAGGCCAAACTCGTCGTCTTGGTACATGGTGCAGACTTTTTTAGCGCCTTTGTCTTTGACCATTTTCGGTAGCACGGAGCGCATTTGGTCGAAGTAGGTGGCGGCAAACGAGTATTTGAGTTTGTGGAAGGGCTCGTACATCTCGCGCGCAGCGGTAACCGGAAAGAAGTTAATCACGTTCTTCTCAAACTGCACTGGCATGGCGGCCAGGTTTTGCGCGGTACCCAAGTGGCCGGCCATGATAAAAATTTTGTCTTGGTTGACGAGTTTCTGTGCGGCTAACACGGCCTTTTTTGGGTCGTAGCCATCGTCTTCTACCAGCAGCTTGAGTTTGCGGCCGTTGATACCGCCTTGCTCGTTAATTTCGTCCACACGCAGCATCATGCCAAAGCGCAGTTGTTTGCCATAGCCTGCCAGCGGGCCGGACAAGTCCTGGATCGAGCCGATCAAAATTTCGTCTTTGGTTACGCCCTGGGACTGTGCGTTGGCTTGCTCTGAGGCCAGCGCCAAGGCGCTGAGTGCAGCACAAGCTGCAAGAGTTTTAAGTTTCATTGCTTTCTCCTAAAAAATGAGGGGTTACAGTGGTCAATAAAATTCAAGCTTGTTCAAATAACGCAGCGTGCGGCATGTGCATGCCCCATGCAAACCCGTACTACAAAGCGGATGCACCTTCAAAAAATCAAGTGTGCGACGCGTACATACAGGTGTCAACTGGGCTAAACGATCATCGGGTTTGCCAGCATGGCCTGCCTATTTGTACATGGCCTCAATCTGCGGGGCATATTTGGTTTGCACCAGCTTGCGCTTGAGCTTCATGGTAGGGGTGAGTTCTTCGTCCTCGGCGGACAGCTGGGTATCCAGCAGCCAGAACTTCTTTATCTGCTCTACCCGGGCAAACTTTTTGTTCACCTGCTCCATCACCTCTTGAATCAGCGCCTGCACCTCGGGCGCGCGGGTCAGGCTGGCGTAGTTGCTAAAGGGCACGTCGTTGTCTTGGGCGTATTTTTCGATGTTCTCCTGGTCGATCATGATGATGACCGTGAGGTAAGCCTTCTTGTCGCCAATCACTACGGCATCGGTAATATAGGGCGAGAACTTCAGCTCGTTTTCCAGCTCACTGGGCGTGATGTTTTTGCCACCTGCAGTGATGATGATGTCCTTCATGCGGTCGGTTATTTTGAAGTAACCGTCGGCGTCCATGCTGCCCACGTCGCCCGTGTGCAGCCAGCCATCTTTGTCTATCGTCTCTGCGGTTTTCTCGGGCTGGTTCAGGTAGCCCATGAAGACGTTGGTGCCGCGCACCAGTATCTCGCCGGTGGCTGGGTCAATGCGCACCTCGTTGTAGCTGGCGGCCGGCCCGATGGAGCCGGGCCGGATACCCGTGGGCGGCATGCCGGTAGACGCACCGCAAGTCTCGGTCATGCCCCACACTTCTAACATGGGCACGCCCAGGGCCAGGTACCATTTGATTAAATCGGGTGCAATCGGCGCGGCACCGGTCACCAGCATACGCGCGTTGTGGATGCCGATCATCTTGCGCACATTGTTCAGCGCAATCAGCTTGGCCAGCTGAAATTTGAATTTTAAAAACCCATCCACATGCTGCCCAGCCAGCACCTTGTCCGCTATCTGTGTGCCCACGCCAATGCCCCAGGCGTAGGCGGCCTGCTGCACCATGCCCGCTTCTTTCAGACCAATCATCACGCCAGAGTAAAACTTCTCCCACACGCGCGGCACAGCGGTAAACACCGTTGGCGCAATCTCGCGCACGTTCTCGGGCACGGTCTCCGGGTTTTCTACAAAGTTAAGTTTAGCCCCGGTGTACAGCGCGTGGTATTCGCCGCCCACGCGCTCGGCTATATGGCACAGCGGCAGAAAGCACATGCGCTCGTCGTCACCGTTTTGCGACACCAGCGTGTTGTAGCCGCGCACGGTGTGCACCAGGCTACGGTGGCTGTGCATGGCACCCTTGGGTTTGCCGGTGGTGCCCGAGGTGTAGACCAAAATGGCCAGGGCTTCAGGTTTGACGGCATCGATACGCTGGTCCAGCTCGCCCGTATGGGTTTGCGTATAAGTGCGACCCAGCGCACGCAGCGCTTCCAAGCCCATCACCATCGGGTCGTCAACCTTGCGCAGGCCTTCCATGTCAAACACGATGATCTTGCGCAGCTTGGGCAGTTGCGCGCGCACATCCAGCGCCTTGTCCAGTTGTTCGTCGTCTTCCACAAACAGCACGGACGTGGACGAGTCTTCGCACAGGTACTGCACTTGGGAGGCCGCATCGGTCGGGTAAATGCCGTTGGCCACGCCACCGCAGCTGAGCACGGCCAGGTCGGCCAACACCCATTCGATGACTGTGTTGGACAAAATGGACGCTGTCTCGCCCGGTGCAAAACCGATGGACAACAGGCCGTGCGCAATCTCGCGCATGGCGGTGTCGGTCTGCGTCCAGCTCCAGCTACGCCAAATGCCCAGCTCTTTTTGGCGCATCCAGACATTGCCCGCGCGCTCTTTGACCGCGTTGCGGAACATGGCGGGAATGGTGTCGCCCTGCACCATGATGTCGGTGCCCGATTGAATTTTGGAGAGATCCCAGAGATTCATAAAGCCCCCACGCTTGTCCCAACGCGCGCTACGCTGCCCCAAGAGGGGGTGCGAACTTGCTTGAGGCGGCTCTGCGCTGCGTTCATCATGCCTTATCTCCAATTCTTCTTCTTCTTCCAGCGCCGCTCACCCCGCACGCCTTCTTCTTTCATACCCAGGTAGAACTCTTTGATGTCGTCTTTCTCGCGCAGTTTGGCGCAGGTGTCTTCCATCACGATGCGGCCATTCTCCAGAACATAGCCGTAGTCGGCGGCGTTCAGCGCCATGTTGGCGTTTTGCTCTACCAAAAGAATAGTGGTGCCACGCTCACGGTTAATTCGCACGACGATTTCAAAGATTTCTTTGGTGAGTTTGGGGGACAAGCCCAGACTCGGCTCGTCCAGCAAAATCAGATCAGGTGCGGCCATGATGGCGCGTGAAATCGCCAGCATTTGCTGTTGCCCACCCGAGAGCAAGCCTGCGTCTTGCAAAGCGCGCTCGCGCAAAATGGGGAAATACGTATAGACCGACTCCATGTCGCGCGCCACACCATCTTTGTCTTTGCGCGTATAGGCACCCATCAGCAAATTGTCGCGTACCGACAGCAGGGGAAACACCTCGCGCCCCTCGGGCACCTGCACCAAACCCTGTTGCACAATGAATGCCGGGTCTTTGGCAGTGATGTCCCCGCCTTTGAATTCGATGCTGCCCTTGCGCGGGTCGATGATGCCCGAGATAGTTTTGAGAATCGTCGTTTTGCCTGCGCCGTTGGAGCCGAGCACGGTGGCTATCTCACCCCGGCGCACTTGCAGGCTTACGCCGCGAATGGCGCGGATGGGGCCGTAGGCACTCTCGACGTTGAGCAGCTTCAATACGGGCTGGTCGCTGATGGAGAAAGTGCTGTCCGTACTCATGAGCTACTCGCCCCCACGCTTGTCACTGCGTGTACATCGCTGCCCCCCGAGGGGGCTATTTTTCCTTGAGGCGGCTCGGCGGAAAAATGCCCTACCCTCCGTAGCGCAGACACATCGTCCACCGATCCCAAGTACGCTTCAATCACCCCCGGGTCGTTTTGTACCTCACGCGGCGTGCCCATGGCCAGCATCTCGCCCTGGTTCATCGCCAGCACGCGGTCAGACACTTTAGACACCAAACTCATATCGTGCTCCACCAT
>JAYUHM010000204.1:0-26070 GCA_043766985.1 Polaromonas sp.
ACCAAACCATTTTGGACTACGACGAGTTCATCAAACCGCACACCACCATGGAAGGCCTGGCCTCGCTCAAGAGCGCGTTTGAGCAGATGGGGGCGATGGGCTTTGACCAGGTGGCGCTGAACCGTTACCCGCAGGTGGAGCGCATTCACCACGTGCACCACGCAGGCAATTCGTCGGGCATTGTGGACGGTGCTGCGGCCATTTTGATCGGCAGCGAGCAGGCTGGCAAAACGCATGGCTTTACCCCGCGCGCCCGCATCGTCGCCGCTGCGCTCAGCGGTGCCGACCCAACCATCATGCTCACCGGCCCCATGCCCGCCGCGCGCAAGGCACTGGCCAAGGCGGGCATGACGATTGACCAGATTGATTTGTTTGAAGTGAACGAAGCCTTTGCCGCCGTGCCCATGCGCTTTATGAAGGAGATGGGCGTGCCGCACGAGAAGGTCAACGTGAACGGCGGCGCCATAGCCATGGGCCACCCGCTGGGTGCTACCGGGGCGATGATTTTGAACACGCTGATTGACGAGCTGCATCGCCGGAAATTGCGTTATGGGTTGGCCACCTTGTGTGTGGGTGGGGGGATGGGCATTGCCACCATTGTGGAACGTATTTGACAGTCAAATAGGCCACTAGCCCAATAGAGCATAGCACAAAGTGCTGCTAAATTTATAGTAAACAGCCATGAAAACTATCCAATACACCCTTGCCGACGGTATCGCCACACTGACTTTTGACGAGCCGAATTCCCCCGTCAACACCATGTGCCTGGACTGGCAGGCCGACCTGACGGCGGCTGCGGCGCAACTGGTGCAGGACAAAGCGCAGATCAAAGGCATCATCCTCGCCTCCAACAAAACCACCTTCTTTGCAGGTGCAGACTTGAAGGGCGTGATGCGCTTGCAGCCCAAAGACGCGGCGCAAAGCTACGCCGGTGTTGAGCTAGTGAAGAAGAATTTTCGCACCATCGAGACCCTGGGAAAACCGGTGGTGACGTGCCTGAACGGCACTGCACTAGGCGGCGGCTGGGAGCTGGCGCTCGTAGGCCATTACCGCATTGCCGTCAACGACAAAAAAGTGCAGTTTGGCCTGCCCGAAGTCACCCTGGGCCTGCTGCCCGGTGCCAGCGGCGTAACCAAGATGACCCGGCACTTAGGCCTGCTGAAAGCGCAGCCGTATTTGATGGAAGGCAAAACCTTTGGTGTGCAAGAGGCCTTTGAACTCGGCCTGGTGCATGAACTGGTCGTAGACCCGGCCACACTCCGCAGCAAAGCGATTGAATTCATCAACGCCAATGCAGGCAACCCGGCAGCCTTCACACACCCCTGGGACCACAAAGACTACAAAATTCCCGGTGGCAAACCCTCCAGCCCGGCGCTGGCAGGCGCGCTCAGCGTGGCCCCTGCCATGCTGCGCAAAACCACCCGCGGCCTGCTGCCTGCGCCCGAGGCGATTTTGGCCTGCATGGTGGAGGGCGCGAGTGTGGACTATGACACCGCGCTGCGCGTTGAAAGCCGCTACCTGGCCAAGCTGATGGTGGGCCAGAATGCCAAGGCGATGATCAACACCTTCTTCTTCAACATGAACGCGATCAAGAGCGGTGCCTCGCGGCCCAAAGGTGTTGAGCGGTTCAAGCCTACTAAGGTGGGCATCCTCGGCGCGGGCATGATGGGCGCAGGCATTGCCTACGCACAGGCCAGTAAAGGCATTGCCACCGTCATCAAAGACGTGAGTATGGAACGCGCAGAGGCAGGCAAAGCCTACAGCGCCAAGATCACCCAGCCGCGTGTCGACAAAGGCCGCATGACGGCGCAAGACCAGGCGGCATTGCTGGCGCGCATTACGCCTACCGACAAAGCCGCAGATTTGCAGGGCTGCGACCTCATCATCGAAGCCGTGTTTGAGCAACGCGAACTCAAAGCCAAGGTGACCCAAGAGGCTGAGCCTATGCTCAAAGCGGGCGGTTTCTTTGCCTCCAACACTTCCACCCTGCCCATCAGCGGCCTGGCCACAGCCAGCGCCAAGCCGAGTAAATACATCGGCATCCACTTTTTCAGCCCCGTGGACAAGATGAAGCTGGTAGAGATTATTCGCGGCAAGCAAACCGATGACGAAACCGTGGCACGCGCTTTTGACTACGTGCAGGCGCTGGGCAAAATCCCCATCGTGGTGAACGATTCGCGCGGCTTCTACACCAGCCGCACTTTTGGCACCTTTGTGATGGAAGGCGCGGCCATGCTGGGCGAGGGCATCCCCGCTGCGGTGATCGAGAACGCGGGCATTCAAGCAGGCATGCCTGTCGGCCCACTGGCCGTGCTGGACGAAACCGCGCTGTCACTGTCGGTGCATGTAATGGAGCAAACCATGCAAGACTTTGCCGCCGAGGGCAAAACCTACGCGCCCTCTAAAGGTGAGCTGCTGGTCGCCAAGATGGTGAAAGAATTCAAACGCCCAGGCCGTGCAGGCGGCGCAGGGTTTTATGAGTACGCCGTAGGCAGCAAAAAAACGCTGTGGCCCGGCTTGGCCGAGCATTTTGGCAAAGCCAATGTGGCCTGGGACATTCAAGAGATCAAAGACCGTCTGCTTTACCGCCAAGCCATCGAGACCGCTCGCTGTCTGCATGAAGGTGTGCTCACCACCGTGCACGATGCCAACATTGGGTCTATTTTCGGCATTGGCTTTCCGGTGTGGACGGGCGGGGCCATGCAGTTTATTTACGGTACGGGCGTGGACGCGTTTGCACAACGCGCCGCAGAGTTGGCCGCGCAACACGGTGCGGGCTTTGCGTTAGATGCAGCGGTGCTGGAGACGGTGCGCAGGCACCAGCCGGTGTATTGACGGTTTCAGGGTTGATTATTCGCTCTGGGTGTTTTTGTACGCCCATGCGCTTGATGTGTACGGCTACGCGGCTGTCCCCCGTGTCGGCCTATGGCCGAGCACTCCTCCTTTATGCCGCTACGCCGTACACACCAAGCGCATGGCGGCGCGCGTGGTGGGCGTGCGGTGGGCAAGACACGCTGTGCTGAAAAGATCTTGTCTGCATTTGCGGTGGTGCGCTAACACGTTGGAGGGGTCGAGTCTGTAGCGCTGGAACGTAATCCGGCTCGCAGGACGGGGTTTCGCGCTGGAACACCCGCCGCCTTGCCAGATCAGGTCGGCGGTGCTACTTCAGCGTAGCGGCATAAAGGAGGAGCTGTCGGCCATAGGCCGACGCGGGGGACAGCCGCGTAGCTGAAGTAGCACCGTCGGCCTGATCCCGTACAAAAGCATGCAACCATAGACTCGGCACAATAGCAGCCAAGCTCCTAAATTTAGCGCCCCATCACCCCTCGATACCACTGGTGAAAATGCTCCATGCCATCTTCCATCGGCGTTTGGTACGGCCCCGACTGCGTGTCCCCGCGTGCCAATAAAGCCTTGCGCCCCGCGTCCATGCGCAGCGCAATCTCGTCGTCCTCTTCACAGGTTTCCATGTAGGCGGCTTGCTGGGCTTCGATGAATTCGCGCTCGAACGCGGCGATTTCTTCGGGGTAGAAAAACTCCACCATGTTCAGGGTTTTTTGCGGGCCTTGGGGGAACAGGGTGCTGACCACCAGCACATGTGGGTACCACTCGACCATGATGTTGGGGTAGAAGGTGAGCCAGATGGCGCCGTGCTTGGGCGGCTCGCCGCCACGGTAGTTCAGCACTGCGTCGTGCCAACGTTGGTACACCTCGGTGCCGGGTTTGCCCAGCTTGTCGGCTACGCCTACGGTTTGCACGCTGTACTTGGGCTTGAGTTCCCAGCGCAGGTCGTCGGTGGCTACAAACTGGCCCAGGCCGGGGTGGAAGGGGCCTACGTGGTAGTCCTCCAGGTACACCTCGATAAAGCTTTTCCAGTTGTAGTCGCACTGGTGGATGTGCGCTCGGTCAAACACATAGCCGTCAAAGTTCAGCTCGTGCAGGGCGTGCATGTCTGCCAAGTCGGCATTCACATCGCTGTGCGGCGCGTCAAAGAGCAGGCCGTTCCAGTTTTGCAGCGCGTAGTTGGGCAGGTGCAGGCAGGGGTCTTGCGGAAAATGCGGCGCGCCAATGAGGGTGCCGGTGGGCAGCTTACCGCTGGTATCGTAGGTCCAGCGGTGCAGCGGGCAAATGATGTTGCCGCCCGCTGCCGGGTCCATACGGCCCCGGCCTTTGAGCATCAGCGCCTGGCGGTGGCGGCAGACGTTGGAGATCAGCTCAATACCCTTGGGGGTATGCACCAGTACCCGGCCTTCGCCTTCTTGGGGCAGGGTGTGGTACTGGCCTACGTTGGGTACGGACAACTTGTGGCCAACGTAGCGCGGGCTGCGGGCAAAGATGCGCTCTAGCTCAGCGGCGTAGGTGGCGTCGTCAAAATAGTCGGCCACGGGCAGGGGGCTGTTGGCTAACGCGCTAGCGGCACTGTTCGGTTGAAGATGCGGCTGAAGACTTAAATCCGTCATAGTAGACCTAAGACCTATGTAACTTACTCCCCCTCTACAGGGCGGTGGGAGCGAAATTTGCTGAGAATGGGATTTTACCCGCCTACAATTGTCGTTTTAGCCGCACTACCGCAACACTGTCATGCCCAAAGCCCCCGCCGCCCCCGCCAGCCTCACCTACGAAGCCGCCCTGCAAGAGCTGGAAGCCTTGGTAGCGCGCGTGGAGTCGGGCCAATTGCCGCTGGACGAGCTGCTGGCGGGCTACCAACGCGGCGCTGTGCTGCTGAAGATCTGCCGTGACAAGCTGCAGGCGGTAGAGCAGCAGATCAAGGTGCTGGACGGTAAGGCCGACGACGAGGCCAAACCATGGACACAAGAGTGAAAACGGTGCCACGCGAGCTAACTGCAGTGTTTGATTTTGCTACCTGGACCAGCCAGCACTTGGCAGCGGTAGAGGCTGCCTTGTCGCAATGGGTGCCCGCCCAGGCCCCCGCAGGACTGGGCGACGCGATGCGCTACGCCGTGCTGGACGGCGGCAAGCGCCTGCGGCCGCTGTTGGTGATGGCGGCGTGCGAAGCTACCGGTGGCGATGCGGCGGCGGCGCCAAGCGAGGGCAACGAGGCAGCTCTGCGCGAACGCAAAGAAGCAGCACTGCGCGCTGCGTGCGCCGTAGAGCTGATCCACGCCTACAGCCTGGTGCACGACGATATGCCCTGCATGGACAACGATATTTTGCGCCGCGGCAAACCCACGGTGCATGTGAAGTTTGGCCAAGCGCAGGCATTGCTGGCTGGGGACGCGCTACAGGCCTTGGCCTTTGAGCTGCTAACCCCGCTTGAGGGTGGCGTACCACTAGCCACGCAGGCGCGCCTGTGCGCGCTGCTAGCCCGCGCGGCGGGTGAGGCGGGTATGGCCGGTGGCCAAGCCATTGACCTGGCCAGCGTGGGCCTGCAGCTGGGCGAAGAGCAGTTGCGCGAAATGCACCGCCTCAAGACCGGTGCGCTGCTGCAAGCCAGCGTGGTGATGGGCGCCGCCTGTGGCAGTACCACCCCCGCCCAGCTCCAAAGCCTTAGCGACTACGGCGCAGCCATCGGCTTGGCTTTTCAGGTAGTGGACGACATTTTGGACGTGGTGGCCGACTCTGCCACCCTGGGCAAAACCGCGGGTAAAGACGCCGACAACGACAAACCTACCTACGTCTCCCTCATGGGCCTTGCGCGGGCCCGCAGCTACGCGCATGCGCTGTACCAGCAAGCCACCGACGCCCTGCAAGCCAGCGGCCTGCACGATACCCGCGCTTTGCACGCCTTGGCCGACATGGTGGTGCAGCGCAGCAGTTGATAATGGGCCTACCGTGGCTGCACTGCGCCAAAGCCCGCCTAACCCGTCCAAAACAGCACAAAGCCACTATTTAGTTATGTTTTAGGCCTCCAGCCCAATAGAATATAGCACAAGCAGCTATAAAATAAGTAGCATATTCCAAAGACCAACGCCCCCCATGACGATCCTGTCCACCATTAACTCCCCCGCTGACCTGCGCGCCTTGCCGCGCACGCAGCTTAAAGCACTGGCCTCTGAGTTGCGCGACTATGTGCTGCACTCGGTGTCTCAAACGGGTGGGCATTTAAGCTCCAATCTGGGCACGGTAGAGCTGACGGTAGCACTGCACTACGTGTTTAACACCCCGCATGACCGCTTAGTGTGGGATGTGGGCCACCAAACCTACCCGCACAAGATTTTGACCGGCCGGCGCGAGCGCATGCACACGCTGCGCCAGATGGACGGCATCAGCGGGTTTCCGCGCCGCACCGAGAGCGAGCACGACAGCTTTGGCACGGCGCACTCGTCCACCTCCATCTCGGCCGCCTTGGGTATGGCCATTGGCGCACGCACCAAGGGTGAAGCGCGCCACGCCATCGCCATCATCGGCGACGGCGCCATGACGGCAGGCATGGCCTTTGAAGCCATGAACAACGCTGGTGTGCAGCACGAATTGCCTTTTTTGGTGGTGCTGAACGACAACGACATGAGCATCAGCCCGCCCGTAGGCGCGCTCAACCGCTATTTGGCGCAGCTGATGAGCGGGCAGTTTTATGCTACCGCCCGCAACGTAGGCAAAACCGTGCTCAAGCCGGTGCCGCCGCTGTTTGAGCTGGCCAAGCGCTTTGAAGAGCACGCCAAGGGCATGGTGGTGCCCGCCACATTGTTTGAAAAATTCGGCTTTAACTACATTGGCCCGATTGACGGGCACGACCTGGACTCGCTCATCCCCACGCTGGAAAACGTCAAAAGCCTGATGGACAGTGGCGCAGGCCCGCAGTTCCTGCACGTGGTCACCAAAAAAGGCCAAGGCTACAAGCTGGCCGAGGCCGACCCAGTGGCCTACCACGGCCCCGGCAAGTTTGACCCCACGGTCGGTTTGGTAAAAGCCACTACCCCGGCCAAACAAACCTTCACCCAAGTGTTTGGCAACTGGCTGTGCGACATGGCCGCTGTGGACGAACGCCTGGTAGCCATCACCCCGGCCATGCGCGAAGGCTCGGGCATGGTGGAGTTTGAAAAACGCTTCCCGGCCCGCTACCACGACGTGGGCATTGCCGAGCAGCATGCCGTCACCTTTGCCGCAGGTTTGGCCTGCGAAGGGCTCAAGCCGGTAGTGGCCATCTACAGTACTTTCTTGCAGCGCGGCTACGACCAGCTCATCCACGATGTGGCGATTCAAAACTTGCCGGTCGTGTTTGCACTCGACCGCGCAGGCTTGGTGGGTGCTGACGGGGCCACACACGCTGGCGCCTACGATATTGCCTACCTGCGCTGCATCCCCAACATCAGCGTGGCCTGCCCCGCCGACGAGGCCGAGTGCCGCGCGCTGCTAAGCACCGCTTTTGCGCAAGACCACAGTGTGGCTGTGCGCTACCCACGCGGCGCAGGCGCAGGCGTGGCCTGCGGCACTGACCTGACCCCGCTGCCGTTTGGCAAAGGCGAAGTGCGCAGAATGTCAAAGGCTAAAAAGATGGCCATTCTCAGCTTTGGCACCCTGCTGTACCCCGCGCTGCAAGCCGCTGAAAAGCTCGATGCTACGGTGGTGAATATGCGCTGGGCCAAGCCGCTGGATGTGCAGCTGTTGCGCGAGATCGCCAGTACGCATGACGCGCTGGTGACGCTGGAAGAAGGTTGCCTGATGGGCGGCGCCGGCTCGGCCGTGTTGGAGGCGCTGCACGCCATGAACATCCTCAAGCCTGTGTTGCAACTGGGCTTGCCGGACGTATTTATTGAGCACGGCGACCCCGCCAAACTGCTGGCGCTACAAGGCCTGGACGCAGCGGGTATTGAAGCGTCGATTAAAAAGTGGCATTAATCGCCGTTGGCTAGCAGCCAATGCATGTAGCGGCGCACGCCGGTTTGCACATCGGCAAAAACATGGTCGCAGCCTGCGGCGCGCAGCGCGGTCATGTCGGCTTGGGTGTAGCACTGGTACTTGCCGCGCAGCGCGTCCGGGAAAGCCACATATTCAATAAGTTCGTGGGCATTTAAGCCACCAGCCCCAGCCGCCACGGCACCGGTAGCTATTGAGTTTGTAGCGGTTGAGCTGGCGTCCAACGCACCGACCACAGCCTGCGCCACGTCGTTAAACGGCTGCGCACGGCCAGTGCCCAGGTTAAAAATGCCAGATTTTTCTGGATGGTCGAAGAACCACAGGTTCACCGCTACCACATCATGAACGCTGACAAAGTCGCGCATCTGCGCACCCGGTGCGTAGCCACCGTACGCACCAAACAGCTTGACCTTGCCTTCTTTGCGAAACTGGTGGTACTGGTGAAAAGCTACGCTGGCCATGCGGTCTTTGTGCTGCTCGCGCGGGCCGTACACGTTGAAGTACCTAAAGCCCACCACCTGGGTTCTAGCGCGCTCTAGCTGTGCACCCAGCGCACGGCGCATACGCTGGTCAAACAGCAGTTTGCTGTAGCCGTAGACGTTCAACGGCTTTTCAAACTCGGGCAACTCTTTAAAGGTGTCGCTACCGCCATAGGTGGCGGCGGACGACGCGTAGAGCAGGCGCGCACCCTGCGACTGGCAGGTGGCAAACAACTGTTTGGACACCTCGTAGTTGTTCTGCATCATGTACTTGCCGTCTTGCTCCATGGTGTCGCTACACGCACCTTCGTGGAACACGGCTTCGACCTTGCCGTAGTGTTCGTCGGCAAAATTAAGGTAAAAGTCGTCTGCATCGACATAGTCGGCTATCTGCAAATCGGCCAGGTTACGAAACTTGTCGCCCACCGTCAGGTCGTCCACCGCAATGATGTTGGTGATGCCGCGCGCGTTGAGCCCGGCGATGATATTGCTGCCAATAAAGCCGGCAGCGCCGGTAACTACTATTTTGTCGGTCATAGTTTTCATAACGTGCTCCCGCTGGCGTGATCGCCAAACAGCTCTTGGTACGACACCGTAGCGGTGCCAAATTTACCCACCACAATACCCCCTGCGCGGTTGGCGTGCGGCATGGCGTCGCGCAGGCTGAGGCCCGCGGCCACCAGCGAGGCGAGGGTGGCAATTACGGTATCGCCCGCACCGGTCACGTCAAACACTTCCAGTGCGTGGGCTTTCACGTGCAATTCCCCGGCTGCGTCGTACAGGCTCATGCCTTCTTCACTGCGGGTAAACAGCAATGCATCCAGATGGAGCGAGGTTCGCAGATTTTGCACCTTGGTGCGTAGCTCGTCTTCGCTGTGCCAGGCTCCTATCACCTGCTGCAACTCCGTGCGGTTGGGCGTGATAACGCTGGCATTTTTGTAGCGTGCATAGTCAGAGCCTTTGGGGTCGACCAAAACGGGTTTGCCGGCTTTGCGGGCCAGTTCAATCATGGCCGACACGTGGGCCAGACCGCCTTTGGCGTAGTCAGAGAACAGCACCGCGCTGTGGCTAGGCAGCAGCTGGTTAAACACTTGGGTTTGCACGGCTAACACGTCGTGGTCGGGCGTATTTTCAAAGTCCAGGCGCAATAGCTGCTGGGCACGGCCAATGACCCGCAGCTTGACCGTGGTTTGCAAGCCCGCGTCGCGCGCCAAATGGGTGGCAATACCGGTTTGCTGCATCAGCGCCTCTAGCTTGCGGCCAGGCTCATCGTCGCCCACCACACCGATAAAGCTGGCCTGCGCGCCCAGACACACGGCGTTGTAGGCCACGTTGGCCGCAGCACCCACGCGCTCTTCCTCGCGGGTGACGCGCACCACGGGCACGGGCGCCTCAGGGCTGATGCGCTCGACCGCGCCGTACCAGTAGCGGTCCAGCATGGCGTCCCCCACTACCAATACTTTGGCGCTGGCAAGTTGCGTGAGGGTGGGTGTTGTCATAGTGGCTGATGAAAGTGCTGGTTGCTGTGGCGATGGCTTTGGGCGGGCGGGCTTAAAGCTCCTCAACACGCCTTGCCGGGTAGCTGTCCCAGGCTTGGCAGCCAGGGCATTGCCAAAAATGGCGTTGTGCTTCAAAACCGCAAGCCGCGCAGCGGTAGCGTAGCAACGGTACTACCGCTTTGTCGAGCGCGCGCTGCACTTGCGGGTGAAACTGCTCGTGCTCCAGCTTTTCACCTGCCAGCCAGCGGGCCGCCACAGCCAGTGAGGATTCTTTTTCCAAGTGTTGCACGTACAGGTCGCGGGCAGACGAAGCGCCTTGTGGGGCGTTGGGCGCTGCGTCTTTTAGAGCGATGATGGCGTGCAGCACGTCCATCGAGCGCGACTGCGCGTAGTTGTCCTGTAGCAGCTGCAGCGCTTGTTGTTGTTGACCACACTGCTGGGCCAGCTCTTGCAACCTAGACGCTATCAATGGTGTAGCAGATTGTGCCTTTTCTATAACGACAGCCAGTGTTTTGTAAGCTAAATCTGCTTGGCCTTGGTGGCTTTGCAGGGCAGACAGTTCGATGCGCGCGCGGCTGGCGTCTGGGGCGGTGTCTATGGCAGTTTGCAATAGCGTTTGTGCTTGCGCACGCGCTGGCGCGTCGCCGCTGGCCAATGGGGCCGCTTGCTCGCACAGATAGTGCGCTATGCGGGCGCTAAAGTCGCCTTGGTCCGCGGTTTGTAACTGCTGGGCAATGCGGGCGGCCTGTGGCCAGTCGCGTGTGCGTTCGTACACGGCCAGCCGTGCCAGGCGGGCTTGGGGTTCATAGCGGGTACCTTCCAGCTTGGCCAAGGCGTCTTCCGCACGGTCAAGCAAGCCAGCCTTTAAAAAGTCGAGCGACAGGGCGTGCTGGGCGCGGTCACGCTCGGCTTGCTTCAAGTCTCCACGGGACAGCAGGTGCTCATGCACGCGCACGGCGCGGTCATACTCACCACGGCGGCGAAACAGGTTGCCCAGTGCAAAGTGCAGCTCAGAGGTGTCGGGATCGTTTTGTACGGCCTCAATAAAGGCGTCAATGGCCAAGTCTTGTTGCTCGTTCAGCAGGTAATTGAGGCCTTTGAAATAGGCTTTGGGAGAGCGGCGGTTTTCTGCGCGCAGTTGGCGCAAGTCCACCCGGGAAGCGGCCCAGCCCAGCACAAAGGCCAGGGGCAGGCCCAGCAATACCCAAGTCAGGTCAATTTCCATAGAAGCCGTTGGTCTCGCGCATTACATCTGGGTGCTGTCAGGGCCAATCGTGCTTTGCTGCGCTGCCAGCTCTCGGGCGGTCAGCTTGCGGGCATTGCGGCGGTGGCGCCACCAGCGCGGCACCATGCCCAGTACGCCAATCACCACGCCGGCGGTAAAGGCAATCAGCACTAAAACGATGAGCGGCGTTTTCCACACATTGCCAAAAAAGAAATGTGCTGTCACCTCGTGCTGGTTGTTCAGCGCGAAAGCGAAGAGGGTAAAAAAAATGGCTGCCTTCAGTATCCACCGAAGCAGCCATAGAGCTTTATGCATGGTCTATGTAACGTGGTGATCGCTTATTCTATCGACTCACGCTGAAGATGGGTACGTGCGCTTAGAGTTTGTTAGCCGCGCGCAACTCTTCTGTTTTGGCATCTACCGCCTCGCGCAAGGCTTTGCCTGGCTTGAAGTGCGGTACGCGTTTCTCGGGAATGGTCACCGACTCACCCGTGCGGGGGTTGCGCCCTACGCGAGGTGGCCGACGGTTAACCGAAAAGCTGCCAAAACCACGAATTTCTATGCGATGGCCACGTACCAAGGCATCACCCATCGCGTCAAGAATCGTCTTAACGGCGAACTCCGCGTCGCGGTGGGTGAGTTGATGAAACTGCGAAGCCAAGGCTTCAACTAGGTCAGAACGAGTCATACGACGTTGTGGGACAGACCAACCGACAGCGCCGTAAGGCGGACGGTTGCTCTGTCCTCAACTGATCAAATTAGCCGTTGTTGTTGTCCAGCTTGGCGCGCAGCAATGCACCCAGGCTTGTTGTACCAGCGTTCTCTTTGGAAGACTGCTGTGACAGGGAACACATGGCCTCGTTCTGGTCCACTTGGTCTTTGGCTTTGACCGACAACTGGATGTTGCGGGTCTTGCGGTCGATGTTCACAACCACAGCAGTCACTTCGTCGCCTTCTTTCAGAACGTTGCGTGCATCTTCCACACGGTCACGGCTGATTTCTGATGCGCGCAGGTAGCCCAAGATGTCTTCGCCCAGGTCGATTTCAGCGCCCTTGGCGTCCACGGTCTTGACCTTGCCGGTCACCACGGAACCCTTGTCGTTGATCGACGTGAAGGTGGTGAATGGGTCGCTGTCGAGCTGTTTGATACCCAAGCTGATACGCTCGCGGTCGACGTCCACAGCCAACACGATGGCTTCAACTTCCTGGCCCTTCTTGAACTCGCGCACAGCGACTTCGCCGGACTCGTTCCAGGACAGGTCAGACAGGTGCACCAAGCCGTCGATGCCAGCGGCCAGGCCAACAAACACGCCGAAGTCGGTGATCGACTTGATGGGGCCTTTGACGCGGTCGCCGCGCTTGGTTTGTGCTGCAAATTCTTGCCATGGGTTGGCCTTGCACTGCTTCATGCCCAAAGAAATGCGGCGCTTGTCTTCGTCGATTTCCAGAACCATGACTTCGACTTCCTGGCCCAAGGTCACGAGCTTGTTAGGAGCGACGTTCTTGTTGGTCCAGTCCATTTCAGACACGTGCACCAAGCCTTCGATACCGGGTTCGATTTCCACAAATGCGCCGTAGTCGGCGATGTTGGTGATCTTGCCGAACATGCGGGTAGACGTAGGGTAGCGGCGGTTCACGCCCATCCATGGGTCGTCGCCCATCTGCTTGAGGCCCAAGGACACGCGGTTTTTCTCGGTGTCAAACTTGAGAATTTTGGCAGTGATCTCTTGACCGGGTTGCACCACCTCGGATGGGTGACGCACACGGCGCCAGGCCATGTCGGTGATGTGCAGCAAGCCATCCACACCGCCCAAGTCGACGAATGCGCCGTATTCGGTGATGTTTTTGACTACGCCCTGAACCACGGAACCTTCTTTGAGGGTGGTCATCAGCTTGGCGCGCTCTTCGCCCATGCTGGCTTCGCGCACAGCGCGGTGTGACAACACCACGTTGTTACGCTTACGGTCCAGCTTGATAACTTTGAATTCGAGGATTTTGTTTTCGTAAGGGGTCAAGTCTTTCAAAGGACGTGACTCGATCAAGGAGCCGGGCAAGAATGCGCGGATGCCGTTGACCATGACCATCAGGCCGCCTTTGACTTTGCCGCTGGTCATGCCAGAGACAAATTCGCCGGACTCGAGGGCTTTTTCCAGGCTCATCCAGGAGGCCAGACGCTTGGCGGTGTCGCGCGACAAAATCGTGTCGCCGTAGCCGTTTTCGATGGAACCGATAGCGACCGATACGAAATCGCCCACTTTGACTTCTAGCTCGCCTTTGTCGTTTTTAAACTCGGCGATGTCGATGAAGGCTTCGGACTTGAGGCCGGCGTTCACGACAACGTGGTTGTGGTCCATCCGCACGACTTCGGCGGTAATGACCTCACCAGCGCGCATTTCCGAGCGCGTTAGGGATTCTTCAAAGAGGGCTGCAAAAGATTCAGACATGTATTTTCCTAAAAGCACAAGAAGAGCAATATCGCGAAGGACATGCGGCAAAGCATACCAACGGGGTATTTACGGCGGCGAAATTGCTACCGTTTGTATAGCTGCTTGTGCTTGTTTTACGGGGTTAGCCGTGGGTTAAAGTTAATAAACTTGGCAATTAATGCGTCAGCAGTACGCAGTACTGGCAGCGCGAGAAGAATTACCAAGGCCTATAGCCAATAAATAGCCAATGAATAGCCGGAGAAAAGCGCGTCGTGTGGAACGACTAACAACTAAGCACCAGCCACTACACCTTCAACACCGCACGCCACATTGTCAACACGTTGTCGACAGATTGCTCAATCGATAAAACAGAGTTGTCCAGTTGCACGGCATCTTGCGCTGGCTTCAAAGGTGCGGTGCTACGACCAGAGTCTCTAGCATCACGGGCTTCCAAATCAGCGCGAAGGTCGTCTAGTTTAGCAGAAATTCCCTTTGAAATCAACTGCTTATGGCGCCGCTCGGCGCGCTGGGCGGCGCTGGCGGTCAGGAATATCTTCAAGGCGGCATGGGGAAAAATCACTGTACCCATGTCCCGGCCATCAGCCACCAGGCCCGGCAGCTTGGCAAAACTCAGTTGTAACTGGGTTAAAGCCGCCCGAACGGCGGGGAATACGGATACTTTTGAAGCCCCCACACCCATCTGCTCGGCGCGAATGGCCTCAGACACGTCGTCTTCGTTCAGCAAGACGGCATCGCCTTCAAATACGACGGGTAAATGGGCGGCGACGTGTGCCAAGCCCGCCTCATCGTCCCAGGCCACCGCGGCGCGCTGCGCAGCCAGCGCCGTAAGGCGGTACAAGGCGCCTGAGTCGAGATAGTGGTAGCCCAAGCGATGGGCGATTTGGCTGGCCAACGAGCCCTTGCCGGATGCAGACGGGCCGTCGATGCAAATAACGGGCACGTTGTGCGCGGTGGCCACGCTAAATAGTGTCTCAAAATAGTCAGGAAAGGTTTTGGCAACGCACTGTGGGTCTTCAATGCGCACGGTGACTTGCGCGGGGTTGAAGGCGGCCAGGGAAAAGCACATGGCCACGCGGTGGTCATCATAGGTATCGATGCTGGCTGCTCTCCAATGAGATGTTGCCCCCACGCTTGTCGCTTCGCGCACTGCGTTGGCCCTGGTTGGGGGAGGGCCCCCGACCATGTCGGTGCGGGGGGCTCTCGCGCCTAAGGGCGGCCTGTCGGCGCTCGGCCTTGCCGGTGGTGTCACTTGGATAAAGTCTGCGCCTTCCACCACGGTAGCGCCCAGTTTGCGCAGCTCGCAGGCCATGGCGGCGAGGCGGTCGGTTTCTTTGACTCGCCAACTGGCGATGTTGCGCAGGGTGGTGGTGCCATCAGCGTACAGCGCCATTACAGCCAAGGTCATGGCTGCATCGGGGATATGGTTGCAGTCCAGGTCAATGGCTTTGAGTGGCCAGGCACCGCGCGTGATGTCCAAATGGTTGGGCCCACTATCGATGTGCGCGCCCATCATGGCAGCGGCTTCCACGAAGCGGATGTCGCCCTGGATGGAGTTCTTTCCCAAGCCTTCGATGCGAATGCTATTACCTGCCGAGGTGGCTATTGCACCAAGCGCTATAAAATAACTAGCGGACGAGGCATCGGCTTCGACGTAAATGTCGCCAGGTGACTGGTAGCGGCTGCCGGCTGGAATGGTAAAGCGTTGCCATCCTTCGCGCTGCACCTTGATGCCAAAACGCGCCAGCAAATTGAGCGTGATTTCAATATATGGTTTGGAAATCAATTCACCTACCACCTCGATGACGATGTTTTTGGTGGCGACCAAAGGCATAGCCATCAGCAGTGCGGTGAGGAACTGGCTAGACACGTCACCGCGTACCTTGATAGGGGCGTCCAGGTGCAGGCTGGGCGCGCCAATATGCAGGGGAGGGTAACCATCGTTGCCAGTATAGGTTACGGCGCAACCAAGCTGGCGTAGCGCGTCGACCAAATCACCGATGGGTCGCTCGTGCATACGCGCAACGCCCGATAGTGTGAAGTCGCCGCCCAACACAGCCAAAGCCGCCGTCAACGGGCGCATGGCGGTGCCGGCATTGCCTAAAAAGAGCGCTGCGGGGCTATGCGGGGCGCTGCCACCCAAGCCCGTGATAGCCACGGTGTCGCCCGTTTTGTCTATGGCGCAACCCAGTGTATGCAGCGCATCCAGCATGACGCGCGTGTCGTCCGAATCCAGCAGATCATGCACCACAGTGCGCCCAGCACTCAGTGCGGCCAGCAGCAGTACGCGGTTAGAGATACTTTTGGAGCCAGGCAGGCGCACGGTGCCACGCGCGCTAGCCAGTGCGGGAATATCAAGATAAGCGGTGCTGTACATCAGCGTGGGTAGAAATGGTGGTTGAGCGAAAAAAGAGCGATGGCGCTTGCTGGGCCGGCTACTACTTGCGGGCTGTCATGCGCCATTGCGCACGGGTCAGGCTGGCTTTGTCAATTTCTGCCTCTAGCGCGTCAGCCTCATTCTGGCTAATCAGCTTTTCCAGATTCATCATCGCTTTTTGGAACAGTTTGGATTGCGCCAACAGTTCCTCGCGATTGGCCAGCAGAACGTCGCGCCACATGTGCGCGTCGCTGGCGGCAATACGCGTAAAGTCGCGAAACCCAGGCCCGGCGAGTGACAAATAGTCGCGTCCATTGGGCTGGTCGTTGATGGCGTTCATTAATGCAAAGGCTATTAAATGCGGCAAGTGGCTGACGGCGGCATACGCTGCGTCATGCGCCTCAGGCGACATTTGCAGCACTTGGCACCCCAACGCAGTCCACAGGTCAACCGCTTTTTTGAGCTGTACCGTTTGCGTACGCTCGATCGGCGTAAGAATCACTTGCTTGCCAAAGTACAGGTCGGCATCGGCAAACTCCACGCCAGACACCTCTTTGCCAGCGATCGGATGGGCCGCAACAAACACGCCCGCATGTTCTTTCAGCACGCGGCGCGATGCATCCACCACGTCGCGCTTGGTGGAGCCCACGTCCATGATCAACATGTTGGGCGTAATGAGGTGCTTGATAGCTTTAAAGCTGGCCTCAGTGGCGGCGACCGGCACCGCCAACAGCACGATGTCGGCTCCCGAAACCGCCATCAGCGCCGACGGGGCTTCTACGTCAATCACGCCCATTTGCCTGGCGCGCTCCGTCGTGGAGGGTGACTTGCTGTAGCCGACCACGCGTTTGACCAAGCCTGCTTTTTTAAGCGCCAGTGCAAACGAGCCACCCATCAGGCCGCAGCCAATCAGGCCTAATTGTTCGAACATAAGGTATCTCGCATTTTTTGTTATCTTTATGCACCAGCCGGATATGTGCCAAGTACTTTGTAAAACGCGCACAGCAGCCGCAGCTCTGCCAAAGCGGCGGCCACGTGGGGTTGCGCAGCATGGCCCGCCAAGTCGATGTAAAAGTAGTATTCCCACTGGCCTGTGCGCGCAGGGCGCGACTCAAAACGTGTCATGGACACGCCGTGGGTTTTAAGGGGCACCAGTAAATCGTGCACTGCGCCGGGTTTGTTGGGCACGGACACAATTAAACTGGTGCAGTCTTTGCCACTGGCTTGCGGCGTAGGTAAGGTGTCGGGCAGGCAAATAATGCTGAAGCGGGTGCGGTTAAAAGCGTCGTCTTGTACCGCGTGGGCTGCAATGTGCAGGCCAAACTGGGCCGCGGCGCGCTCGCTGGCCAAGCCCGCCCAAGCGGGGTTTTGCGCGGCCAAACGCGCGCCTTCCGCGTTGCTCGACACAGCGCGCCGCTCAGCGTGCGGCAGGTGTTTGTTAAGCCATTCTTGGCACTGCGCAAGAGCCAGTTGGTGCGCTAACACCACCTCTATGCCCTCCAGCGAATCGGTTTTGCGCAGCACGTTGTGCCGCACCATCAGGCTGACCTCGCCGACGACGTGTGTGGGCGTGTGCAAAAACAAATCAAGCGACCGGGTGACCACCCCCTCAGTAGAGTTTTCCACCCCCACCACGCCATACTGGGCCGTGCCCGACGCCGTGGCGTGAAACACTTCATCGAAGTTGGCGCAATAAATCAGCTCAACGCTGCTGCCAAAAAACTCAATGGCCGCTTGCTCGCAAAACGTACCCGCAGGGCCTAACACGGCCACCCGCTGCGGTGCTTCCAGGCTACGGCAGGCCGACATTACCTCGCGCCAAATATGGCTGATATTCTCAGCCTTGAGCGGCCCCAAATTAGCGCTTTGCAAGCCGAGAATAACCTGTGCCTCGCGCTCGGGGCGGTATACCGCAGAACCTTCGAGGCGTTTGATTTCACCGACTTCGTTGGCCAGGCTGGCGCGCTGGTTGAGCAGCGTCAGCAGTTGCTGGTCCACCGCGTCAATTTGCACGCGAAGCTCGGGCAAGGTGCGCAAAGGGGCCTTGTTCATCAGGGTTTTTTCTTTGCAGGGGCGGCCGGTGCTGCTTGTGCAGGCGATGCGGAATCGACGATTTTGGTTGCAACTGCATCAAATGCCTTGCCACGCTCAATGACGTTATTGCGCGTCCCGTCCACAATTGCCTTGAGGTACACGCTGCCCAGCTCAGGTGCAACATTTTGGTATTTTTTGAAAACAGGGGCTTCCATCAATGCCACCAATTGCTTTAGTTCGTCTTCGGAAAAACGCTCCGCGTAAGCAGATAGCAATGCGTCAGCGCGTACTTTGGTCGCTTGGGCGGTAATAAGCTTGAGCGCATCGTCGTTGAATTTTTTCAGCTCAGCATCCAGCGCGGTGATGGCGTTTTGTTGTTTTGCGGCTGGCAGATTACCTACGCGGTCATTCCAATTGGCCATTACTTGTTGGGTAGCAGAGCCTGCGATCTGCGCCAACATGGCGTTCATTTCCGGGCCGTCCTGGGCGGCGATGGCGCGCGCGGCAAGCTGGCGCTTGGCATCGGTGGTTTGTGCGTAAATTGTGCTGCTAGCCCAATAGAGTAGGGCACAAGCTGCTATTGTTTTTGTAGTTCGTTTTATGGTGCGGTTGATGGTCATAGTCATGAAAATCCTTTGGTGGTTACGTAGTGTGCAAAAGCGAGATCAGAACGATCCAGCCTTACTTGGCTGATTCGCCGTTATCAGTGTCGCCTTCATTGGCACTACCGTTGTTACCGTTTGCACCGCCAGCCTGAGCGCCCTCTGGTGCGCCGTCGGGAACGTCATCCGCCCCTACTGCGGCGTCGTTTTCCACAATCCGTTGTAAACCACTCAATTTGGTACCCGCGTCCAGGCTGATCAAGGTCACGCCTTGTGTGGCGCGGCCCAGCTCGCGCATCTCGGAGACGCGGGTGCGTACCAGCACGCCCTTGTCTGTGATCATCATGATCTCGTCATCCGGGTGCACCAGGGTGGCGGCCACAATCTTGCCGTTGCGCTCAGATTGCTGGATGGCAATCATGCCCTTGGTGCCGCGTCCGTGGCGGGTGTATTCGCCAATCGGCGTGCGTTTGCCGTAGCCGTTCTCAGTCGCGGTCAGCACGCTTTGCAGCTCGTCTTCGGCTACCAGCATGGCGATCACGCTTTGGTTTTCGTCCAGCGTCATGCCGCGCACGCCGCGTGCGGTGCGGCCCACGGCGCGCACATCGTCTTCGTCAAAGCGCACGGCCTTGCCGCCGTCACTGAACAGCATCACGTCGTGTTTGCCGTCGGTAATGGCCGCGCCAATCAAGATGTCGCCGTCGTCCAGATCGACCGCAATGATGCCGCCTTTGCGCGGGTTGTTGAAGTCTTCCAGTGGGGTCTTTTTCACGGTGCCCATGCGGGTGGCCATGAAGACGAAGTGATCTGCTGGGAAGCTGCGGTTGTCGCCGGTGAGGGCCAGCACCACGTTGATCTTCTCGCCCTCTTGCAGCGGGAACATATTGACAATCGGCCTGCCGCGCGAGCCGCGCGAGCCTGCGGGCACTTCCCACACCTTGAGCCAGTACATGCGGCCGCGGTTGGAGAAGCACAGCAAATAGTCATGCGTGTTGGCGATGAAGAGCTGGTCAATCCAGTCGTCTTCTTTGGTCTGGGTGGCCTGCTTGCCGCGCCCGCCGCGCTTTTGCGCGCGGTATTCGCCCAGGGGCTGGCTCTTGATATAGCCGGAGTGGCTGAGGGTGACCACCATGTCGGTGGGCGTGATCAAGTCCTCGGTGGACATGTCTTGCGCATTGTGCTCAATCACGCTGCGGCGCGCGCCCAGCTTGGTCTGGCCAAACTCGGTCTTGATAGCTTGCAGCTCGTCGCTGATGATGACCGACACGCGCTCGGGCTTGGCCAAGATGTCCAGCAGGTCTTCGATCACCGACATGACTTCTTTGTATTCAGCAACGATCTTGTCCTGCTCCAGGCCGGTCAAGCGCTGCAGGCGCATGTTCAAGATTTCGGTGGTTTGTGCTTCGCTCAAGCGGTACAGGCCATCTTTTTGCAAGCCAAATTGAACTTCCATGCCGTTGGGCCGGTAGTCGTCGGCATTCACGGCACTGCCGTCCGCACGGGTGCGGGTGAGCATCTCTTTAACGATCTTCGAGTCCCACACATTGGTCATCAGCTCGGCCTTGGCCACGGGTGGCGTGGGTGCATTGCGGATGATGCGGATGAACTCGTCAATATTGGCCAAAGCCACGGCCAAGCCTTCCAGCAAATGACCGCGGTCGCGCGCTTTGCGCAGCTCAAACACCGTGCGGCGGGTGACCACTTCTCTGCGGTGCTCCAGGAACACCTTGACCAGATCCTTCAAGTTGCACAGCTTGGGCTGGCCGTCAATCAGCGCCACCATATTGATACCAAAGGTGTCTTGCAACTGCGTCTGTTTGTACAGGTTGTTCAGCACCACTTCAGGCACGGCGCCACGCTTGAGTTCAATCACCAGGCGCATGCCCGACTTGTCGGATTCGTCTTGGATGTGGCTGATGTCTTCAATCTTCTTCTCGTGCACCAGCTCAGCCATGCGCTCTTGCAGGGTCTTTTTGTTCACCTGGTAGGGCAGCTCGTCCACGATGATCGACTGGCGGTTGCCTTTGTCAATATCCTCAAAGTGCACCTTGGCGCGCATCACCACGCGGCCACGCCCGGTGCGGTAGCCATCGCGTACGCCCGAGAGGCCATAAATGATACCGGCGGTAGGAAAGTCGGGTGCCGGGATGATCTCAATCAGCTCGTCCACCGTGGCATCTGGGTTTTTCAGCAGGTGCAGGCAGGCGTCGACCACCTCGTTCAGGTTATGTGGCGGGATATTGGTGGCCATACCCACTGCAATGCCGGTAGAACCGTTGACCAGCAGGTTGGGAAAGCGTGTGGGCATCACCAACGGCTCTTTTTCGCTGCCGTCGTAGTTTGGCCCAAAGTCCACTGTGTCTTTATCTAGGTCGGCCAGCACCTCATGCGCGATCTTGGACAGGCGGATCTCGGTATAACGCATGGCGGCCGGATTGTCGCCGTCGACCGAGCCGAAGTTGCCCTGGCCGTCTACCAGCATGTGGCGCAAACTGAAATCTTGTGCCATCCGCACGATGGTGTCGTACACGGCGGTGTCGCCGTGCGGGTGGTACTTACCGATCACATCACCCACGATACGCGCCGACTTCTTGTAAGGGCGGTTGTAGTCGTTGCTCAGCTCATGCATGGCAAACAGAACGCGGCGGTGTACGGGCTTAAGCCCATCACGCGCGTCGGGCAGCGCGCGACCGACAATCACGCTCATGGCGTAGTCAAGGTAGCTGCGGCGCATCTCCTCTTCTAAGCTGATGGGCAGGGTTTCTTTGGCGAATTGGGTCATTGAAGGGCAGTCAGAAAGGCTGTATTGGTAACCAGCACTTTGTAAATATGTCGCTGGACTAAACCTCTTGATTTTAGCGGCCTTTATTTGTACTCTCGCGCAGCTTTAGGCGCTGGCAAGTGGCTTTTGACCCTTGTTTAAGGCATCAGGCTGTAGTAACAAAGCAACAGTGCATGCCTTGTAGCGCTGCATGTAACTGCAAATTTGGCTGTGAGCATCGACTGTGGCACAATCAGTTCACGAGTAAATTTGTATAAAGCAAGCTACTCGCCTTGGCACAGCTCGCGCTGTAGTATCAATTTTGAGGATGAATATGAATAAATTAAACAAAGTAGCAATGTTGTTTGCATCCGTCGCATTGGCAGGTACTGCTTTCGCGGCTGGTTCGACCGCAGCTTCCGACAACTGGCGTTCAGGCCACGGCAATATGCAGTGGAAAAACGCTGACGGCACGTTGTGCTGGCGTGATGCCAACTGGACTCCAGCTACCGCTGCAGTCGGTTGCGATGGCGCCATTGTTGCTCCTGCCCCTGCACCAGTTGCAGCTCCGGCACCAGCTCCGGCACCGGTTGAGCCTAAGGCCGCACCTGCCCCAGCGCCAGTTGCACCAGCGCCAGCACCGGCTCCTCAGCCACCTGCAGCCACCAAGGTAACCTACGCTGCTGATGCATTCTTTGACACCAACAAGTCGATCATCAAACCCGAAGGCAAAGCCAAGCTGGATGATTTGGTTGGCAAGATCAAAGGCATCAACCTGGAAGTGATTATTGCTGTGGGTCACACCGACAGCGACGCATCTGATGCCTACAACCAGAAGCTGTCGGTTCGCCGCGCTGAAGCTGTCAAGGCTTACTTGACCAGCAAAGGTGTTGAAAAGAACCGTGTTTACACCGAAGGCAAGGGCGAGAAGCAGCCAGTTGCTGACAACAAGACCGCAGCAGGCAAGGCTAAAAACCGCCGCGTTGAGATCGAAGTCGTCGGTACCCGCGCTAACTAATTCACCCTTAGTTGCCAAAAAAGCCCCGCTTGCGGGGCTTTTTTGTTGCCGTATCGGTTTGCAATCATGTATTTGCGACAATGACATCTATGACCAATGCCCCACATCTTCATGCTTCTACTGCAAATGCTGCTGAACCCGACTACCACGCCAACGCGGACCCGGCGGAGTTGGCCAAGTTTTCCGACTTGGCGCACCGTTGGTGGGACAAAACCAGCGAGTTCAAGCCGCTGCACCAAATTAACCCATTGCGTTTGGACTGGATAAACGCACTGGCCCCGCTACAGGGACAAACTGTGCTGGATGTAGGCTGTGGCGGTGGCATTTTGGCCGACGCCATGGCGCGCGCAGGCGCGGTAGTGACAGGTATCGACTTGGCAACAAAAGCCCTCAAAGTGGCCCAGCTCCACGCGCTGGAAGCGCAAACGCCCCATGTGAGCTACCGTGAGATCAGCGCCGAGGCACTGGCTATAGAACAACCTGGCCACTACGACGTGGTAACGTGCATGGAAATGCTGGAGCATGTGCCCAACCCCGCCTTGGTTGTGCAGGCCTGTAGTACCTTGGTAAAGCCCGGTGGGTGGGTGTTTTTTAGCACGATTAACCGCAACGCCAAGGCTTGGGTTTTTGCTGTGCTCGGGGCTGAGTATGTGCTTAACATGTTGCCGCGTGGCACACATGAATACGCCAAATTTATTCGGCCCAGCGAGCTGGCGAACCATATGCGCAGCGCTGGATTAGACCTGCAACAAAGCCGAGGTTTGCAATACAACCCGCTAACCCAACGCTATTGGTTGGACACCGACACCAGTGTAAATTATCTCTTTGCCGCGAAAAAAGCATAGGCACAATTTGCTATAAATAATATAGCTTCTTGTGCCCTGCTCTATTGGGCTTATAGCCTAAAACATAATAATACCCGTCAAAATGATGCCTACCAAGCCACCAACACCGCAAGCCATTTTTTTTGACCTGGACGGCACGTTGATTGACAGTGCGCCAGACTTGGGCGCCGCCGCCGACAAAATGCGCACGGACCGTGGACTGCCCTCGCTGCCCCTGGACCTGTACCGCCCCATGGCGGGTGCAGGCGCGCGCGGCATGCTCAAAATAGGCTTTGATATGGCGCCCGACCATGGCGAATACGACGCTATGCGTGAAGAGTTTTTTAAAAACTACGAGGCCAGCTTAACCGCGCGCACCACCGTCTTTGACGGTGTGGCCGATATGCTGCAAAACCTTCGCAGTCAGGGTATTGTTTGGGGCATTGTTACCAACAAATCCAAGCGTTTCACCGACCCTCTGGCCCGCTTGATGCCGCTGTTGCATGGTGCTTGCGCGGTGGTCAGTGGTGACACCACGCCCTATGCCAAGCCGCATCCTGCCCCCGTGCTAGAGGCGGCGCGGCTGGCCGGTGTGCCGGTGCAGCACTGCTGGTATGTAGGAGACGACAAGCGCGACATAGACGCAGGCCGCGCTGCCGGTATGTTTACCATTGCGGCCGCCTGGGGCTACAGCGGTGAGCACCATATCGACACCTGGGCAGCCGACGTCGTAGTGACCACGCCACAAAGCATCATTGCTTTGCTTTAGCCTGGATTGATGTCGCTGATAGCGCGAATGAAGCCTAAATTGAACTTCAGCATGGCGGGTTTGCAGTGCATTGGTGTGTCGAATACGTCGAAAGTCGATCTGATTTTTTACAAAACTATATATTTATGCATGTGGATAAACATGGCATTTGTTAGTTCTTTATCATTTGCTGGTGAGTGTTTTGAATCGCAAGCACTCACCACGCTAAACCCTGGCGCCACGCAAGGTACGCTAGTCTATGTCTGGTCGCCCCGCATGGTTTTGTCGGCGCAGCATGCGGCAGAGGTGCAACACCAAGCATCGGCCGTGGGGCTACATTGGCTGCCCGTTCACGATGCGCAGGTTCCCCAAGGCGAGCGCCTGGCCGCATTGGCAAAGCTTGCCCACTTGTACCCCGCAAGCAGCCAAGCGCTGCAAAATTCGCAGCCCCTGTGCGATGCAGAGCTGATAGCGCGCGATGCGCTGCGGCACTTTCCGACGGCTTTTGTGTGGCGCGATGCGCTGCAGGGTGTGAGGCTACCCGCGCGTGGCTGGTCGGGCAACCCTATCGTGGGGGCCATGCCCGCCCCATTTTGGGCAAGTGCCCTACGCGAAAGGCTGTTGCCATGAGCCGATTTAGTCGCATTCCAAGTGTCAGAATTACTACTGTTTTTATAGCTGCTTGTGCCATGTTCCATTGGGCTACAGCCCAAAATACTACAAATAATGTGCCAGCGGAGCAATGCATAGCCGCCAATACGTTTAGCGAGCTGCCCGCCACGCTGGTAGGCACCCAAACCGACGCCTACGGCAAAACCACCGTAGCCTTGGGCAGCTACGAGCGCATCAGCCCTGACGGGCGCTTTGTGCTGCGCAGCTTCTCGGGCGGGCGCCTGGGTGAAGTCAGTTTGCTTGAGCTAAACGCTACTGGGCAAGCCATCGCCGCCTACGACACGCCGCTGTCCAACGAGGCGTTTCCGGTACAAGGCAGCTGGCGCTACCTGGTCGATGTCAACGGAGACCACTACACTTTCAGTAGCATACTACGTAATAAAGACAGAGGCATACAGCGTATTTCCCCAGTTTTTAAAGGTGGAATGACCGGTTTTTATGCCGCAGCCGCCGAGCTACCCGCCGATGCCGCACCAAGCAAGCCCGGCCACGTGCGCGTCCGCTCCATGAGCTGGCCCAACGCCACGGGTGACGGGCAACGCCAAGGCGAGGGCGCTTTGGTAGCCCGCACCCTAGAGATCGACACATCGCGCCAGCGCATCGTGGCGGACAGCGGCTTTGTGAACCTGTGCACCCAGCGCGTGCGCGAAGACGGCCCCCTGTACGCGTTGCCCATGATCAGCGTTGACGGTTTGGAGTTCGCCGCCCTGCCGCAAACGCCCGTTAAAGGTGAGGCCACCATGCGCATCTTTGGCTTTGGCGTAGATGGCAAGTCTTGCCAGCCGCGCGCCGCGTTTGGCTTTTCCAGTGGTAAAACCATTTTTGGCTTTCCCCATGCTAGCGGCGGGGCCGACCTGGCCTACGAATACCGAGGTCAAGTCTGGTGGGTCAACCGAGGCCCAGGCACGGGGCCTGAGCCGGGCGAGGGCCAGCGCTTTAACCTGGCCCCGTACTACGACAACCCCCGCACCGAGCTACTGGCCAGCGCCTTCCCGGGCATCACCCGCGACGGCCGCGTGATCTACGGTGCAACGCTCAAAGACTGCCCGGCCGACCCCGCCAAGCCCTGCTTGGAGAAAGCTGGCTACGTCACCAGCGACCCCTACCAAAGCAACGCCTACCAGCAGTTTTTGCGGCAGCACAAGGGGCAGGCACGCAGGCAATGCATCACCCATGGCGACGTCGCCCGTGAGCGCGGTGCATTTGCCAAGCTGCATGGATTGTCCAAATAGGCTGTTGTAGCGGGTTTTAGGTACGAAATAGGTCACTAGCCCATTAGAATAAAGCACAATGTGCTATTAAATAAATAGCTATTTCCAGGTAGTTTCAAATTCGTTTGAGAGCCCAGCCCTTGAAATTTGCCAACTGGGCGTAAAATAGACGTCACACGGGGTTGTACTGGTTTCGACGAGGATTAGACGCTTTGTGGTGCATGTCGAGCTGAATGTGCTCGTTAAACAAATTCAAACAAACTAACTGCAAACGACGAACGTTTCGCACTCGCAGCTTAATCGCTGAGAGGCTTGCAACATCTCTCCGGTGGGATGGGCAAAGGGGTTTTAGGGCAACTTA
>JAYUHM010000205.1:0-10200 GCA_043766985.1 Polaromonas sp.
TCAGAAAACGTCGGTGTCTGAGCGCAGCGAGTTTCGACGTTTTCCCCCATTGCGAGTACTGCAGATGCTCACCCCGCAGGGGGCCTACGAGCGGGGCGCGTGGCCATAGCACACGCTTCGCTGCAAGGTGGCCAAGCTGGCGGCAACACAGAGCCTTACCCCGCAGCCCGCGCCTGCAAAATCTCAAACGCTGGCAAGGTCTTGCCTTCCAAAACTTCCAAAAACGCACCCCCACCGGTAGAGATGTAGCTCACGTCTTTTTCAATACCGTACTTGGCAATAGCCGCCAGGGTGTCACCACCACCAGCTATCGAAAACGCAGCGGAATCGGCAATCGCGCGGGCAATGGTTTCTGTACCGTGCGCAAAGGCGTCAAACTCGAACACGCCGACCGGGCCGTTCCACACGATGGTGCCCGCGCTCTTTAGCTGCTCGGCCAACAAGGCCGCGGTTTGCGGGCCAATGTCCAAGATCAAATCGTCGTCGGCTACATCGGTGGCCGCTTTGACGGTGGCCACCGCGTTGGCGGCAAAGGTTTTGGCTACCACTACGTCGGTGGGGATCGGCACTGCCGCGCCACGGGCTTTCATGGCCGCGATCACCGCTTGGGCCTCACCGATCAAATCTGGCTCGGCCAAAGACTTGCCGATCTTCAAACCCGCCGCAAGCATAAAGGTATTGGCAATGCCGCCGCCCACAATTAGGCCGTCAAACTTGCTGGCCAAAGCGCGCAAAATGGTCAGCTTGGTGCTCACCTTGCTGCCCGCCACGATGGCTATCAAGGGGCGCTTGGGGTTGGCCAGGGCCTTGCCAATGGCGTCCATCTCGGCCGCCAGCAGCGGGCCCGCGCAGGCCACGGGCGCGTATTGCGCAATGCCGTAGGTGCTGGCCTCGGCGCGGTGCGCGGTGCCAAAGGCGTCGTGCACAAAAATGTCGCACAGCTTGGCCATTTTTTGCGCCAACTCAGGCGCGTTTTTCTTCTCGCCTTGGTTCACACGGCAGTTCTCCAGCAACACCACTTGGCCGGGCGCCACGGTCACGCCGTCCACCCAGTTGGCCACCAAGGGCACCGGGCGGCCCAGCAGCTCGGCCATGCGCGCGGCTACCGGGGCTAGTGAATCAGCAGGTTTGAATTCACCCTCGGTAGGGCGACCCAAATGTGAGGTGACCATCACAGCAGCGCCAGCGTCCAGCGCCATCTGAATGCAGGGTAAGCTGGCGCGGATGCGGGTGTCCTCGGTAATGTGCCCGGCGTCGTCTTGCGGTACGTTCAGGTCGGCGCGGATGAAAACGCGCTTGTTTTTGGCAGCGCCTTGCGCGCACAGATCGGAGAAGCGGATAAATTGCATGGGGTGGCCCTGGTGGAGAGAAAACACTGCGTGCATTTTAGGGGCTTGGCTACCGTTGTCTTCGACTAGCTTGGACTCAGGATGGGACATCCCGCTGCAAAAATACTACGGAAACACGCGCGAATCTGGCTAACGCTGGGCTAGCGTATGCGCCGCGCGCCTTCCTACGTATTTTTCATCGGGACGTTCTCACCCTGTCACATGTGCCTGCCGCTGTGAACAGCCCGCGCCTCGGGTAGTTGAGAATGTGCCAATAGGCACTATTTATGAGTGAAAGACGCCGCTAGCCCAATAAAGAATAGCACAAGCAGCTACGTCTTTGATAGTGCTCTCAGGCCGCCAAGGCGCAGAAACAATCGCCAAAACGCGTAACAGTCGCACATCACGGCGCACTACACAAGCCAGCAAGCGGTGGTCGAACGTGTTTTCGTAGATTTTTGCAGCGCAAATTCTTCAACCGCCGCAACGTGACCAAGTTAGCGCGTAATCCCCGAAGCGGTCGCAGGGTGACCACGCCAGAAGCGAAATCCCCAAAGGCCACCGCCAGCGTGACCCAGCCAGCCATCAATCCCGAAGGCAATTCCCCTCAGCTGTGCCTTGCAGCTAGCGGTTTTATCCCCATCTCCCTACAATCCTCAGTTAACTTAAGAAAAAACAGCATGGTTCCGCACCTTATCACCGCACTCAAAGGCCCGATTAACGAACTGGAGCAGCGCATTCTGGACAGCATGCCCGCCATTGAGCGCTGGTTTCGTCTGGAATGGATGGAGCACACGCCGCCGTTCTACACCTCGGTCGACCTGCGCAACGCCGGTTTTAAGCTGGCGCCGGTAGACACCAACCTGTATCCGGGTGGCTGGAACAATTTGACACAAGAAATGTTGCCGCTGGCCGTGCAGGCCGCCATGGCCGCGATTGAGAAAATCTGCCCCGAGGCGCGCAACCTGCTGATCATCCCCGAGAACCATACGCGCAACACCTTTTACCTGTCCAACATTGTCCAGCTCACGCGTATTTTCAATATGGCCGGGCTGAACGTGCGCGTGGGCTCGATCAACCCCGAGATCAAGGAGCCCACCACCATCACTCTGCCCAACGGCGACAGCGTGCTGCTGGAGCCGGTGATCCGCACCCAGGGCGGCGGCAAGGGCCGCTTGGGCGTGAAGAACTTTGACCCCTGCACCATTTTGCTGAACAACGACCTGTCGGCCGGTGTACCCGGCATTCTGGAAGAGATTTACGAACAGCATTTGCTGCCGCCCCTGCACGCAGGCTGGCATGTGCGCCGCAAGTCCAAGCACTTTGCCGCGTACGAGGAGGTCAGCAAGCGCTTTGGCAAGCTGCTGGGCATTGACCCCTGGCTGATCAACCCGATGTTTGCCCAATGCGGCGAGGTGAACTTTGCCGAAGGCACCGGGATGGACTGCCTGACCACCAATGTGGACGCGCTGCTGACCAAGATCAAACGCAAATACAAAGAGTACGGCATCAACGAAAAACCTTTTGTGGTGGTGAAAGCCGACAACGGCACCTACGGCATGGGCATCATGACCGTGCGCGATGTAAAAGACCTGGACGCGCTGAACCGCAAAACCAAAAACAAAATGCACGTCATCAAAGACGGCCAGCAGGTCAGCGATGTGATCATTCAAGAAGGTGTGCTGACCAATGAGCGCGTGAACGATGCCGTGGCCGAACCCGTGGTGTACATGATGGACCGCTACGTGGTGGGCGGCTTTTACCGCGTGCATGCCGACCGCGGCGTGGACGAAAACTTGAACGCTCCGGGCGCCAGCTTTGTGCCCTTGGCGTTTAACAAATCGGCCCACATGCCCCAGCCCGGCGTTGCGCCTGGCGCCAGCGAGCCGAACCGCTTTTACATGTACGGCGTGATCGGCCGCCTGGCCATGCTGGCCGCCAGCTACGAGCTGGAGGCCACCGACCCGGAGGCGGAAGTCTACGAGTAATGCCAGTTGATAAGCAAAATATGCCATTAGCCCAACAAACCATAGCACAAGCTGCTATATAATTTGTAGCATGCCAGAAAGTCTATCCCGCCCCCCCGCGCGCCGCAGCTACCAGTGCGTGTGCGGCGCGGCCATATTTTTGCAGAACAGCGCCTGCCTCACCTGCCACCGCCAGCTGGGCTACGAGCCCGAGCGCGCCGAGATCGTCACCCTGCACGCCACCGAGCTGCTGGGCCAATGGACCATCGAGAGCGAAGGCCTCGGCAACGACCTGCGCCAAGCCCGCCGCTACCACCGCTGCAACAATTACCACACGGCAGTGGCCTGCAACTGGCTGCGCCCGGTCGACATCCAGCTGCCCGGTGGCGACGACGGCCTGTGCATCAGCTGCAGCCTGAACCGCACCATCCCTGACCAGTCGCAGCCCGAGAACCAGGTGCTATGGCAGGGCATTGAGGTGGCCAAGCGCCGCCTGGTGCGGCAGTTGCTGGCGCTTAACCTGCCGGTCAAAACACTCACCCGCACACCCTGGCAAGACGCCCAGCGCGGCATGGCGTTTGACTTTTTGCGCACCCTGGACCCGCAGTTTCCGGTGGTCACCGGCCATGCCCACGGCGTTATCACGCTGGACGCGGAGGAAGCCGACGAGACCATCCGAGAGCGCAACCGCAAAGCCATGAAAGAGCCGTACCGTACGCTCTTGGGCCACATGCGCCACGAGGTGGGCCACTACTACTGGAGTCGCCTGGTAGAGGGCACGCCGTGGCTGGAGCCTTTCCGCCAGCTGTTTGGCGATGAACGCAAAGACTACGCGGGCGCGCTGCAAACGCACTACGCCATTGGCGCGCCGTTTGACTGGGCCAAACGCCACGTCAGCGCCTACGCGTCGAGCCACCCGTGGGAGGACTGGGCCGAAACCTGGGCGCACTACCTGCATATGCGCGACGGCATGGACACGGCGCGCAGCTTTGGCCTGGAGGCCGGAGACATCGTGGTGGACCGCGTGCACTTTGGCCTGGACGCGCTGTGGGACAGCGCGCGCCCGGGCGCGCAGGTGTACCTGGACTTCATCAATAACTGGTTGAATATCACCTCGGTGCTCAACGAGTTGTCGGGCAGTATGGGCGAGCGCGATTTTTACCCGTTTGTATTGCCGGTGGCCGCCGTGGCCAAACTGCAGCTGGTGCATGAGGTGGTGAAGTCGGCCAGGTAACGTGGAGGCGATGGCGGCGCGTGCCGCGTGTGCCGTGCGTTGGCGGCGCAGTTACTATAAATTACATAGCTGCTTATGCTATGCTCTATTGGGCCAGAGCGGCATTATATGTAAAAAACATGGCGCAGAATGTGTCGCAAACGTAGGTATATGTGACAGCCACAACATGAGGCAATAGTGCTGGCTATGCGGCCTGCATGCAGGTTCAATAGGCGCTTGTTTAACTGCATCCAGGAGCTATTAATGACATCACGCCGCCGACGTATTCTGATCGACACTCGAAAATTCAACGCCATGAGCGTGGCAATTATTTCTACAGCAGCCATGTATGTGGGCGCAGCCCAAGCGCAAATGACAGCCCCCTCCAGCAAGCCGCCAACGGCCTCCCCCGACACGGCCCGCTACTTGGAAGCCTTCGAGCGATCGGACAAAAATGCCGACGGCAAGCTCAGCAAGGAAGAAGCCGAAAGCTTGCCTGCCATCGCCCAGCGGTTCGAGCAGATCGACACCGACAAAGATGGTTTTATTTCCAAAGCCGAATACCTCGAAGCGCTGAAACCTTAAGCTGCGCCTTGCGCCTTTGATACCGACCCCGCTGCTTGCGGGGTTTGTTGTTTGTGGGCATGAATAGCCGCTAATGCAGCTGAACGTCCAATGCTGTTCACATTTTTGTCTTGTACGGGAGCAGGTCGACGGTGTACTCAGCTCCGCGGCTGTCCCCCGTGGCGGCCTAGGGCCGCCGCCTCCTCCTTTATGCCGCTGCGCTGAGTACACCGCCGACCTGCTCTTGCGACCATGGTTGGCGATCCACCGCTGTGCCTCAATCATTCCACTACGCAGCTCTGGCACTTGGTGTGCACAGCGTAGCGGCATAAAGGAGGAGGCCGCAGGCCGGGGGACAGCCGCGAAGCTGTGCACACCAAGTGCCAGAGCGAGCACAGAACTCAAAGCCAGATTCCCATACCGCAGAAAACAAGCAACATGCCAAGCAGATTCAAGATTCAAGACGAACGGGATGTGCTCATGTGAGTCGCATTGGCAGTTGGGCCAGCAAGCGGTCTTTTTGTACCTTACCCAGCGCAGTTTTGGGCAATGCATCCACTACAACCCATCGGCGCGGCTGTTTGTAGCGGGCAATTTTGTCGGTTAGAAATTCTGTCAAGGTGGCAATCAGCGCGGCTTGGTCAGAGCCACTCGCATGGGTCACCACGCACGCCACCACCATCTCGCCCCACCGAGCGTCGGGCCAGCCAATCACCGCGCACTCGGCGACCAGCGGGTGGGCCGACAGCAGGTTTTCAATCTCCGCCGGGTAAATGTTTTCGCCGCCCGAGATCAGCATGTCTTTGGCGCGGCCCACCACGGTGTAGCTGCCATCCAGCGCGCGCCGGGCGATGTCGCCGGTGTGAAAGTAGCCATCGCCGTCCAGCGCATGGAAGTCGGGCCAGTAGCGCTGCACCACATTGGGTGCGCGGATGCACAGCTCGCCGATGTCGTCCACACCGTTTGCCGCGTCGCCTGGTTGCTCGCCTTGGCTGCCCAGCGTGCGGCCGTGGCCAGGCAGCTTGGCCAAGCGCACCTCTACCTGCAGGCCTGGCGCGCTGGCAGGCCAGCCACAGCTGCCCTGGTGTGACGCCGCGTGCGCGGGGCCGAGTGCGATGGAAAAGGGGCCTGTCTCGGTGCTGCCGTACACATTGCACAGCGCCATACCGCGTGCGGCAAACGCCTGCACCAGGTGGGGCGGCAAGATGGAGGAGCCCGCCCACACGGCACGCAGGCTGCTCAGGTCAGTGCTGGGCCATGCGGCGTGCTCCAGCAGGGCGCGCATGGCGGCGGGTACCAGCAGGGTCAGCGTCGGGCGGTCTTGGGCGATACAGGCCAGTAGCGCCCCGGCGTCAAAACGCGCATGCAAAATTACCCGCGCACCGGCGTACAAGGCGGGCAGGGTTTGAATGCACAAGCCGCCCACATGGAACAGCGGCAGCACGCTGGCCACGGTGTCAGCGGGGGTAAGCGCCATTTGCGCGCAGGCCAAGGCCATGTTGGCCAGCAGGTTGCCTTGGGTGTGCACGGCGCCTTTGGGTTGGCCTGTGGTGCCGGAGGTATAGACCAGCAACACCGGGTCGTTGGGCTGGGCGGCGTCGCCAGTACCGCCAGTGTGGTTGGCCTGCGCTGCCCACGGCGCCGGGCGCACCGCGTTGGCGGCCACATCGACCTGCAGGTGCGCAATGCCCGCGCGCGCAGCCAAGGCGCTGGCCTGCGCCGCCCAAGGGGCATCGCTGTAAATTTGTTTCGGTGTGCAGTCGGCCACCACGCCGTCCCACTCGGGCGCGGCCAGCCGAAAGTTCAGCGGTACCAACATAGCGCGCAGCTGCGCTATGGCAAACAACAGCGCTATTTGCAGCGGGTGGTTAAAGCCCAAATACGCCACGCGGTCGCCCGCCTGCAAGCCGCTGGCGCGTAGCTGCTGCGCCAGAGCGTCAACCTGCGCCGTGAGCTGCGCGTAGGTGGTGTTGACACCTTCAAAGCGCAAAGCCACGGCGGCGGGGCGTGCCACCGCGTGCTGGCGCAGCAGGTCTTGCAAGCAGGTCAGTTCAAACAAGGGGGTAGGTTGCATTTACTTAACTTTACCGCGCCTTTATTTGCAATTCTTACAGGCAGCGCAAAGTAGAGCTTGTGACATTATCTTGAAAGGTTTTATATGCGTATCTCTAGTCCTAAAGGCGTTGTAGCACGCCGTTCATTTGCCGCTTTGCTAGCCGCAGGCGGCCTGGTGGCCTTGGCTGCCTACGCCCAGGCACCCAACCCGGCTGCCCCTGCGAGCCCACCCGTGCACTCGTCTGAGCACATGGCCCAAGCCATGGACCACCGCATCAGCCGCATGGTCAAAGCCGTAGACGGCACGCCCGAGCAAAAAGACCGGCTGATGAAGCTGTCCCAAGCCGCCATGGCCGACATGAAGCCGCTGCGCGAGCAGCAAATGGCGGCGCGTAAAAAGGGCATGGAGCTGCTGGCCGCGCCTAGCGTGGACCGCAATGCGCTAGAGCAACTGCGCGCGCAGCAAAGCACCCTGCGCGACGCCATGAGCAAGCGCATGACCCAGCACATGGCCGACGCGGCGGAGGTGTTCACCCCCGCACAGCGCAGCAAGCTGGCCGAGCGCATGAAGCAGCGCGCTGAGCACGGCGGCGAGCACGGCGGCATGCACGGCATGCGCGGTGGTCATGGCCGTGGCGGCGACATGGGCATGGGGATGGGCATCGGGATGGGCATGGGCATGATGGGCATGGGGCACAAATAAGCACCCAGCCGCCCTGTAAAAAACCTGCCCACACGGGCAGGCTTTTCTGGCTTAGTATTGCGCCATGAACCAACTGCTGATGATCGAAGACGACGCGCGCCTGGCCAATATGGTGGGCGAATACCTGCGCGGCAACGGCTTTGGGTTTGCGCACGCCATGGACGGCGTTGCGGGCTTGCAGGCACTGAGCACGGCGCCGCCCGACTTGATTATTCTGGACCTGATGATGCCCGGCATCGACGGCCTGGAAGTATGCCGCCGCCTGCGCGCCCTGCCCGGCGAGGTGGCGCGCACCCCGGTGCTGATGCTGACCGGTAAGGGCGACGCGATGGACCGCATCATTGGCCTGGAGCTGGGAGCCGACGACTATTTGTCCAAGCCCTTTGAACCGCGTGAGCTGCTGGCCCGGGTGCGCGCTATTTTGCGCCGCCATGGCGAGGGCGCCGCCAGTGCCAGCCGCTGCATGGTGTTTGGCAGCCTGGAGATAGACCGCGACGCCCGCACCGTGGTGGTGGCGGGCAACCCGGCAGAGCTGACCTCCTACCAGTTTGACTTGCTGGCCGCCATGGCCGAACGCGCGGGCCGCGTGCTGACGCGCGAGCAGATCATGGAGGCGGTGCGCGGGCGCGGGCTGGAGGCCTTTGACCGCTCGATAGATGTGCACATGGGCCGCATCCGCGCCGCCATTGAGCTGGACCCGAAAGAGCCCAAACGCATCGTCACCGTGCGCGGTGTGGGCTACGTGTTTTCTAAACAGCAAGACTGACGGGCGCACCATGCACTATATATTTAATAGCAGCTTGTGCCCTGCTATATTGGGCTTACTGCCATATTGAATGAAAATTCCGTTCTTTAACCGCCTGTACGTGCGGATGTGGCTGGCCGTGGTGCTGACCGTGCTGCTGCTGACGGTGGCCTTTGGTTGGCTATGGCGCAGCCAGGCCGAGCGTATCCGCAGCGAGCGCATGGCCGAGCTGCCCACCCGCGAGATGGTGGTGCGCGATGCCAGCGGCCAAGTCATCGGCCAGGCCAGCGCACGGCGCGTGCCCGGCCAAGGCCTGGAGTTTGAGTTGAACATGCCCGACGGCAAAACCCTGTCCATCCAGCTGGCCCCGCGTGGGCGGGTTGCGCCCGACGGCACCTTGGCCGGCGCGCCTGGGCAGCCGGGCGGGCCGCCGACGCGCTGGTTTGACGCCAATGTGCAGCGCAATCCCGGCATTTTGCTGTGGCTGTTTGGCGTAATTGCCGTGGCCGTGGCGCTGGGCAGCTACCCGGTGGTACGGCGCTTAACGCAGCGGCTAGAGGGCCTGCGCCGCAGTGTAGAGCGCTGGGGCGCGGGTGACTTGCGGGCCCGGGTGGCGGTGCAGGGCCACGACGAAGTAGCGTTTTTGGGGCGCCGCTTTAATGTGGCTGCCGACCGCGTAGAGGCCTTGGTGCAGTCGCACAAGTCCCTGCTGGCCAACGCCTCGCACGAGTTGCGCTCGCCGCTGGCACGCATCCGCATGGGCATCGAGCTGATGCGCAGCGCCCCCAGCGACGCCCTCAACGCCGAGCTGGCGCGCAACATCAACGAGCTGGACGCGCTGATTGACGAGATTTTGCTGGCCAGCCGCTTGGATGCAGGGCAGCACAGCGCCGCCGTCGATTTGGGCAGCACCGACCTGGTGGACCTTGTTGCCCTGGCCGCCGAAGAGTGCGCGCGTTTGAACGTGCCGCTGCAGTGTGAACCCCAGGCGCTGCAGCTGCACGGTGTGCCCCGCCTGCTGCGCCGCCTGCTACGCAACCTGCTGGAGAATGCCAACCGCTACGGCGGCGGCGAGGTGCAGATGACCCTGCGCACGGGCGGCACCGGCAGCGCCGTAGAGATAGAAGTGTGCGACCGCGGCCCCGGCGTGCCCGAGGCCGAGCGGGAGCGCATTTTTGAACCCTTCTACCGCAGCAGTAACGCCAGCGAACGCGATGGCGGTGTGGGCTTGGGGCTGGCCTTGGTCCGGTCCATTGCCCAAAGCCATGGCGGCACAGTGCGCTGCCAAGGCCGAGATGGCGGTGGCGCCTGCTTTGTCGTGCGCCTGGCGGGCAAATAACGCGTGACGTTTCGCACAATTCCGCCAAAAATGTGGTGAAAACCCTTCAAATATCCCCAGTTTGGGGGATACGCAACGGCACAAAAACATGCACAATGGCTTTGTCAGCTGTCACACCTGAGAAACAAATGGACAACCACCAATAAAAATGTAACTGAAAGAGTTAAAGCGAATTGGATGAGTCTTCCAATAATCCTAAATCCGGCAGTTACCCAGCGCCCATAAGTTGCGCAGGCGGTATCCATGGCGGCAAAGGGCGTGTGATTTTGGCCACCACATAGTTCAG
>JAYUHM010000206.1:0-3849 GCA_043766985.1 Polaromonas sp.
TAGCCAATTTTGGAGCTCCTGTGGAGTGAACTGGACTCGGCTAAATCGTTCTGCCGCCCAGACTCCTAGGCCAACACGGGGGACAGCCGCGTAGCTGAATGCACCGTCGGTCAGCTCTCGTACAAAACAAAAAAGACAAGCTCAAGACACAAGGAAGATAGTGCCCGATCAGTTGAGGAAGGAACAATAAGACAGCAAGACAGCAGCATTGACTGGGGCATCAGAAATCGGTCAACTGACAAACACCCAACCCGCTGTGGGGCTGAGTAGTTACGTTTTGGAGGTGTTTTAGCCAATAAGCCCAATAGAGCAGGGCACAATACGCTATACTTTTTATAGCTTTTGTTGTCGCCGAAAAAGAAGTAACCACGCCCGCACCAAACCTCAGCGCACTCCAGCGCGTGGCGGCGTAGGGCCTAGGGCTGTACCACCCAATCGGAGCCCCGGGCCCAAAGCACGCAAGAATTTGGGATCAGAAACGTCGATGTTTGAGCGCTTGCGCGAGTTTCGACGTTTCCCCAAATTCTGAGTACTGCAGACGCTTACCGCGAAGCGGGCCGGGGCTCGGGTGGCACAACCCTAGGCCCTACGCCGCCACGCGCGGTGCCGGTAAAGCGCGACCAAGACCGAGGCATGACAGCGGACAGCATGCCAACACCAACAAGATCAAGGCCAAGCCCACCGCTGCATCAAAAATCACGGCCCCCAAGCATTCCCCACCGCCCATACGCTACCATCGTCGCATCGGCAGCCCATTCCCCAAGCTGCCACTGCCCGTACCCTCACTATGCCCGACGCCCTACCGCACGCCGCCCAATTCTCCGCAACCAACTTGCCCCACGCCCTGCAAAGTGGGCTGCAGCAATTGGGCCTGGACTTGCCTGCCGCCCTACAAACCCAGCTCCTAGACTACATGGCGCTGATTCAAAAATGGACCAAGGTGTACAACCTGACTTCCGTGCGCGACCCGGCAGAGATGCTGACGCACCACCTGCTGGACTCGCTGGCGGTGGTGGCGCCCCTGCGCCGCCACCTGCAGACCCAGACCCAGACCCGATCCGAAGCCGCCACGCCAGACCAGTCGCAGGCCCCGTCGCCTTTGGCAAAAACCTTCCGCGTACTGGACGTGGGCAGTGGGGCAGGGCTGCCGGGCGTGGTACTGGCTATGGTGTACCCTGAGCTGGACGTCACCTGTGTAGACACCGTGGCCAAAAAAGCCGCATTCATCCAGCAGGCCGCCGCTACCCTGAAGCTGCCCAACCTGCGGGGCGTGCATGCGCGGGTAGAAGAGCTGAAAGCCGCGCCGTTTGACATAGTAACCAGCCGGGCCTTTGCGTCGCTGGCTGACTTCGTGAACTTGACCAAGTTTCACGTGAAACAAGCCACCATGGGGACTGCCAGCGGTGAAGCAGGCGAGGCGGCCCATGCCGACGGCGGGGTGTGGATGGCCATGAAAGGCAAACACCCGGCAGACGAAATATCCGCCTTGCCCGCCGATGTGGCGGTGTTTCACGTGGAACAGCTAGATGTACCAGGGCTGGGCGCAGAGCGCTGCCTGGTGTGGATGCGCGCGACCGGCGTTTGAACGCAACCGGCTAGCGTGAGTCGCCCCGGGCGTGAGGCGCGTGCACCTTCATGTATCACAGCGCCTTCGCAAGCCAACAAGCGCTTCGCCCCTTCCATCCACCCCGTAAAACAACAAATACCCGACCCAAGGCAGGCTAGCCCGCAAAGCGCGCCCGCCCCCGGTTACACTGCCATCCCGCCCACGCAAAACACAGGAGCTGCCCACCATGTTCGGATCATTTTTCGGCATCGCCGACTACAGCGCCTTTGTCATTGCCATCGTCGTGTTTTTACTCATTCCCGGCCCTGGCAACTTGGCGCTCATTACCTCCACCAGCAAAGGCGGTATTCGCGGTGGTTTGGCGGCTACGCTGGGTGTGATCACCGGCGACCAAGCGCTGATGTGGCTGGCCGTCGCCGGCGTGGCCGCCTTGTTAGCCACTTACCCTACTGCCTTCAAAATAGTGCAGTTTGCAGGTGCGGTCTACCTGGGTTTTCTTGGCATCAAAATGGTCATGGCCAAGCCGGGCGACGCGCCCATTCTCAAGATGGACTCTCGGCGTTTCTTTGTGCAGTCGCTCGCCATTACCTTGCTCAACCCAAAGGCCATCGTTTTCTACATGGCCTTCTTCCCGCTGTTCATCGACCCCGCAAAGCACCAAGGCCTGCTCACCTTTGGCGTCATGGCCGCCACGATCGCTGCTCTGGCATTTTTGTACGGCTTGTCCGTCACCTTGATCACCCACTTCGCCGCCGAAAAGCTGCGCGCCAGCCCCCGCATGACCGGAGCCTTGAACAAAATTGCCGGGCTGTTTTTGATCGGTTTTGGCCTCAAGCTGGCCCTGTCCAAGTAAATTAAAACAATGAAAATCTTTTGCGTTGCCAACCAAAAAGGCGGAGTTGGCAAAACCACCACCACCGTCAACCTCGCCGCCGGATTGGCCAAAGTAGGCCAGCGCGTGCTGATGATCGACCTGGACCCCCAAGGCAATGCCACCATGGGCTCGGGCGTGGACAAACGCAAGCTCGAACTCAGCGTGTACGACGTGCTGCTAGAGTCCGCCAGCATTGCCGAGGCCCGGGTGCGCGCCGACAAGTGCGGCTACGACGTGCTGGGCGCCAGCCGCGACCTGGCCGGTGCCGAGGTAGAACTGGTAGGCCTCCCGCACCGCGACCAGCGCCTCAAAGCCGCGCTTACCTCGGTCAAAGACGAGTACGACTTTGTGCTGATCGACTGCCCGCCCAGTTTAAGCATGCTGACGCTGAACGGCCTGTGCAGCGCCCACGGCGTGATTGTGCCGATGCAGTGCGAGTACTTTGCCTTAGAGGGCCTGACCGACCTGGTCAACACCATCAAGCAGGTGCATGCCAATCTCAACCCCGACCTGCAAATCATCGGCCTGCTGCGCGTGATGTTTGACCCGCGCATTACCCTGCAGCAGCAGGTCAGCGACCAGCTCAAGGCGCATTTTGGCGACAAGGTGTTCAACGCCGTCATCCCCCGCAACGTGCGGCTGGCCGAAGCGCCCAGCTACGGCTTGCCCGGCGTGATTTTTGACCCGGCCGCCAAAGGCAGCGTGGCGTTTGTCGAGTTTGCCGGCGAGATGGTGGAGCGTATTAAAAGCATGCCTTGAGCCTGTTTTTAACAAACAAATACGCCACCAGCCAAATAGAACATAGCACAAGCAGCTATTTAATCAGTAGCGCACCCATGTCGCACGCACCCACCGTTTTCCTGCTGCCCGGCTGGCTCGACTCTGGCCCCAGCCACTGGCAAAGCCGCTGGGAGGCTGCGCCTGGCCAGGCCAGCACCATCAGCCGCGTGCAGCAAAGTGACTGGCAGCGCCCGCTACGTGGCGACTGGTGTGCGAGGCTGGATGAGGTGGTTGCCAACCACATTGCGGCACTAGACACAAGCTTGAAATCGCTATCAAATAAAGAGCTTCTTGTGCCCTGCTATATTGGGCTCAAGCCATCATTGCCTGGTAAAACTGCACAAAACGGCACTGCAGCCGCTGCGGTGCCTGTAGCTGCGCAGCGCAGCATCGTGCTGGTGGCCCACAGCCTAGGCTGCCACCTGGTAGCCGCCTGGGCCGCCGCCTCGCGCCATACCCACGCTGTGCGTGGCGCGCTGTTAGTGGCGCCGCCCGACCTGACGCGGGATGACCTGCCGCCCGATCTGTACAGCTGGCGCAGGCCGGTATTAGGCCCGTTACCGTTTCCCGCCACCTGCGTTATCTCCAGCAGCGACCCCTTCGCCGGCCTCCACGCAGGCCGCGCCAT
>JAYUHM010000207.1:0-10098 GCA_043766985.1 Polaromonas sp.
GGGCGCTGACATTCACTGTCATTATTTCCCTGCTGTACCACGTCTGGGTCGGCATGCGCAATGTGTTCATGGATTACATCAAGCCTGCCACGCTTCGCCTTTGCCTGCAGATGTTCACCATCGTCTGGCTGGTGGCTTGCGCCGGCTGGGGCATTCAGGTCTTGTGGCGTCTTTGACGCTTTGCATTGCCCGCGTCCGATTATTGAGAACTTAAAAAATCATGACCGCCACCTCTCAACTCCCGAAGCGCAAATTTGATGTCGTCATCGTCGGCGCCGGCGGCTCCGGCATGCGCGCTTCGCTGCAACTGGCCCGCGCCGGCTTGAACGTCGCCGTGCTGACCAAAGTCTTTCCCACACGTTCACACACGGTGGCGGCGCAAGGCGGCATTGGCGCCAGCCTGGGCAACATGAACGAGGACAACTGGCACTACCACTTCTACGACACCGTCAAGGGCAGCGATTGGCTCGGCGACCAGGACGCCATTGAGTTCATGTGCCGCGAAGCGCCCAACGTGGTGTATGACCTCGAACACATGGGCATGCCATTTGACCGCAACCCCGATGGCACCATTTACCAGCGCCCGTTTGGCGGCCACACCGCCAACTACGGCGAAAAGCCGGTAGAGCGCGCCTGCGCCGCCGCTGACCGTACTGGCCACGCCATGCTGCACACCCTGTACCAGCAAAACGTGCAAGCCAAAACCACCTTCTTTGTCGAGTGGATGGCGCAAGACCTGATCATGGACGCCGACGGCGAGTGCGTAGGCGTGAGTGCCATCGAGATGGAAACCGGCGAGCTGCATATTTTTGAAGCCAAAACCACCCTGCTGGCCACCGGCGGTGCAGGCCGCATCTTCGCTGCATCGACTAACGCCTTTATCAACACCGGCGACGGCTTGGGCATGGCTGCACGCGCGGGCATTGCGCTGGAAGACATGGAGTTTTGGCAGTTCCACCCCACCGGCGTAGCCGGTGCCGGCGTGCTGCTGACCGAGGGCTGCCGCGGCGAAGGCGCTATTTTGCTCAACAGCAATGGCGAGCGCTTTATGGAGCGCTACGCCCCCACGCTGAAAGACCTGGCCCCGCGCGACTTTGTGTCCCGCTGCATGGACCAGGAGATCAAAGAAGGCCGTGGCTGCGGCCCCAAGAAGGACTACATCCACCTCAAGTTAGACCACTTGGGCGCAGACACCATCCACAAGCGCCTACCCTCGGTGTACGAGATTGGCCACAACTTTGCCAACGTTGACATCACCAAAGAACCCATCCCCGTCGTGCCCACCATCCATTACCAGATGGGCGGTATTCCTACCAACATCAATGGCCAAGTGGTCACCCAAAAGAACGGCCAGGACAATGCGGTAGTCAACGGTTTGTACGCTGTAGGCGAATGCTCTTGTGTGAGCGTGCACGGCGCTAACCGCCTGGGCACCAACTCCTTGCTTGACCTGCTGGTGTTTGGCCGCGCTGCGGGCAACCACATTGTCGACAACCACAGCAAAACCAAAGCCCACAAGCCTTTGCCCGGCGACGCAACGGCCAAAACCGAAGCCCGCCTGGCGCGCCTGGACAGCAACCAAAGCGGTGAATACGCCCAAGTGGTGGCTGACGACATTCGCGCCGCCATGCAGCAGCACGCTGGCGTGTTCCGCACGCAAGCCACGCTGGACGAAGGCGTGCAGAAAATCGCCGCCCTGCGCAAGCGCGTAGAAGCCATTGGCTTGAAAGACAACTCCAAAATCTTCAACACCGCGCGTATCGAAGCACTGGAAGTAGAAAACCTGATCGAGTCTGCCGAGGCCACCATCGTCTCGGCCGCTGCCCGCCGGGAAAGCCGTGGTGCCCACTCGGTGGCTGACTACGAAGACACACCAGAGTTTCCGAACGGCCGCAACGACAAAGAGTGGCACAAGCACACGCTTTGGTACAAAGACGGCAACCGCCTGAGCTACAAAGCCGTGCAGATGAAGCCATTGACGGTTGAGAGCGTTCCGCTCAAGACAAGAACTTTTTGATAACTTTGCGGAACAGACCAACGCAGGTGCGCAGCACCCCGTTGCTCTGCCCTCAACTGGCCAGATGAACCTCACAAGAAATTATCGGAGTTAGACATGGAAACACGCACCTTCAAAATCTACCGCTACGACCCGGACCAGGATGCCAAGCCGTACATGCAAACCGTGCAGATCGAGTTGGACGGCACCGAACGCATGCTGCTGGACGTGCTGATGAAGTTGAAAGAGCAAGTACCCTCGATCAGCTTTCGCCGCTCCTGCCGCGAAGGCGTGTGCGGCTCGGACGCGATGAACATCAACGGCAAAAATGGTCTGGCCTGCCTGACCAACATGCGCACGCTCAAGGGCGACATTGTTTTGAAGCCCCTACCCGGTCTGCCCGTCATTCGCGACTTGATCGTGGACATGACGCAGTTTTTCAAGCAGTACAACTCCATCAAGCCCTACTTGATGAACGACACGATTCCGCCGGAAAAAGAGCGTTTGCAATCGCCTGAGGAGCGCGACGAGCTCAACGGCTTGTACGAGTGCATTCTTTGTGCGTCATGTTCTACCGCCTGCCCCAGCTTCTGGTGGAACCCCGACAAGTTTGTCGGCCCGGCTGGCCTGCTGCAAGCCTACCGCTTTATCGCCGACAGCCGCGACCAAGGCACCGCCGAGCGCCTGGACAACCTGGAAGACCCGTACCGCCTGTTCCGCTGCCATACCATCATGAACTGCGTGGACGTATGCCCCAAGGGCTTGAACCCCAGCAAGGCGATTGGCAAGATCAAAGAGATGATGGTGCTGCGCGCAGCCTAGCCGTTCCATAGCAATCTCTTCTATGACCAACCTCGTTGCCGCCATCGACGCTCCTGACGGCTTGGATGCCAAGCTGGGTGAGCGCGAGCTGAGCAAACTGCGCTGGCGCACGCGCCGGGGCTTGTTGGAAAACGACCTGTTTATTGAACGTTTTTTTGCCAAGTATGAGCAACTACTTACCGTCAGGCAGGCGAATAGTTTGAATGCTCTAATGGATTTGTCAGACAATGATCTTTTGGATTTGCACCTCGCACGCAAATCTTTGAAGGAAGTAAGACCCGATTTTGATACTGCAGACATACAGCAGATTTTGGACATGTTGAAGGAAAAGAAATGAAACTCGCTGATAACAAAGCCACCCTGTCGTTCTCTAACGGCAGCCCCAGCGTTGAGCTGCCCATCTACCAAGGTAGTATCGGCCCCGACGTGGTGGACATTCGCAAGCTGTATGCCCAAACCGGCATGTTCACCTATGACCCGGGCTTTATGAGCACAGCGGCCACCCAGTCGGCCATCACCTATATTGACGGCGACAAAGGCGAGCTGCTCTACCGTGGCTACCCCATCGAGCAGTTGGCTACCAACTGCGACTTTCTGGAAACCTGCCATTTGCTGCTCTATGCAAACCTGCCCAATGCAGAGCAAAAGAAAGACTTCACCAAGCGCGTCACCATGCACACCATGGTCAACGAGCAAATGCAGTTCTTCCTGCGCGGCTTTCGCCGTGACGCGCACCCGATGGCCATCTTGACCGGCTTGGTCGGCGCACTGTCGGCCTTCTACCACGACAGCACCGACATCACCAACGCCGAGCACCGCGACATTGCCGCCATCCGCCTGATCGCCAAAATGCCTACCCTGGTGTCCATGGCCTACAAGTACAGCGTGGGCCAGCCCTACATCTACCCCAAGAACGACCTGAGCTACGCCGGTAACTTCTTGCACATGATGTTTGCCACGCCTTGCGAAGAGTATGTGGTGAACCCCGTGATCGAGCGTGCCATGGACCGCATTTTCACCTTGCATGCTGACCATGAGCAGAACGCCTCTACGTCTACCGTGCGCCTGTGCGGTAGCTCGGGTACCAACCCTTTTGCAGCCATCGCCGCCGGTGTCGCCTGCCTGTGGGGCCCGTCGCACGGCGGCGCCAACGAGGCTTGCCTGAACATGCTGGAAGACATCCAAAAGATGGGCGGCGTGGCCAAGGTAGGCGAGTTCATGGAAAAAGTCAAAGACAAAAACTCCGGCGTCAAGCTGATGGGCTTTGGCCACCGCGTGTACAAAAACTACGACCCACGTGCCAAGCTCATGCAGGAAACCTGCAACGAAGTACTCAAAGAGCTGGGCCTGGAGAACGACCCCTTGTTCAAACTGGCCAAAGAACTCGAGCGCATCGCCCTGGAAGACGACTACTTTGTGCAGCGCAAGCTCTACCCTAACGTTGATTTTTACAGCGGCATCGTGCAGCGCGCTATCGGCATCCCCGTCAGCATGTTCACCGCCGTGTTTGCACTGGCCCGCACCGTCGGCTGGATCGCCCAGCTCAACGAAATGATCGGCGACCCAGAGTACAAAATTGGCCGTCCGCGCCAGTTGTTTACCGGCTCGGTCAAGCGTGACGTGGTACCCCTGGCCAAACGCTAGCCCTCGGCGCTACTGATAAAAGCCCGTTGACCGCCAGGTTAACGGGCTTTTTTACGTCTATTACACTACTGTTTTTATAGCTGCTTGTGCTATATTCTGTTGGGCTGGGGCACTATTTCATACCTAGAAAGCACTTTGGTGTACAGTTTTGCCTATGACGCTACCCCCCATTCTTCCCCATGATGCCCAGCGCGCCTTGCTGGTTGGCCGCGCATGGCTAGCCCATAGCGGGCCGGTGCTGTGCCTGGTTACGCCCGATACGGTTTTTGACCTGTCCACCGTGGCCGCCACCAGCGCCGACCTGCTGGCGCTGCCCTCCCCCGCGCAGGCGGTAGCCGCCGCCCGCGCCCAACTGCCCCGCCTGGCAGACACGGCAGCGGTGCTGGCCAATAGCATGGAAGCCACGCGCAACCCGGCGCAGCCCTATTTGCTGGCCCCCTGCGACCTGCAGCCCATCAAGGCCGCAGGCGTTACCTTTGTCGCCAGCATGCTGGAGCGGGTGATCGAAGAGCAGGCGCACGGGGACGCCTCCAAGGCGCAGGCGGTGCGCGCGAGTATTGCCAAAATAGTGGGCGACAACCTGCGCGCCGTGGTGCCTGGGTCTGACAAAGCGGCGCAGGTTAAAGCAGTGCTGACCGAGCTGGGCCTGTGGAGCCAGTACCTGGAGGTAGGCATTGGCAAAGACGCCGAAGTATTTACCAAATCGCAGGCCATGAGCGCCGTGGGCTATGGGGCGCACATTGGCATTCATCCCGAAAGCCATTGGAACAACCCCGAGCCTGAGATTGTGTTGGCCGTCTCGCCTACGGGCGTGGTGCAGGGCGTGACCTTGGGCAACGACGTGAACCTGCGCGATTTTGAGGGCCGCAGCGCCCTGCTGCTAGGTAAGGCCAAGGACAACAACGCCTCCTGCGCCATTGGCCCGTTTATCCGCCTGTTTGACGCACACTTCAGCATGGACGATGTGCGCCAATGCGAACTGGGCTTGACAGTCACAGACGACACAGGCTTTTTGATGCAAGGCACAAGCCCCATCAGCCAAATTAGCCGTGACCCGCTGGACCTGGTGGCCCAAACCATCAACGCCAACCACCAGTACCCAGACGGGTTTATGCTGTTCCTAGGGACCATGTTTGCACCTACGCAAGACCGCTTTGCCCCGGGCCAGGGGTTTACGCATGCGGTGGGCGACGTGGTCAACGTGCATACCCGCAGCCTGGGCACGCTGACCAACCGGGTGAACACCAGCGACCAGATTGCGCCGTGGACATTTGGTGCCAGAGATTTGATGCGGTCTTTAGCAAAGCGCAATTTACTATAAAAATAGTAGCAGCTTGTGCCCTTACGTAATGGGCTTACAGGGTTTTATTGCCATTATTTGCTGGTGTCACGGGTTTTCTCCTTGCTAGGTGCCCCAATCGGCATTAGGGAGAACAATGAGATACAAAACCGTGTGAATCGGCTATCGTGTTGAGTACATCCTTTTTACCTAAATTAAAGAACATTTCTGGAGCAGGCCATGACCGAACTCGACTCTAACGACCTACCCTTGCAACGCGCGTACCACTGGGAAACAGCGCGGGCCAATGACGTATTTTTGACCCAGCCCATGGGCGGCGGCGTGGTGCGCGACTGGACCTGGGCGCAGGCGATGCAAGACACCCGGCGCATGGCCGCCTATCTGAAGGGTTTAGGCTACGAGCCCGGCGCGCGCATCGCCATCATGAGCAAAAACACCGCCTGGTGGATCATGTCGGACCTGGCGATTTGGATGGCTGGCTATGTGAGTGTGCCCATTTACCCTAATCTGGTCGCCGAAACGGTGCGTTTGATCATGGAGCACTCTGAATGCAAACTGTGCATTGTGGGCAAGCTGGACGACTGGAAATCCATGGAGCCGGGCATTCCCAAAGGCTTGCCATGCATCAGCACGCCATTGTGTGACGCCAAGGGCTTTACACCGTGGGACGACATTATCAAAAACACCCAGCCGATGCAGGCCAGCCCCACCTTTGCGGCAGATGGCATGGCCACCATCATCTACACCTCAGGCACCACCGGCATGCCCAAAGGGGCGGTGCATGGTTTTGCGTCGTTTGGCCACACGGCCAAGGCGTTTGAGTCGATCCTGAACCTGGGCACCGAGGACCGCTCGCTGTCGTACTTGCCGCTGGCCCACGTGGCCGAGCGCTGCCTGGTGGAAGGCCAGAGTATTTATGGCGGTTCGCGCATTTATTTTGCCGAAAGCCTGGACACCTTTTTGTTTGATTTGCAACGCGCAAGGCCTACCTTCTTCTTCTCGGTGCCGCGCCTGTGGGTAAAATTTCAGCATGGCGTGTTTGCCAAAATGCCGGCTAAAAAGCTCGACCGCCTGATGTCGATTCCTATCCTTGGCGGCATTGTCAAAAAGAAAATTCTCAAACAGCTGGGTTTGGACTCCGTCAAGTTTGCAGGCACCGGTGCCGCCCCCTTGCCCCCCGAGGTCATGGCTTGGTACCGCAAGCTGGGCTTGGAGCTGCTGGAGGGCTATGGCATGACCGAGCAGTTTGCGCTGGCCACCACGTCGCTACCGGGCAAGTCACGCGTGGGTTACGTTGGCAGTGCTTCGCCGTGTTGCGAGGTCAAGCTGTCTGACACGGGCGAGGTGCTTACGCGCGGGCCTGCGCACATGCAAGGCTACTACAAAGAGCCGGAGAAAACCCGCGAAACCATGACCGACGATGGTTGGTTAAAAACCGGCGATTTGGGCGAAATGGATGCGCAAGGCCGCCTGAAAATTATCGGCCGCGCCAAAGAACAATTTAAAACCAGCAAAGGCAAATACGTCTCCCCCGCCCCAATTGAGAGCAAGCTTGGGGCCTTTACCCGCATCGAAGCCTGCCTGGTGTCGGGCGTGGCGTTTCCCCAGCCGTTTGCCCTGGCTATGCTGCCTGCCGGCCAATGGGACACCCTCAAAGCACCCGATGTGCGCAAAGAATTCAGTGACGAGCTGGCGGCGCACATGCTGGTAGTGAACGAGCAGCTAGACCCGCACGAACGTTTGGACTTTGTGGTGGTGGTGCCAGAGCAATGGACCGTAGAAAGTGGCTTTGTCACCCCCACGCTGAAAATCAAGCGCAATGTGGTGGAGAAACACTATGCCAACTACTTTGAGACCTGGGCCAAGAGCAAGCAAAAGGTAGTGTGGCACCAAGGCTAGCGCCTGCCAGAGCTGCCCAAGTGTGACGTTTTGCCGCTTTGCGGCACTTAAGCACGCTGGCCTTGATCGTCTAGCGGCCAAGGCACCTGTAAACCGAGAGGAAGCCATGATAATTCTGGCCAGTAGCCGTTTTGCTGCGCTTAGAACAATACAAAGATGCTATCTCCCCGATGGGTTTATGGGCTGTTATGGGCCATAGGCTTTTTTCAACTTTTCCTTGGCAACCCCGCATGGGGCAATACCGCAACGGGTTTGACTGCAGACGGCCAAGGCACCGTCAATGCATGGGCGTGGACACCGCCTGTCGACAGCGATAACTTTGAGGCTGCGCGCCTGGCCTTGCTGCAGGCAAGATCTGGCAAACCACAGCGCGGCGGCGGGCAGTTTGACTTTCAGTTGCTAGCGCACCAGACGCAGTGGTACGCGCTGGAACTCGCCAGCAACTCGGCCCAGCCCATGTCGCTGGAGCTGACACACCCTTCCATTCGGTCGGCTGATTTGTATTTGCCGCAAGCCGATGCAGCGCCGGTAATTATTCGCGGTGGCAGGTACCTGCCTGCACGCATGCGGCCCGAGGCGCGTTTTCCTGGCACCCTGCTCCTGCCTGCCCACGTGGGCGTGCATACGGTCTACCTCAGGCTGTCCACCATCGTGCCTGTGCGGGGCCAGTTCATCTACCAGAGCGAGGCCCAGCGGGTGGCGCAGTCGGTTTTGCTCCGCCAAACCTTGGCGGCCTACTTTTGCATCGCCTTGCTGGCGGCCGCCTACGCTACCTTTCGCGCCGTAACGCTGCGCAGCAAAGCGTATGCGCTGTACGCCGGGTTAACGCTGTCCATCGCCCTGACGGCGATGTTCATATCCGGCTACGGCGAATCGTGGCTGTGGCCCAGCCTGGCGCCCTGGCGGGGGGAGCTAAGCTCAGCCATGGCCTGCTTATCGACTGGCGTGGTGCTGTTGCTGGCCCAGCGCGCGTTTGCACTGCACGTGCAGGCGCCTGCCTTGTCGCGGAGCTTATTGTTATTAGGCATGCTTTGCCCCTTGCTGGGCATAGGCGGCGCTGCGTTTGATTTGGCGGTGCACAAGACGCTGTCGGAGGTGTCCGTAGCCATGGCCATTGTGATGGGTTTGTGCAGCTTCTGGTTTGCCTGGCGCACAACCAACCGCCCAGCGCTGTGGTTCCTTATGGGCTATACCCCCGTTATCGTGGGCGCCACCATCACCACGTTGGCGTTCGCCGGGCTGATTCCCTTTATGCCGTGGGTGTTGCTGTCGTTGCCGGTAGCCTGCGTGCTAGAGGTGCCGTTCAACCTGTACGCCCTTCACTTGCTTGAAAAGCGCCATGCCCGGGTGCGGCGAAGCCTTGCCGAGATGACGCGGGGCAATGGCGCTGCACAAGAGTCGCGGCAAGCCATAGAGCACAGGCTGTCGATGCCGCCTTCGGGTACGGGCACGGCGAAACAAAAGTTGTTTGCTTTCATGCTGCTACGCTTTGACGCGCTGGCCCCTGGCTCTGCCGCTGTGGGGCAACTCGATGCCGTGGCGCTGGAGCGCTATTTTCATTCGGTGATGGCCGCGGCGCTGCGGTCTGCCAGCCACGTCGGACGCTGGTCGTTCCATGAACTGGTAGTGCGGCACGATCTGGACGGGCTATCCACCGCACCGACCGAAGAGCTGATCTCTGCGCTATTTTCACAAGCGCTGCGGGGCGAGCCGTTTGGCATACGCGCACGCGACTCTGGCCTGCGCATTGTCTACACCTTCCTGGGCAGCGACTATACGAGCGCTGAAACCGCCTTCAAGTGCTTTGGCGATGCCTTGGATGACCCCGCGAAAATCGGACTGCGAAAAATCAGGCTGGACATCGCCAGGGTCTAGCCATGAAGCGCGGCTAGCGCGTCATGCCCCGTCGCGCCCAGTAGCTGGCTGCGTCCACTATCGCTACCAGCAGCATCATGGCCAGCAAAATGCTGCTGGTCTCGCCCATTTGAAACAGGCCCATGTGGTAGGCCAACATCTGGCCTAAACCGCCCGCACCCACCACGCCCAACACGGCAGCAGCGCGGATGTTGTTCTCCCAACGGTACAGGGTGTAGCTGAGTAGTTGCGGCAGCACCTGTGGGAAGGTGGCATACCAAAACACGCGGCCCTCCGGGATGCCGCGGGTGCGCAGCGCAAACGCTGGCCCGCTGGGTGCATTTTCAAAACTTTCAGCAAACAGGCGGCCCAGCACACCCGTGGTGTGCAATGCCAGAGCCAAGGTACCCGCAAACGGCCCCAGGCCAGCGCTGATCAGCAGCAGCGCCGCCCACACCAGTTCTGGAATGCTGCGCAGCATGTTGAGCACCAGCCGACTGATGCCGCGCCAGCGGGCTGGGTCGCCTGCGTGGGTTTTGCTGGCGGGCACAGCTAACGCCAAGCCGAACACCACGGCCAGCAG
>JAYUHM010000208.1:0-25373 GCA_043766985.1 Polaromonas sp.
CACGCTAGCGCGCACACTGGGCCAACGCAGCGCCACCAGCAGCAAGGCCATACCCAGCACCGGGCCGGGCAGGGGCAGGGCCAAAGCGCGGGTGGCAAACTCGCCTGCGGCTTGGGCGGCCAGTAACCACGCCAGGCCTTGCAGGCCCAGCGTGCTGGGGGGCGCAGTAGGCACATCGGGGGCCGCGTTTGGCGCTGCCTTAGCAGGCGGCTGAGCTGGCTTGGACGCTGGGGCAGCCAAAGCGCAGGGTTAAAACCGAGGCAGGCCGGGGAAGGCCGTGCCCGCGCGGGACTGGCCGCCCCGCACCAGCTCTTTGCCGTACTCGGCGCAGCGCTGCAGCGTGGGGATCACCTTGCCGGGGTTGAGCAAACCCTTGGCATCAAAGGCCCGCTTGACGCCAAACATCTGCTCGTTCTCTGTGGCTGAGAACTGCACGCACATGCTGCTGAGCTTTTCTATGCCCACGCCGTGCTCGCCCGTCACGGTGCCACCCATGGCCACGCTGGTCTCTAAAATGTCGGCACCGAATAGCTCGCAGCGGTGCAACTGGTCGGCATCGTTCGCGTCAAACAAAATCAAAGGGTGCAGGTTGCCGTCACCCGCGTGGAAGACGTTGGCACATTTCAGGTTGTACTTTATCTCCATCTCCTGGATCGCCAGCAAAATGTCGGCCAGGCGTTTGCGGGGGATGGTGCTGTCCATGCACATGTAGTCGGGGCTGATGCGGCCACTGGCGGGGAAGGCATTTTTGCGGCCACTCCAAAAGCGCAGGCGCTCGGCCTCGTCTTTGCTCACCGCAATGGCGGTGGCGCCGCAGCGCTCCAGCACCGCCGTCATGCGGCCAATTTCTTCGGCAACTTCTTCGGGCGTGCCGTCGCTCTCGCACAGCAAAATCGCCTCGGCCGTCAGGTCGTAGCCTGCGTGTACAAAGTCTTCTACCGCTGCGGTCATGGGCTTGTCCATCATCTCCAGCCCGGCCGGGATAATGCCTGCGGCAATCACGGTGGCCACGGCGTCACCGGCCTTGCGGATATCGTCAAAGCTGGCCATGATGCAGCGCGCCAGCATCGGCTTGGGCACCAGCTTGACGGTGACTTCGGTAGTGACGGCCAGCATGCCTTCGCTGCCGATGATGATGCTCAGCAAGTCCAGCCCCGGCGCGTCCAACGCGTCGCCGCCAAACTCTACCGGCTCGCCTTCGATGGTGAAGCCCTTGACCTTGAGCACGTTGTGCAGCGTCAAGCCGTACTTCAGGCAATGCACGCCACCCGAGTTTTCGGCCACATTGCCGCCGATGGTGCAGGCGATCTGGCTGCTCGGGTCGGGCGCGTAGTACAGGCCTTGCGGCGCTGCCGCCTCGCTGATGGCCAGGTTGCGCACGCCGCACTGCACCACGGCGGTGCGGCTGAATTTGTCGATCTTGAGGATTTTGTTGAACTTGGCGAGTGACAGCGTGACACCCAGGCGGTGCGGCATGGCCCCGCCCGAGAGGCCGGTGCCCGCGCCGCGCGCCACCACGGGGATGTCCAGCGCATGGCAGGCCTTGAGCACCGCCGACACCTGCTGCGTAGTCTCGGGCAGCACCACGCACAGCGGGCGCTGGCGGTAGGCGGTCAGGCCGTCGCATTCATAGGGCACGGTGTCCTCGCCATGCCACAAAATGGCGTGCGCTGGCAAGGCGGCTTGCAGCGCGGGCAAGATGCGGGCAAGGCGCGCGGCTTGTTCGGCGCGCTGCGCAGTTTGCAAAATATCGGGGTGGACGGCAGCGTTCATACACAGGGCATTATCAAAGTGGGACTTGGCTACTACTTTAGGGCATTTGCGCCCAGCAGGGTTGACGAATTTTCACACAGCCTTGCAACATGGCACCTGCAGCAGCGCAGCAGCTGATTTTGCATTAACTTTTCCTTACGTTTATGCTATTAATAATGTAGCTGCTTGTGCTTTATTTAAAAGGGCTTGTGCTGTAAAGAACGTTTATTGTGCGGCTTTCCACGTTTCAACACCCTAATGATCGGTTCGGTACCAAGGTACTGGCAAAGCGCCTCAAAAAATGGTACCTTGCTAGGTCTGAACAGTTAATACAAAAGCGGAGTTTGCAGTGATGGTCGTTTCTTTTGAGTTTCGTGGTGCGTGGGTGGCGTGCGCCGCGTTGGCGTGGTTGCCCACCTGGGCGCAGCAAGCGCCGGCCGTAGCCGTGCCCAGTGGCCCCACGCGCATGCAACGCTGCCAAACCGAGATGGCAGGCGTAGAAGGCCCCACGCGTACCCGCAAGTTGCGTGAGTGCCTGATTGGCCGCGCCGAAGGCGAGCGGCTTATCGCCCGCGATTGCAATCGCCAGTTTCGCAGTTTGCCTACCGGGCAGAGCGCCGACAAAGTGGCGTTTCAAAAACAATGCGTAGCCGCTGGCTTGCAAGTCAGCCACGACAAACTCCCCCGCCGCAAACCGTCAGCCCCGCGCGTCAACGCATCGGCACCTGGTGACAAACCGGCAGCGGAGCAAACCGTGGCCAGCCCAGCAGCCAGTTCGCCGTAATCTTTGCGGCTGTTTGCGTGCGCAGACGGCTTGCGGGTTTTGCCCGTGTATCAAGCCGCCACGCTGGCCTGCAGCCACTGCGCAAATGCCGCGCATTCCCAGCGGTCTAGCGTGCCCGTGCGCCAGCACAGGTAGTGCGCGTGCGGGCTGGGGATGTTCACGGGTGACAGGCGCACCAGCGCGCCGCTCTCCAGCCACGGCGCCCCCAGCTTGATGCGTACCAGCCCCACCCCAAGGCCCAGCGCCGCCGCATCGCACATCAGGCCAATATCGTTGAAGCTGGAGCCATCCACCGGCTCGGGCCAGTCCAGCTGGTGCGCCGCAAACCAGGTGCGCCACGGCTCCAGTGGGCTTTTGAGCAGCTTGGCTTTGGCCAGGTCTTCGGGCGCATCAAACGGCCCATGGTCACGCAAGTAGCCGGGCGACGCCATGGGGGTCACCACGTCTTTGAACAAACACACATGCTCCACATCGGCATAGCGCCCGGTGCCAAAGCGCACCGTCAGGTCGGCGTCTTCAGCCACCACGTCCAGCAGCGGAATGCTCACCTGCAAAGTCAAATCAATCTCGGGGTAGGCGTCTGCAAAGGCCTTGAGGCGCGGCATGAGGATAGAGCGCGCAAAGGTGGGCGTCACCGCTACGCGCAGCTTGCGCTTGCCCTGCGGCATATCCTTGCCCGGAAACCGCTCCAGCGCCGCCAGCCCCTCGCGCACCTGCGCCAAGTACTCGCTGCCCTCGGTGGTCAGAGAAAAATCGGCCCGTCCAAACAGCCGCACACCAATGATCTCTTCGAGCTGGCGAATCCGGTGGCTCACCGCACTGGGTGTGACGCACTGCTCTTCGGCGGCCTGCGTCACGCTGCGCAGGCGGGCCAACGCTTCAAAGGTCAGCAGGCATTGGATGGGCGGGATGCGGCCGGTCATTGGATGGAAATAGTTTTTTGATCCCGTATCCAAAGATCCAGCATGGGCACTTCACGCAGGTACTGGCCGTGGCCTAAACGTGAAATGAGGCCTTTATTTTCGAGTCGGAGCAAAGCTTTTTGTGCCGTCGCGCGCGAGAAGCTGGCGTTTTCGTATACCTTTAGGGACGCCTCTGAAAATGGCTCCTGTTCCCGCAGTAATTGCAAGTAAACAGTGCGATCTGAATTGCTGAGTTGGCTCCATTGCTGCTCGCACCAACCCTCAGGACCGACCAGGTTTTCCGCGATGTCCTGCCATACGCCTTCTACATCGGTGGTTCTAAAAATGACTAAACGCTGCGTCAATCCGGTAATCACATGCGCATTTCGGCCAGTGAGTTCAAAAAGCTTGCCCAAAGTATCCGGCGGCAAAACCAGTGACGTGATGCGCTTGAAAATACCTTCTAAATGTTGCACAAAATCGTGCGACATGGGTTGAAACGGAACGATATCTGCAAATTGGAAAAAAGGCGCTTTGTTATTGGTAAAAAGGCGGTGCAAGTCGGCATGTGACGAGCCAGTAAAAACCACCCTCACATTGGCAGGGGCCATGTCTAGCAAGGTGCGCAATGTAGCGGCCAGTGTTGCAAACCTGGCCGAACTTGCTAAATGTTGAATCTCATCAAAAATCACCAATGCTGGCTTGGTACCTAACTGCTTGAGCCACTCGCGCCATGACGCAGTGAGTTGGGATAGCTCTTGTGTGGTAGCGGCTTTTGGGTGCTGCGCACGCTCTACTTCAATCTCTGCTTCGGCAATGTCGGGCAAGCTCAATTGCAACCGGCCCTTCGTGCTGCCGCCATGAGCGCCTTTGGACGCTTGCTCGAGCGCTTGAATCATGCTGCTTTGTGGGCTATCCTTATTTTCCCAGAGCGAACAGTACAGCGTAGCGGTACTTTTTTGTTGCGCCAGCGGCATTAAGTCTTGTAGCAAGAACTCCGTTTTTCCAATTCGGCGACGACCAAAAAGCGCTAAGCGCCTGATGCCGCTGTCAAACATCAAGTTGTAGTAATTCTCAGCCAACGCGGGACGACCAAAGTGCCAGCTTACCTTGGTAGAGTCTTTGTCATCTATCTGTTTAGCATCGCGCATTGAATTACACCTGTATGGAATATATTCGATTATATACCATTGCTATGTAATTCTAGGCCTCTGTTAGCACCTACCTTCGTTGCGTACGCATAGTCGTGACAAGGGACTCTTACTTGAACACCACCGTCTTATGCCCATTAATCAGCACCCGGTGTTCGCTATGCCATTTGACTGCGCGCGCCAGCACCTGGCTTTCGGTGTCTTTGCCGCGGGCGGTCAGGTCTTCTACCGTGTCGCTGTGGTCGCAGCGGGCGATGTCTTGTTCGATGATGGGGCCTTCGTCCAGATCCGCCGTCACGTAATGCGCCGTGGCACCGATGAGTTTGACACCCCGGTCATGTGCCTGGTAGTAGGGCTTGGCACCTTTGAAGCTAGGCAAAAAGCTGTGGTGGATATTGATGGCGCGGCCTGCTAAATTGCGGCACATGTCATTGCTCAAAATCTGCATATAGCGCGCCAGTACCACCAGCTCGGCGCCCTCGGCGTTGATGATCTCGATTTGCTTGGCCTCTACCTGCGCTTTGGTGGCGGCGGTGACAGGGAGGTGGTGGAAGGGCACGTTGTAACTGGCAGCCAGCTGGTAAAAATCGCGGTGGTTGCTGATGATGGCGCGAATGTCCAGCGGCAGCATGCCGCTTTTCCAGCGGAACAGCAGGTCATTGAGGCAATGGCCTTCTTTGCTGACCATCAGCACCGTGCGCATGGGCGCGTGCGCGGCGTGCAGCTTGAGTTGCATGGCAAATTTTTCGCCAAAGTGGGCCAGCTGGCTGCGCAGCTCGCCCTCGGTGAGCGTGCCGCAGGCAAAGCGCACGCGCATGAAGAACAAGCCGGTGGCGTGGTCGTTGGTCTGCGCGGCTTCTTCGATATTGCCGCCGCGTTCCAGCAAAAAGCCTGATACAGCATGGACGATGCCCGTGCGGTCAGGGCAGATTAGCGTTAGGATGTAGGTCGATTGCATAGCTGTATTTTCGCTGATTTTTGGCAGTGTCCGAGCCTATTTTATGGGTGTTTTTGGTCTCTAGCCCAATAGAATATAGCACAAGCAGCTATTTATTTAGTAGCATATACGCTCGCCTTCAGGAGAAGCACCATGGCATTTAACGACTTCAATATGGACAACTTCTGGTTGCCCTACACCCCCAACCGCCACTTCCGCCAAGACCCGCGCGTGCTGGTGGCTGCAGAGGGCATGCACTTCACTACCCACGACGGTCGGCAGGTGCTGGACGGCATCAGCAGCCTGTGGTGCGTAGGCGCGGGGCACAACCGCAGGCCCATCAACGAGGCGATTAAAAAGCAGCTGGACACCTTGGACTATGCCACGGCCTTTAACGCCAGCAACGACCAAGCCTTTAAAGCCGCCGAGATGATTGCCCACATGGCGCCGGGCGACCTGAACAAGGTGCTGTTTTGCAACTCAGGCTCCGAGGCCGCCGACACCTCGATGAAAGTGGCGCTGGCCTACCACCGCGCACGCGGCGAGGGGCAGCGCAACATGTTCATTGGCCGCGAGCGCGGCTACCACGGCGTCGGCTTTGGCGGCATGAGCGTGGGCGGCATCCCCGGTAACCGCAAGGTGTTTGGCACCGCGCTGCTGCCGCGCGTGGACCATATGCGCTTTATCCATGACCCGATCAACCACGCCTACATCCACAACCAAGAGCCGGTGTGGAATGAGGACATCCTGACCGAGCTGGAAAACCGCATCATCCCGCTACACGACGCCAGCAATATTGCAGCGGTGATGGTGGAGCCCGTGGCGGGCAGCGCGGGCTGGTACTTGCCGCCCAAGGGCTACTTGAAACGCTTAAGAGAGATCTGCGACAAGCACGGTATTTTGCTGATTTTTGACGAAGTGATTACCGGCTTTGGCCGCATGGGCACCAACTTTGCGGCGGACTACTACGGCGTTGTGCCCGATATGCTGAACTTTGCCAAGTGCGTGACCAATGGCGTGATTCCGCTAGGTGGGGTGATTTGCCGTGAGCACATTTACCAGGCCTTCCAGGACGCCCACGCCAAGTCGCCCGACCACGCCATCGAGTTCATGCACGGCTACACCTACAGCGGCCACCCGGTGGCCTGCGCGGCCGCCATTGCCACTTTGACCTTGTTCAAAGAAGAAAACCTGTTTGAGCGCGCAGGCCAGATGGGCCAGGTATTGGGCGACGCGATGCACAGCGCCTTGAAGGGCCTGCCCAATGTGGTGGGCATCCGCACCCTGGGCCTGGCTGGCGCGGTAGAGCTGGCCAGCATTGCCGGTGCGCCGGGCAAGCGGGCGTATGACGTCTTTTTGGACTGCTACCACCAAGGGGTGTTGGTGCGGGCGGCTGGCGACAACATTGTGCTATGCCCGCCCTATATTGTGGACAAGGCGCAGATTGCGCAATTGGTGGGCACGCTGGCTACCAGCATTAAAAAGTACGCTTAAAAGCCCGGGCCGCGGCCGCTGCACCCGGTTTAGGCGGGCGCCACCAGCCTGGTTAGTGCAAGATCACCGGGTTTTGCGCTAGCTGGGTGTAGCACTCCAGTGCGTCTTCTACTTCGTCCTGGGTGGGGGTTTTATCTTGCCAGGCGTTGATCTGCTGCTGAAACAGCTCGGCCCACGAGCCGTCCAGATACACCTCTTTACCCGAACGCTTGTCCACAATCTCAAAGCCGTGGCGTGCCAGGCGCAGGCCCGAGTTGTCGGTGGCGCCGCTGGCGGTTTGCACTGACCGGCCGTTGACCGAGCTTCCCATGGTGCCCGAGACGCGGCTGTGCATGGCTACTTCTACCGCGTCTTGCGCTTGGGTTGAGTCCTGCGCCTCGGCCTGCAGGTGAACCACCACAAAAGAGTCAGAGTCGTAGAGCATTTGCATGGGGTGTTGTCCTTTCACGCTATCGTCAGCGTACTACACATCATGTAGCAACGCGCGTGCCGATTTCAAGGCCGACAGGGTATTTCCGCACAAATTCACGAAAAACCCCACATTTACAGTCTGCTTGCCCTTGGGCAGTTTGGCGCAGGCGCCAAATTGCGTAACGGATTGGCGCTGGGGACAGCTACCAAGGACCTACTATCAGGGGGGTATTGGCATTCGAACGCTTGGGCTGCGCAGTTGCAGGTCTTCGCTGTTGCCGTTGGTGGTATTGGTTTGTTTGATGCGCACTGGCAAATAGCCCAAAGAAGGCGCCAGCCACACCTCCAGCCGTGTATCAAACTCTTTGCGCGGGTTGCGCACCAGGCGCAGTGTGCGGGTTTGGCCGGCAGGGAGCTGCAGCTTTTCTTCGCCATCCAGCGTAAACAGCCAGGTCTCGGCATCTTCGGTGCTGGCGACTTGCACCGACACGCTGCCCAGCTCAGTCTGCAGTTGCGGGCTGCCCGCAAACATGCCGGCCAGTTGCATCAGCACGCTGAGCTGGTCTTGCGCGCCGCGCAGCAAGGGTACGTTGTTTTGGCTGCCAGAAAAGGTGATGCGCCCTGTGTCATGCTGAAAGTGCGTGGCCTTTTCGCTGCGGTTGAAACGTTTGTCGGAAAAGCGCGCGGGCTGCAGGCCGTCGGCGGTCAAGCTGCCCACGCTGCTGCGGCTGAGCAGGGGCACAAAAAATGCCGTTGACTCCAAGCGCAATTGGTATTGGCTGCCGTCGGTAGTCCACTCTAGCGTGCCCGAGCCGGTTTGCGGCTGCCCACCGCGCAGCACGGTCACGTCGTAGCCAAACTTGCCCGACTCTGGGAACCGCAGCGGCAGCTCGCGGCCAGGGGTGGCGGCGGCTTTGCTGGGGTCGGCGGCCTCGGTGGGGGGGGCGTTAGCCGGTTTGTCGTTGGCGCTGGCCGTGGTGGTAAGGGTGGGTGTTGGCTCGGGCGCGGGGGGCGGCACCAGTGGGGCCGCGTCCTCGCTGGCCACGCGGGTTGGCGGCGGCTCGGGTGGCGGGGTGGCGGGCTCCACAAGTACTATAGATTTAGTAGCAGCTTGTGCTATGCTCTGTTGGGCTGGCGCCACTTTCCTTTCTTTTTTTGGCGGCGCTGGCGGTTTGGGCGGTACCGGTGGCGCGGCGGGGGCTGGGGCCACAGCGGGGGCTGGCGCAGGCGTGGGGGCGGCATCCAGCGCGCGCGTGCGCATGCTGCTGGTGGCGTTGGGGCTTCGCGCCAGGCTCCAGGGCGTGTTGCTGGCCGACAGCAGCAGCAGATGCACCAGCAACACCAAGGCCACCAACGCCAGTAGGCTGCGCCACGGCACAGCCGCGGTGGGCAAATAAGGTGGCATTGGGGTTGTGTGGGCCATGGCTTAAATATAACGCGCTAGCCGCAACCAGCGGCTATGCAGGCTGCGCCGTTAATGCGGTGGCGCGCCAATGTCGCTAGACAACTGCTGCGCGCAACGCTTGAGCGGCGTAGCCACCGCGCCGTCCCAGGCGGCGTCAAAGCTGGCGGTAGAGCCCAGCGACACCAAGCCCAGCACCAGGTGGCCGCTGGCGTCAAACACCGGCGCGCAAAAGCCAGCAATGCCGGGCAGCAAGGTATCGCACACCCGGCCCAGGCCGCGCTGGCGGGTCTCTTTCAAAAGGGCTTGCGCGGCGGCCAAGCTGGTGGGGGCATCGCCGCGCGGCAGGCTGGCCGACATTTTTGCCAGGTGGGCCAACTCGGTTTTCAATGTAGCGGCAACCGCCTCGGGCCGCGCGTAGGCGGCAAAGCAGCGGCCGGTGGCACTGGTGAGCAGGGGCATCACATCGCCCAGGCGCAAATTCACCGTCACGGCCTGCGGCGACTCTTGCCAATGCACGATGGTGGGGCCGTGGTTGCCCCACACGGCAATGGCCAGGGTTTGGCCAATCTCCAGCATCAAGTCGTCCATGCGGGCGCGGGCCAGTTGAACCGCATCGAGGCGCTCCAGCGAAGCGAGCCCTAACTTGAGCGCCGCCGGGCCGAGGTCGTAGCGGGTGTTGTGTTCGTCTTGCACCACCAGGCCCAAGCGTTGAAAGCTCACCAAATAGCGGTGCGCTTTGGCCGCGCTCATGCCGGCAGCCAGCCCCAAATCGCGCAGCATCATGGGCGCGCGGGCGGTGGCCAGCGCGTTGAGCAGCGCAAAACCAACCTCGACAGACTGGATACCGGCTTGGGGTTTGGACGTCATCGGTGGTGTAATCGTGCGGTGCGTGATAGCTTTAGAATTACGCAATAGTAAACGAATTTACCTAAACGTAATTTATATGAAGCGTGTTATATGAAACTTGCCACCCTCAAAGACGGCTCGCGTGACGGCCAACTGGTCGTCGTCTCGCGCGACTTAAGCACAGCGCATTATGCAACCGGCATTGCCAGCAAGCTGCAGCAGGTGCTGGACGACTGGAGTTTTTTGTCGCCCCAGTTGCAAGACCTGTACGACACCTTAAACCAAGGCAAAGCCCGCCACGCCTTCCCGTTTGACCCCAAGAGTTGCATGGCCCCGCTGCCGCGCGCCTACCAGTGGGCAGACGGCTCGGCCTATATCAACCATGTCGAGCTGGTACGCCTGGCGCGCAACGCCGAGGTGCCCGCCAACTACTACACCGAGCCCCTGATGTACCAAGGCGGCAGTGATGACTTTATTGGCCCGCGCGATGATGTGCCCTGCGTGAACGAAGCCTTTGGCATCGACTTTGAGGCCGAGGTAGCGGTGATTACCGGCGACGTGAAGATGACCTGCACGCCCGAACAGGCGCTGGAGGGCATTCGCCTGGTGATGCTGGCCAACGACGTGAGCCTGCGCCACCTGATACCCGACGAGCTGGCCAAGAGCTTTGGCTTTCTGCAAAGCAAGCCCGCCACCGCGTTTAGCCCCGTGGCCGTCACGCTGGACGAGCTGGGCGACAGCTGGCAAGGCGGCCGCGTGCACCTCACCATGCAAAGCCAGTGGAATGGCCGCACCGTAGGCATGTGCGACGCCGGCAAAGAGATGACCTTCCACTTCGGCCAGCTCATCGCCCACCTGTGCAAAACCCGCAACGTGCGCGCCGGCAGCATCATCGGCAGCGGTACCGTCAGCAACAAAGGCGTGGAGAAAGACGGCAAAAAAGACTGGCCCAAAGGCTACAGCTGCATCGCCGAAAAACGCGCGATTGAGACCATCCAGGACGGCAAGCCCAGCACCGACTACATGAAGTTTGGCGACACGGTTCGCATTGAGATGAAGGGCAAGGACGGCCAGAGCGTGTTTGGTGCGATTGACCAGGAGATAGTGAAATATGGCGCTTAATATGACGCTGAACAGGGCCTTCTTTTTTAAGCGTATGCCATGACCGATACGGACATCATCGCCAGCACCCAGCGCTGGCTGGAGCGCGCCGTCATTGGCCTGAACCTGTGCCCGTTTGCCAAGGCCGAGCATGTGCATGGGCGCATTCGCTACTGCGTGAGCGCGGCTACAGAAGCCAGCGATTTGCTCTTGATGTTGGAGCAGGAGATTACCTATTTGCTGGCGCAAGACCCTGCCAAGACCGAGACCACGCTGCTGATCGTGCCGAACATGTTGGCTGATTTTTTAGACTACAACGATTTTCTGGACGAGGCGGACGCGATGCTGGAGCATGCCGACCCGGAGGCGCAGCTGCAGATTGCCAGCTTTCATCCCCAGTACCAGTTTGGCGGTACCGCGCCGGACGATATGGAAAACTACACCAACCGCTCGCCCTACCCCATGCTGCACCTGCTGCGCGAGGACAGTGTGGAGCGCGCGGTGGCCTCGTTTCCCGATGCGGCGAACATCTACGAGCGCAATATTGCGACATTGAAAAAACTGGGGCTTGAGGGTTGGAGGGCATTGCAGGCATGAAAACCACCCCACTGACCCAAAGCGCCGCCGCGTCGCGCGCTGCCAAGCAGGCAGATTCGGTAAAAACAGCAGCTACAGCAAGCCCTCACGGTGGCGAAAAATACGATATTCGCCCCGGGCAGTCGGTAGAGCTGCTGCAAGCCCTGCACATCCTCACGCGCGACGGCAAGCTTAACCAAGACTCGCGGCGCAAGCTCAAGCAGGTGTACCACCTGTTTAATTTTATTGAACCGCTGCTGCAAAAAGTGCAGCAAGAACACCACGACTTGACTTTGGTAGACCACGGCGCAGGCAAGTCTTACCTGGGCTTTATCCTGTACGACCTGTTCTTCAAGCTTCAACCTCAGGTGAACGGCCAAACGCCGGGCCGCGTGATTGGCGTAGAGGTGCGCGACGAGTTGGTGCAGCGCAGCGCCGAGTTGGCAAAACAGTTTGGCTTTACCGGCATGCAGTTTTTAAACCTGTCGGTAGCAGCCTCAGAGGCGTCCAAGCAACTTCCCAAGCGCATCGACATCGTCACCGCGCTGCACGCCTGCGACACCGCCACCGACGACGCCATTGCCTTTGGCTTGGCGCACCAGGTGCAGCACATGGTGCTGGTGCCCTGCTGCCAGGCCGAGGTGGCGGCCACACTGAAAGCCGGTAAAAGCAAAACCATGGGCAACAACCCGCTGGCCGAGCTGTGGCGCCACCCCATTCACACCCGCGAGTTTGGCAGCCAACTGACCAATGTGCTGCGCTGCCTGCAGCTAGAGGCGCATGGCTACCAAGTTACGGTAACCGAGCTGGTGGGCTGGGAGCATTCGATGAAGAACGAGCTGATTGTGGCGACCCGGAGCGCCGCGTCCCAGTCGCATGCCAGCGCGGCGGCCAGCAAGAGCGGCGCGCGCCTGCAAGAGGTGCTGGGCCAGCTGGGTTTGTCGGAGATGCGGCCCCGCTTCTTTACCCCGCTGCTCACACCATCACTACAAAAACAATAGCATCTTGTGCTATGTTCTATTGGGCTAAAAGCCCATTTCTATACCAATTAGCGGGCTACCAAGCCGTCAAAGCAGGTGCTGGCAACATAGTCCAGCATTTGATCGGCGCTGTACTGGCCGCCTACTTTCAAGAACTCCAGTACCGGGTCGCAGGCGCGCGCGTACAGCGTGTACAGCACCACCAAGGCCGGGAGCTTGGCGCTGATCTGCCCGGCTTTTTGCGCCGCCTCAATCCAGCCGCCCAGGGTGTCGCTGATGTCAATCAACCCATCGACGTAGCCGCGGTGCGCCGTCAGGGTGGCGCGCAGGCTGGAGTTTTGGCTCGGCAGGTTGGGCATCTCCCCGGCCAGTTTGAGCTGCATCATCCAGCGCGCGGCCATCTTGAGCTTGTCAATGGCAGGCAGCGTGGGGCTGACGGTGCCTAAAAACGCGTGTGCCCGCTGCATCATGCGCACCATGGCGGCGGCGGCCAGGTCTTCTTTACTGGGAAAGTGTTTGTACAGCGAGGCCTTGGCTACGCCCACCTCGGCCGCTACCTCGTCTACCGTCATGGCGTCAAAGCCTTTGTCGGCCAGCATGCGGTTCACCACGTCAATGATGGCTTCCTCGCGCGCCAGCAGCATTTGCTGCTTAAAGCTGGGTTTGGTGGCCAGTAGGCTGGCTGCCGGCTCGGCAGCGGCCTTGGCTCTGTGCGCTGCCGCGCCGCGCGCCTTGGGGGCGGCAACCACGGCACTCGCCAGCGCAACGCTGCTGCTGGGGGCGCGCAGGCGCGCTGGGATGGGGGCGGTAATGTGGGCCATGGTGCGTTTGTTTGCCTAGGTGTAAACGCTATTTTACGGAAAAGTCATAAATTATTCAAATGAATCATTGTGTAACTTGTTGGTATTATTAATTACCAATTAGTATTTATTTAGAATGGTTGGTATATATTTCTAGCTCGGAGGAGTTTTTGTGTTCTACCAACAGATTAGCACTCAGCAGCGTTGGTCCATTCCTTCCATTGGAGATAGCCACATGAAACGTCAGTTCTTGAAATATGCCCTTGCCGCCAGCGCGGCGGCCGTACTTGCCGCCTGCGGCGGCGGCGACGACCCCGTAGTGCCGCCAGGCAATGGCACGGCACCCCCCCCACCGTCCAAAAACATAGTGCAGTTGGCCCAAGCCACCCCCGACTTAAGCATATTGGTCGAAGCGGTAGTAGCCGCAGGCTTGGTTGACGCACTCAGCGCGCCAGGCCCGCTGACGGTATTTGCGCCAAACAACGCGGCGTTTGCCGCCTTGCTGACCGAACTGAAGACCGACAAAGCCGCCCTGCTAGCCAACAAACCCTTGCTAACCAAGGTGCTGACCTACCACGTGGTGTCTGGCAAGTTTCTCAAGGCGGACGTGCCCGTAGGCGCGCCGATCACCACCCTGCAGGGCGGCAAATTCACCGTGGACGCCAGCTTGGCCATCACCGATGAAAGCACCCCGCCGCGTAAGTCCAACATTATTGCCACTGACATTTTGGCAACCAATGGCGTGGTGCACCTGATCGACAAGGTCATCTTGCCGAAGTAAGTGTTGCGAGGCCAGCTACCCGCTGGCCTCGTTATCGCGGGTTCGGCTACCGCCAGCCCTGTTTTTTTGTTATTTGCTAAAGGAAATTCCCATGAAAAAGTCTCTTATTGCTATCGCTCTCGGTTTGGGTTTGTCTGTCAGCGCGTTGGCGCAAGACATCGTCGATGTGGCCGTCAAGGCAGGCAGTTTTAACACGCTGGTAGCCGCAGTCAAAGCCGCGGGTTTGGTCGACACGCTGAAGGGCCCCGGCCCGTTCACGGTATTTGCGCCGACCGACGCAGCCTTTGCCAAGCTGCCTAAAGCCACTCTGGACGGCCTGCTCAAAGACCCCGCCACCCTCAGCAAAATCCTCACCTACCACGTGGTGTCGGGCAAGGTGATGGCGGCTGACGTGAAGGCCGGCAAGGTCAAAACCGTCAACGGCCAGGAGCTGACGGTTAAAACCGACAGCGGCGTGATGGTGGACAACGCCAAGGTAACGGCTACCGACGTAGTTGCCAGCAACGGCGTCATCCACGTGATCGACACGGTCGTGTTGCCCAAGTAAATCTTGGTGGCGGGGTTGCGCTTATGGCCTGCTAGCGCGGCGGGCTAATGGTAGGCGCAATCCCACCAGTTAAGCCGACTGCAGCAAGCGCTGCCCGGCACCTGTCAAGGCCGCGCTCAAGCTGTCCAGCACGTCGGATTCCAAGTTCCAGCAGTGCCAGTACAACTGAACAGCCAGGGTGTGGTCGGGCGCAATGTTCACCAAGCGCCCTGCGTCTACCAGCGGTTGCGCCAGCAGGGCGGGCACCACGCTTACGCCCCAGCCGGCCAGCACGGCGCGCACCTGCGCCTCCGAGCTGGGCACAAACATCTGGCTCAGCGTCACGCGTTTAAGTCCAAAGGCCTTGGCCACAAACTCTGTTTGCATATCGTCTTTGCGGTTGAAGGCAATAAACGGCGTGCTGCGAAAATTATGCGCTGTCAGCCCCTGTTTTGCATCAAAAGGTGCACAGGCCGCGGTTTCAGCGGCACACACAGCTATGTATTGCATAGCGCCCAGTGGCACCACCTTGCAGCCGCGCAGGGCTTGCTTGAGCGTGGTGACGCAGCCCAGCACCTGGCCCTCGCGCAGCCACTCGTGGGTAAAGTCCTGGTCGTCGGTGATGATCTCCAGCGGCACACCTTGGCGCACCAGGTCACCCACCGCGTCCAGCGCCCAGGTGGCAATGCTGTCGGCGTTAATCGCTATCGACACGCGCTCTTCCTCGCGCGCGCCACCTATGCTGCTGGGCGCCAGCTCGCGCAGGTCGCGCTCCAGGTCGGCGCGTATCAGGCGCATTTGCTTGGTGTGTTTGAGCAGCAACTGCCCGGCGGCCGTGGCTTTGAGCGGTCGGCTGCGCACAATCAGCACCGTGCCCACTTGTGATTCCAGCGCGCGCAGCCGCTGCGACACCGCCGACTGGGTGATGGACAGGCGCTGCGCCGCGCGTTCAAAGCCGCCCTCCTCCACAATGGCGGCCAGGCATTCCAGTGCGTCGGGGTCAAAAGTGCTCATGGGCTGGTGTCTCCGGGCGGGGTGTGCGATTGTTTTGAGTATTAGCTGCGCTGATGTTTTTACTAAGAGTTTAATTTACCTTTTCATTTTTGACCAGATATCGCACACTTGCCAGCTATGAAAATCATTGTTTTAGGCGCCGGCATCATCGGCATCAGCACGGCCTGGCACCTGCTGGAGCGCGGCCATGAGGTGGTGGTGGTGGACCGGCAAGACGCAGCCGCCCAAGAGACCAGCTTTGCCAACGCCGCGCAAATCTCGGTCAGCTACTGCGAGCCCTGGGCCAACAAGGGCGCGCCGCTCAAAGCGCTTAAATGGATGTTTTCTGCCGAAGCGCCGCTGCTGTTTCGCCCGCAGTGGCCGCTGGGCCAGGGCTGGCAGCAGTACCGCTGGGGCCTGCAGTTTTTGGCGCAGTGCAACGACGCCGCGTTCGAGCGCAATGTGCAGCAGCTGGTAGCCTTGGGCCGCTACAGCCACGCCGCCCTCAAAGACGTGGTGCGCAGCACCGGCATAGAGTACCAGCGCCTGGAAAAAGGCATAGCCCACTACTTTACCGATGCCGCCGAGTTTGACCACGCCGCAGGCGAGGCCGCCATGATGCAAAAGTACGGCGTAGACCGCCGCATCGTCAGCCGGCACGAGCTGGTCAAAATCGAACCCGCGCTCAAAAGCTTTGCCCCGCACATTGCAGGTGGCACCTACACCGCCAGCGACGAATCCGGCGACGCGCGCGTGTTTACCCAAAAGCTGGCCAGCCTGTGCGCCCAGCGCGGCGCGCACATGCTGTTTGGGCACGACGTAGAGCAGTTGATCAAAATCACCAATACTATAGATTCAGTAGCTGTTCGTGCCCGCCATACAGGGGCTAAGCAAGTATTACGTGCCGATGCGGTGGTGGTAGCCTGCGGCAGCTACTCGGCCCCCCTGCTGCGCACGGTGGGCGTGGACATCCCCGTGTACCCCGGCAAAGGCTACAGCGCCACCTTGCCGCTGCTCAAACCCCATGATGCGCCGCAGGTGTCGATGATCGACGACGACAAAAAAATAGCCATCTCGCGCCTGGGCAACGAACTGCGCGTAGCAGGCACTATCGAGGTAGGCGGCTACGACCTGTCCCTCACCTCCCGCCTGGCCCAAACGCGCTGCCAAATGCTGCTAGACCGCATCGAGCTGGTGCTACCGGGCGTAGCCGACACGCGCACCGCAGCCCAAGGCGGCAACCCCCAGCTATGGTGCGGCCTACGCCCCGCCACCCCTACCAATATCCCCTACATAGGCCGCACCCCCGTCGCCAAACTGTGGGTCAACACGGGGCACGGCACGCTGGGGTGGACGCATGGGGCGGGGTCGGGCAAGGCGATTGCGGAGCTGATCAGCGGGGAGAGGCCTGATATGGCGTTTAAGTGCTATGGGTTTGATGCGGATGCTTCGTCGGGTAAACCGGTGTTTGCTTGAAGATTTTTGCGGCCTAAGAGTGGCGCGCGAAGTTTTGTAGCGTAGCGGCAGCTGAACGGGATTGCGCTGTCAAAAATTTACGAAAACACGCGCGAACTTAGACCACGTAAGGCTACCTTATGCACCGCGCGCCTTTCTCCAATTTTTGCATCCCAACCCCATTCAACTACCGCTTGCTGGGTTTTGTAGTGCGCTGTTTTGTGCAACGGCTTCGCGGATTTTCAACAACTGAACACTGCAAAAAACGTAGCCGCTCATGCTATTTTTTATAAAAACTACTACTACTCATAACTTATCTTAGTCAATCATGTCACGCTAAGTTAGCATTGAAAATAAGGGACGAATTGCTGCTTGTCGCAATTCCTCCCTTTGACTGACGTGTTAGGGGGCTCGACCACATGCCTTCCTAAACTTTCTAAGGTTAGCCTCTTGCTCAATATTTCTTTCGCCATCCATGTTCTCGTAGCCCATGTAGTGAATCGTTGCCGGGGCGTCTGTGCAACCTGCGACACAACCGAGCGTGGCGAGCGGACCCTTTGAGTGAATCTTCTTGTAACTTGCACCCGCTAGCGGGAAGTCTTGATTCGGCAAGCACGCAATCCCGTGATTACATACGCCATATTTTTCAATGGATTTCTTCGTCTTGTAGTCATAGGCATAAGCTGAATGGACGACCACAAACTTGTACCTGTCAGCCTCGGTCATTCTCGCTTGCACTTTAGCTGATATGAACTTGTGCCACGAGTAAGGCTGGCGCATTTCTAACTCCAGAGCTGCTATGTACTGTTTTGACTCGTGGCTTAGATCATCCCCATGTATCTCATTGTCGATCTTCCAGTGCAAACAGCTTTTGAAGTCGAATGCCTCATAGTAGGCAGGCTCTCCAAAGGCTGGAGACGCAAGCACCAAGACCATGGAAGCAACGGCCTTTATTTGAGCGCCCAAATGTTTGAGCTTACTAACGGGTGCTAGACGGCGCGGACGGCTGGCGAACGTCAGGCAGAGTGTTGTGCTGGGCCCCGCTGCTCTCATAGGCTTGGGCTCAAGTACTGTCTGAAGTCTTTGGGCTTGAAGTAGTCATGGACTCGACCGCTGGAATTTAACGGTTCAAGTAAGTCTAGCCAGCAAACAATTGCGTCGTAGCGGCGCTTGTAGAAGTCGGCGACTGTCGAGCTGCCACCTTCCTTCTCGTACTCCTGCAGGCACCATACTAGCTGCTCAAGTTCGATTAAAAGTGTGCCCGCCTGCAGGAGAAGGGCGTCTTTGGAAAACTGAATCAGGGCGCTGTTATTGGCACGTATTATGTAGTCGGTCGTGGTGTTCAATGCACGGGTGCCGGCCGCTGAGAGAACATCGTAAACGGTTAGCTCGGCGAGCGTGGCAACTGGCGGATTGCTACTTGGTCCGGCCGGCTGAGCGAGGAGATCGTCAATTGTCTTGCTGACTACTGCAACGACTCGTTGAAGCTCTTCAAGATGGCTCTGTCGTTTGGCGTGCTCGAGTTGCTTTGCCTGTAGCCAAACAGTGACGAGGACTGCAATGAACGCGAGGAACGCGAAGGCTGGACTGAGAACGCCACCAAGGTACGAACCGAAATTCGACCATGCGCCGTCGGATCTTGAGAGGTTAAATCCCGATGCTGGCCCGAAGATAACAACGTAAGCCCCTATCGCAAGAACCACCGCGAACGCTGCGAGGACGAGCAGGAACGCCGCCGCCTTCTTCAATCGTTCAGTGGACAGATCAGGCATTTTGCGAGGCCTGAGGCAATGTATGCCGCAAAACTTGCAACACAATCTGGCGGCTGCGATTAAAACTAGTCATTGAATATTCCTTAAAGTGGCTTCTAGTATATGTTTCAAGCCTCTGCACTATAGCTGAGGTGCGGCGAAAGTCGCAAGGTATTGCATGTTTGCGGGTTGCCTATAGCGTGTCGGTACGTGCATCACCAGGCTTTGAAAAAGAATTGAATTATTTTAAAGATAGGCCTTTAGCCCAATGAAATATTGCACGAGCAGCTATATTTTCAGTAGTGATTATCTATCGAAACTCGAAGCAGTTGCGCTTAACAGCACGCTACTAAACCCAGCAAGCGGTGATTGAATGGGCTTGGGATGCAAAAATTGGAGAAAGGCGCGCGGTGCATAAGGCAGCCTTGCGTTTTCTCAGTTCGCGCGTGTTTTCGTAAATTTTTGACAGCGCAACCCCGTTCAATCGCCGCCACGTACAAAAGCTGGGAACACAATCTTCAAGCCAGCCGCACCATGACGCAAACCAGATGAGAGTTCAGTTGCGGACAAGGCGAATGTCTATCTCGCGGTCAACATACTGCCATTCCTCGCTGGCGCGCAGCTGGGCCAGCAGTGCGTTGAAGCCCGTTTCGTAGGCGGGCGCGTATTCAAACCAGGTCAGAAAATCAAACGGCTCGCTGTCTGAAATATCGCGGCAGTGGTGCAGCCGAAGCGCAACCGCTGGTAGGTGCTGCAGACCAATTTGGACGTGGCTGGAGTGCTCTTCAAAAATGGCGTGCCGCTCATCCTGCGTCAGCGCCCACCAGGCTGCGTTTTTGCGCATGGGAATAAGGGCCGCACATGAGGCGCCTGGGCGAGCGAGACCTTCCTGCACTGCGACCAACTGGCTTTTCTCACCGCGCGTGATGTAGCGCTCGTTGCTGGTGATGCCCTGTAGCACCCATGCGGACGATGCGGCGGCAGGTAATTCAGGCGCTGCGCGAACCTGCAGATAAGCGGCGTCAGTCAATGGCTCGCCGACAATACTGCGCATGCTGGTGATGCGCCATTCGCCAGAGCTGGTGCCAGCAAAGAAAAAATGGCGTGAAGGCATGGTTTTTGAAGGTGGCTGAAGGTTTTGAGTGCTAAATAGGCCGTTAGCCCAATAGAATATAGCACGAGCAGCTACGTTTTAGATAGTAACCATTTGTCGAAAAACCGCGATACTGTTGCGAAAGACAACACGCTACAGAACCCAGCAAGCGGTGATTGAATGGGGTTGGGATGCAAAAAATGGAGAAAGGCGCGGCGGGGACTGGTGATGGCTACAAAATCTGGTCGCGTGATTTCGTAAATTTTTGACAGCGCAACCCCGTTCAGTCGCCGCTATGTACAAAAGCTAGGCGCGCAATCCCAAAGCCAAGCTAGCTCAACACTTCCCAGCGCTCCAAAGTCTGCAGCAGCTCCGTCTCAATCGCCGCCTCACGCTGGGCGAGCTGCAGGGCGCGGGCGTTGTCGGTGACGTAGAGTTTGCCGTCGGCGAGCTGGCCTTGGATGGCTTTTTGCTCTTCTTCCAGGGCTTTGATGCGCTCTGGCAGGTTGTCTAGCTCGCGCTGCTCTTTGTAGCTGAGCTTTTTGCGTGATGCGGTGGCGGCGGCCGTTGCGGTAGATGCTGCAGCAGCAGACGCTTGCTCTGCATTTGGTAGCTGCTCGTGCTGCTTTTTATTGGGCTGCGGCTCGCTTTTGCCTATATTCTTGGCATTGGGGGCCAGTTGCGCACTGCGGGCGCGCTGGGTCAGCCAGTCTTGCACGCTGCCTTCGTATTCGCGCCAAAAGCCCGGCTGGCTGGGCGTGGCCTCCCAGGCGATGATGCTGGTGACGACGTTGTCGACAAAGGCGCGGTCGTGGCTGACCAAAAACACCGTGCCGGGATAGTCTTGCAGCATTTCTTCCAGCAGCTCCAGGGTGTCGATGTCCAGGTCGTTGGTGGGCTCGTCCAGCACCAGCACGTTGGCGGGGCGGGCGAACAGGCGGGCCAGCAGCAGGCGGTTACGCTCGCCGCCGCTTAGGCTGCGCACGGGGCTGTTGGCGCGGGCGGGGCTGAACAAGAAGTCGCTGAGGTAGCTTTTAACGTGTTTGCGCTGCCCGTTGATCTCAATCCATTCGCTGCCGGGGCTGATAAAGTCTTCCAGCGTGGCGTCCAGGTTGAGCTTGTCGCGCATCTGGTCAAAGTAGGCCACTTGCAGGTTGGCGCCTTGGCGCACTTTGCCGCTGTCGGGTTGCAGTTCGCCCAAAATCATTTTCAGCAGCGTGGTTTTGCCTGCGCCGTTGGGGCCCAGGATGCCGATTTTGTCGCCGCGCATGATGGTGGCGGTAAAGTCGCGCACGATGGTTTTGGGGTGGCCGCTGCCCAGGGTGGCCGGGAAGGCCAGGCAGGCGTCGGTCAGCTCGCTGACCAGCTTGCCGCCACGCTCGCCCACGTCCAAGTCCAGCTTGACGCGGCCCAGGGCGTTGCGGCGCTCGGAGTGGCTGCTGCGCAGCTCGCCCAGGCGGTTAATGCGGGCGGTGGCGCGGGTGCGGCGGGCTTCTACGCCTTTGCGGATCCAGATTTCTTCTTGCGCCAGCAGCTTGTCGGCCTTGGCAAAGATGACGGCTTCTTGCGCCATTTGTTCGGCTTTTTGCAGCACGTAGGCGGCAAAGTTGCCGGGGTAGCCGGTGAGCTTGCCACGGTCCAGCTCGACGATACGGGTGGCCACAGCGTCCAGAAAGGCGCGGTCGTGGCTAATGGTGACGATGCTGCCTTTGAAGGCGACCAGCAACTCTTGCAGCCAGGTGATGGCGTCCAAGTCCAGGTGGTTGGTGGGTTCGTCTAGCAACAGTACGTCCGGCCTTGCGACGAGGGCTTGGGCCAGCGCCACGCGCTTTTTGGTACCGCCAGAAAGCTGGCCCACCACCGCGTCGGGGTTGAGTTTGAGGCGTTGCAGGGTCTCGGTCACGCGCTGTTCCCAGTTCCAGCCATCCTGGTCTTCGATGATGGTTTGCAGCTTGTCCAGGTCGCCTTCCCCCAACAAATACTGCTCCATGACGGCCTTGAGGCTTGCTATGCCAGCACTGGCTGCTTCAAAAACTGTAGCGTCCGGGTCGAGCACAGGTTCTTGCGCCACATACACCACGCGCACGCCGCCTTGCAGTTGCAGCACGCCGTCGTCGGGTTTTTCCAGCCCCGCCAGGATTTTGAGCAGGGACGATTTGCCTGCGCCGTTGCGGCCAATCAGGCCTACGCGGTCCCCCGTCTCCAATGAAAAATCAGCGTGGTCGAGCAGCGCAAAGTGCCCATAAGCGAGTTGCGCATCTAAAAATGTAATCAAAGCCATAGCCCTGATTGTCGGGCATGTGGGCAAGGGCAAAGAAAATAGAACCAATGGCTTCACTGCATCGGGCTTATATTTACGTCTCTGCGCGCCCCACGGTGTGTGGCGAACGACAAACAAGGAGTGACGATGGAACTGCAAATCAACGGCCAAGCGCGCACCGTACAAGCCGACGGCGCTATGCCCCTGCTGTGGGTACTGCGCGATGTACTGAATATGACGGGCACCAAGTTTGGCTGCGGCGTAGCGGCTTGTGGGGCGTGCACGGTGCGGGTAGATGGCGCGGCGGTGCGCAGTTGCGTTACGCCGGTGTCTACGGTGGTGGGTAAGCAGATTCAAACCATTGAGGGCCTCGGACAAGCGGGGGGTGGCACCAAGCTGCACGCCCTGCAAGAAGCCTGGATCGCCGAGCAAGTGCCGCAGTGCGGTTACTGCCAAAGCGGCATGCTGATGGCGGCCGCCGCGCTGCTGGAGGCCACGCCCCAGCCGACCGACGCCCAAATTGACGACGCCATGACCAATATCTGCCGCTGTGGCACCTACCAGCGCGTGCGCGCAGCCATTCACCGCGCGGCGGGAACGGTAAAAACAGCCGCGTTGGGCGTCGCCGGGCCGCCCCAAGGCGCGAAGGCCCCCTCGGGGGGCAGTGCAGTACACGTAGTGACAAACGTGGGGGTAAGCGTACTATGAAGCGCCGCAACATTCTCTTATCTGCCGTTGGCATTGGCGGTGCGTTGTTAGTCGGATGGGGCGTCATGCCGCAACGCTCACGTTTGGGCAAGGGTGAGCTGCTGCTGCCCAAAGAGGGCGACGTAGCACTGAACGGCTGGATCAAAATTGCGGCCGACGGCACCGTGGTGCTGGCCATGCCGCGCAGCGAGATGGGCCAAGGCGTGCACACCGCGCTGCCCATGCTGGTGGCCGAGGAGCTGGACGTGCCCTTGTCACAGGTGCGTATCGAGCCGTCGGGGCTGGACAAAATTTACGGCAATGTGGCCATGTTTGTCGCCTCGCTGCCGTTTCACCCAAAAGACAGCGAAGCGGGCCATGAAACGACGGTGGTGAAGACCGGCCAATGGCTGGTGGGCAAAGTGGCGCGTGAGCTGGGTGTGGTGGTTACAGGGGGCTCGTCCAGCGTGGCCGATGCTTGGGGGCCGTTGCGCCTGGCGGCTGCTACCGCGCGCGCGCAACTGGTGGGGGCGGCAGCGGCGCAGTGGGGCGTGCCAGCGGCGCAAATTAGCATGAGCCAGGGCGTGCTCAGCGCGGCCGGCAAGACGGCCAAGCTGGGCGATTTTGCCAAGGCGGCTGCCAGTGTGGCGCTAGGCGAGGTGCGGGTGAAAGAGGCCAAGGACTTCCAGCTGATAGGCACCGCTGCACCGCGCACCGATGTTCCGGCCAAGGTCAATGGCACGGCGCAGTTTGGTATTGACGTGCGCCAGCCGGGCATGGTGTTTGCCGCTGTGCGGTTGTGCCCGATGCTGGGAGGCGCACCGGGCACGGTAGATTCATCCAAGGCATTGGCTTTGCCGGGCGTAGAGCGCGTGGTGCCATTGCCCGCCCTGGGTGGCGGCACGGCGGGTTTGGCGGTGATAGGCGTGACGTCGTGGCATGCCACACAAGGTGCGCAGGCGCTGGAGGTGCAGTGGCAGCAGCGCCCACTGGGCGCGCTGGACAGTGCACAGATCGACGCGCAACTGCGTGACACGGCAACCAAAGGTGGCGGTTTTGCATTCCATAGCCGTGGCTCCGTGGACGATGCCGAGCGCAGTGCCAGCCGCAAGGTCGAGGCGCTGTATAGCGCGCCCTATTTGGCCCACGCCACGATGGAGCCGATGAACTGCACCGCGCAAGTCAAAGACGGCAAGGTTACGGTGTGGGCGCCCACCCAGGTGCCGCAAATGGCGCGCGATGTCGCGGCCCTGGTGGCTGGCGTACCTAAAGAAGCTGTCACCGTACACGTAACTTTACTTGGCGGTGGATTTGGCCGTCGGCTGGAGGTCGACTTTGTGGCGCAAGCCGTGCGGGTTGCCATGGACAGTGCTGGCAGGCCGGTGCAATTGCTTTACGCCCGAGAAGAAGACATGACGCATGACTTTTACCGCCCGGCGCACGCGGCCCTGCTGCGCGGCAGCATCGACGCCAATGGCGCCGTCAGTAGCCTGCGCATCCAGTCGGCGGGAGATGCCATCACACCGCGCTGGTTTGAGCGGGCCTTCCCGCTCTTGGTTGGCCCCGTGGATACGCCCGATAAAACCACGGCGGAGGGCTTGTTTGACTTGCCCTACAGCTTTGCCAACCAGCATATGTCGCACGCGGCCACGCTATCAGGCGTGCCCGTGGGGTTTTGGCGCAGCGTGGGGCATTCGCACAACGCGTTCTTCTCGGAGAGTTTTGTTGACGAGCTGGCGCACGCAGTGCAAACAGATCCTCTGGAGTTTCGCAGGCGCGCTTTGGCGCATGCGCCGCGTTATCTTGCTGTGCTCAATCTGGCGGCGGATAAAGCGGGTTGGGGCACGCCACTGCGGGCGGGCAGAGCACGCGGCATCGCCTTGCACGAGTCCTTTGGCTCAGTTGTAGCGCAAGTGGTAGAGGTGTCTATAGACAAAGGTGAACCCCGAGTGCACCGTGTTGTATGCGCCATCGACTGCGGCACAGTGGTCAACCCCGGTATCGTGGCCCAGCAGGTAGAAAGCTCGGTGGTGTTCGGTTTGACTGCAGCACTCTATGGCCGCGTAGATATCGTGCAGGGCCAAGTGCAGCAGACCAACTACCCCAGCTACCGCATGCTGGGCCTGGCCCAAGCGCCCACGGTGCAAACCCATGTCGTGCCAAGTACCTTGGCACCCACAGGCGTAGGCGAACCGGCTGTGCCACCCTTGGCCCCAGCCGTGGCGAACGCCTTGTTTGCTTTGACTGGTGTGCGGATACGAAGTTTGCCTATTGCCAAGGTGGGGTAAAGGGGTTGCACGGACCGCCATCACCAGTCGCCTCATCTGCAATGGGGTTGCAAAAACTGGTTGCGAGACTATCAAAATCCGATGTATAATTCGAGGCTCTGCTGAAAACGTTTAAGCCGTCTTTTTTAAGATGAGTTTGGACCAGATAAGCAGAGCGGAACAATTAAATTGTTTGACGGACTTCAAAAATCCGGTATATAATTTGAGGCTCTGCTGAATACGCAGACAAGCTTAGAAAGCACCTTTGGTGTACAAGAGTTTGTCAGAATGCAAATCAGTAGAAACCCGATAAATAGTTGGCAAGTTAGATAAAACTGTGTCATAATCAAAGGCTTCGCTGATCACAGCGGAGTTAGCAAAAAACAAGAGATTGTTTGCGCTGTTCTTTAAAAATTTACAG